>JAOIVP010000025.1 GCA_028224115.1 Candidatus Pelagibacter sp. | reverse complement strand
ACACCACACAAAATAAAAAAGCATCCAAGTAAATTATTAATATCTAAAACTTGATTTAAAATATACCAAGCAGCAATAGTTGCAAATACTCCCTCTAAAGAAAAAATTATTGCAGCAGGGGCAGGGGAAATATTTTTTTGAGCATAAATTTGTAAAACGAAAGCAAAACCACCTGATAAAATACCAGCGTATAAGATAGAATTTATTTCTTTCATAATATCTAAATAAATAAACTCCTCGTAAATAAGTGCTATTAGAGATGAAAACAAAGCAACAATTAGAGTTTGAGCAGCACCAAGAGTTAAAGGAAGATCGTATTTTTTAACAATTATTCCTGTAAAAATTATATGAGTACTCCAAAACAAAGCTCCAAGAATTACTAAACTATCTCCAAGTCTAACCGTAGCATCATAAAAATTT
Source organism: Candidatus Pelagibacter sp. (assembly GCA_028224115.1). The sequence continues at coordinate 6,789 of JAOIVP010000025.1, read as the reverse complement.
GTTAATAAATACCCTCCAATTAAACATAAAACTACTGATGGCCAAACACTCCAATGAATTGATGTTCTTTTAAATAAAAAAATTATGATTGGTACTATTGGAACATAAAAAATTGTAAAAAAAGCTGCATTAGCAACATCTGTATAAAGCAATGCAACTTGTTGCAAAGCGGAACCTAAAAATAAAGATAAACCAATTAAAAATGTGAGATTTATAAAAGTTTTAATGTCAGATTTAAACTCTGACTTATATTTTTTTAATTCAAATAAAAAAACTAACGGCGTAATTGCCAAAAACCCTATAAAAAATCTTACTGCATTAAATGTGAATGGGCCAATGTTGTCCATACCAGTATCTTGAGCAATAAAAGTTGTTCCCCAAATAAAAGTACACAGCAAAGCGCTTAATAATGAGGTGGTTTTTGACATGATTTATATTAGACAGCTAACTTGTAAGCAAAATTTTTACCTAAATTTTCTTTTAAGTCATTGTTAAATTTTGCAGCCTCAGCTCCATCTATAATTCTATGATCATAAGACAAAGATATTGGTAACATTGTTCTAGTTTGAAATTTTCCATTAATGAATATTTGTTTTTTTTGAGATTTACCTACTCCTAATATTGCAACTTCTGGATAATTTATGATTGGAGTAAAAAATGATCCTCCTATTCCTCCTAAACTTGTAATAGTCATTGATCCACCAAATAACTCTTTTTTATCAATTTTAAGATTTCTGCAAAGTTCACTAACTTCTTTTAATTCTTTGCTAAGTAATGAAATTTTTTTATTATTAACATTTCTTATTTTGGGAACCATTAAGCCGTTTGGTGTATCAACAGCGATTCCAATATGAAAATATTTTTTTAGTGTCATTTTTCCAGTATCAATTTCATCAATTGAGGAATTAAAACTTGGGAATTTTTTTAAAGATGCAACTAATGCTTTTATTATAAATGCTAAAGGTGTAATTTTAATTTTTTCTCCAGTATACATATCTGTGAGAGAGCTTCTAAAGCTTTCCATTTCTGTAATGTCTGCCTCATCATGATTGGTAACATGAGGTATAGTTGTCCATGAATTGGTTAGATAAGTAGAAGATAATTTTTTTACTCTTGGTATGTCTTTTATTTCAATTTCTCCAAAATCGGAATGTTCAAACTCATTTTTAATTTTACTTGTCTTATTATCTTTTGTTTCATTATTACCTTTAGGTTTAGAAGAAACAAATTTTTTAATGTCATCCTCAATAACTCTTCCATCTTTTTCACTTCCAACTACTTGACTAATGTTTACTCCGAGTTCTCTCGCAAATTTTCGAGCTTTTGGACTTGCAGATGAAATATCATGAGAAATAGTTTTAATTTCACTAGTTTGGGGTTGTTCTTTTTTTGGTTTTATTACTTTAATTTTTTTGAATTCTTTTTCAATTTCTGGTTTTTCTTCAGCTATTTCATTTAATTGTGACTTGCTATCTAAAATTAATATCAAATCACCTTCAGAGACTTTATCACCAACTTTTGTTCTTAAAGATTTAATTTTGCCTTCAAAGTTTGATGGTATTTCAACGCTAGATTTATCACTTTCTATTGTAATTAAAGGATCATTTTTTTTGAGTATTTGACCTTCTGAAACTAGTACTTCAATTACCTCAACATCTTTAAAATCTCCAATATTTGGTACTTTAACTTCAGTTTCTGACATTATAATTTAGTTGGCATTGGTTTTTCACCATCAATATTATATTTCTTTATTGCTTCTTTTACATACTTTGATGCTATTAACTGTTCTTTAGCTAAGACACTCAAACCATATGCAACCAAATGTTCTTTATCTACCTCAAAGAACTTTCTTAAATTTTTTCTAGTATCACTTCTACCAAAACCATCTGTTCCCAAAGAGTAAAAACTCTTGTTAGTATAGGGTCTTATTTGATCAGAATTCATTCGCATATAATCTGATGCTGCCATTATTGGGCCTTCGGTTTTCCCAAGGCATTTTTCAACAAATGAAATTTTTTGCTCTTTGTCTGGATTTAAAAGATTGTATCTTTCAACTTCCATTCCATCTTTTCTTAATTCATTAAAACTTGTTACACTCCAAATTTCACTATCAATTTGATAATCATTTTGAAGAATTTCAGCTGCAGCCATCATTTCACGAAGTATAGTGCCCGATCCTAATAGTTGAATTTTTGTCTTCTTAAACTTGTTAAATTCTTTTATCTTATACATTCCTTTAAGAATGCCTTCTTCACAGTTTTTATCTTTTGGCATTTCGGGATGAGAATAGTTTTCGTTCATTGTAGTTATATAGTAAAAAATATTTTCTTTCTTCTCATGCATTCTTCTTAAGCCTTCTCTAAAAATTACAGCTAACTCATAATGAAAAGTTGGATCATAAGTTACACAATTTGGTATTGTTGAAGCTATTAAATGGCTATGTCCATCTTGGTGTTGAAGTCCCTCTCCAGCTAAAGTAGTTCTACCTGCTGTAGCACCAATTAAAAATCCTCTTGCCTGACTATCCCCAGCAGCCCAAGCGAGATCGCCAATTCTTTGGAAACCGAACATAGAATAAAAAATATAAATTGGAATCATTTCTATATCATGGTTTGTGTATGATGTAGCAGCGGCAATCCAAGATGACATTGCTCCAGCTTCATTAATTCCTTCCTCTAATACCTGTCCACTTTTATCTTCACGATAGGAACTTAACTGAGCAGAGTCTTCTGGTTCATATTTTTGACCTTCATGTGCATATATTCCAATTTTTTGGAAAAAACCTTCCATTCCAAATGTTCTTGCTTCATCAGGAATTATTGGAACCAACCTTGGTGAAATATTTTTATCTCTAAGTAAATTAGTGAACATTCTAACCATTGCCATTGTCGTGGACATCTCTTTTTCACCGGTAGAAACTTTCATAAAATCAAAAATATCTTTTGATGGTGCTTTAATTGGTTTTGCATATGTGGTTCTTTCAGGTAAGTAACCGCCTAAATTCAATCTTCTTTCTTTTAAATATTTAATTTCTGATGATTTTTCATCAGGTTTAAAATATTCAATATTTTTAACTTGTTGATCAGTTAAAGGAACATCGAAACGATCTCTATAATATAGCAGGTCGTCTACATCTAACTTTTTTGTTTGGTGAGTTGTATTTACACTTTCACCTGTCTTACCCATTCCGTATCCCTTGATAGTTTTGGCTATAATAACAGTTGGACTTCCTTGGTTTTTTGATGCTTTGTCATAAGCCGCATACACCTTGTGTGGATCGTGACCACCTCTGTTTAACCTCCAAATATCTTTATCTGATAGACTGGATACTAATTCTTGTGTTTCAGCATATTTTCCGAAAAACTTTTCTCTTACATAGGCACCATCTCTAGCTTTCATAGCTTGATACTCACCATCAACTGTTTCGTTCATAATTTTAACTAAATGACCAGTTTTATCATTCGCTATCAACGAATCCCAATATGAACCCCAAATTACTTTAATTACATTCCAACCAGCTCCACGGAAACTACCTTCCAATTCTTGAATAATTTTTCCGTTTCCTCTTACAGGTCCATCAAGTCTTTGAAGATTACAATTCACTACAAATATTAAATTATCTAATTTTTCTCTTGCTGCTAGTCCAATAGCACCCATCGACTCAGGTTCATCCATTTCTCCATCACCTAAAAATGCCCAAACTTTTCGACCCTCATCTTTAATAAGACCTCTATTAATTAAATACTTCATGTATCTTGCCTGATATATTGCAAGCATAGGACCTAAACCCATTGAAACTGTTGGAAATTGCCAAAACTTAGGCATTAACCAGGGATGTGGATATGAAGAAAGCCCTCCTGAATTTACTTCTTGTCTAAATCTATCCAATTGTTTTTCATTTAATCTTCCCTCTAAAAATGCTCTAGCATACATTCCTGGAGCGCTGTGGCCTTGAAAATACACTAGATCTCCACCAAATTTATTATTTTTTGCTCTCCAAAAATGATTCATACCAACATCATATAAAGTTGCAGCAGATGCAAATGTACCTATATGTCCACCTAGTTCTGGAAATTTTTTGTTTGCTCTTACCACCATTGCAGCTGCATTCCACCTTATTAAAGATCTAATTCTTCTCTCAATATTTTGATCTCCATTTGATTTCACCTCTGCTTCAGGAGGTATCGTATTTATATAAGGGGTATTTTGAGTATAAGGAATATTTGCACCCTCACGATAAGCTTTATTAATTAATTCTTTAATTAAAAAATGAGCTCTTTGATTTCCATCTTTTGAAATAACTGCAGACAAAGACTCCAACCAATCTTGGGTTTCTAAAGGATCTGTATCTTTAGCGTTGGTAACCTGAATAGTTGATTGTTCTTTCTTTTGAGTAGGTTGCTGAGTAACTTTAACCTCATCTTTTTTCTCCACCAGAGCTGCTTCAGCTTGTTTAATGATACTTTCAGTATCTTTTGGAATTGGATTTTCTTTTTTATTTTCTCCTGAGGAAACAATATTTAAAATTAAATCTCCTTTTGAAACCTTGTCTCCAACTTTAACTTCAACTTTTTCAATCTTACCCTTTACAGTAGAAGGAATTTCAACGCTTGATTTATCGCTTTCAATTGTAATTACAGGGTCATTAATGTTTAATTCATCGCCCTGTTTTGCTAGAACTTCTATAACTTCAACTTCTTCGAAATCTCCAATATCTGGAACAAGTAATTTTTCACTCATTTTATTAAAATGTTTTATATACCTATTAATATTATAATTAAGTTTATTTTAACTCGTTATTTGGCTTTTTTATGAATTTCTGTAATAAAATTGTACAAAAGTTAGGTATTTAATTTCTTTCAACACACATAGCTATACCCATGCCACCACCAATACACAACGCTGCACAACCTTTACTTTTGTTTTGCTTTATCATTTCGTGTATTAATGTAACTAATATTCTAGTTCCTGATGCACCAATTGGATGACCTAAAGCAATTGCTCCACCATTTACATTAACTTTTTCACTAGGTATTTTAAGTTCTTTTATTACCGCTATACTTTGAGCCGCAAAGGCTTCATTTATTTCGAAAAAATCAACATCATTAATATTCCAATCTGCTTTATCCAATGCCTCTTTGACTGCAGGGATAGGGCCTAAGCCCATTAAAGATGGCTCCACTCCACATGATGCCCATGAAACTACTTTAACTAATGGTTCTATAGATTTAAGTTCTGCTTGTTTTCTTGTCATTAACACTGTTGCAGCCGCACCATCATTTATACCTGATGAATTTCCAGGAGTAACAGTTCCATTTTCTTTAAAAATAGTTTTTAATCTTTTCAAGTCATCTATTATTAAATTATTTCTAGGATGTTCATCTTTATCAAAAATTACATTTTCTTTGTTATTATTAATTTGTAATTTAATTATTTCATCTTTAAATTTTTTTTTTTCTGTAGCTTCTTGAGCTTTTTTTTGAGAATTTAATGCAAAGCTATCTTGTTCATCTCTAGAAATTTGAAATTTTTCAGCAACATTTTCTGCTGTCACGCCCATGTGATAATGATTAAATGAATCTGTTAAACCATCATTGATCATTGTATCTATCAATTTAGACTCGTCTAATTTTTTATTTTCTCTATAAAACAATGAGTGTGGTGCTCTTGACATATTTTCTTGACCACCAGAAATAATAATTTTATTTTCTTCTAATTTTATTGATTGAAATCCAGAAACTACAGATCTTAAGCCTGATCCACATACCTGATTTATAATATATGCTGGTTTTGATACCGGTATACCAGCGTGTATAGAGGCTTGTCTTGCTGGATTTTGACCCAGACCAGAAGTAAGAACATGACCCATAATTACTTCATCAATTTGATCAGAATTCAAATTTGATTTATGTATGACTTCTTTGATTGCGAGTGCGCCCAATTTATCAGCGCTCAAATCTTTTAAAGAACCTTTATATGTTCCAATTGGTGTTCTCAAAGCAGATGTAATTACAACATCATCTAATTTTTTGCTCATTAATTACTCAACATAATATTTTATAAGTTAAATTACATCAAAAACTTTGATATATGGAAATAATTATTAAATAAGGACCGCTGGCCAAATTGGATAAGGCGCTCGGCTACGAACCGGGAGATTCCAGATTCGAGTTCTGGGCGGTCCACCAAAAAGGAAACTGAAATGTTAGATTGGCTATTAAAAGCATCACTACAGAGATCGGTCATATATTTTTTTATGATTGTATTAATAATTTTATTAATCTTAACTTTTGTATTATAAAAAATTATGAGCAATGAGTTTGAGCAAATAAGTATTAAACCAGGATTTATGAAGCACAATGGCGGTGTTTTATTTAGAACTATATCAGAGACAGAATATGAATTTAAATCTACAATTAATGAAAATCATTTAAATGCTGCAAGAATAACTCATGGTGGTTATTTATCAGCATTGATAGATGCTGGGGCAGGAACTGCAGCTCATAGAACCTCCGGCAATGCTCCCTGTGTTACAATTTCTCTAGACTTAAAATTTATTGGCGCATCTAAAGTTGGAGATGAAATAACTGGATATACAAAAATACTAAAAAAAACAAATACACTTGTATTTTTATTTTGTGAATTAAGATGTAATGATAAAATTATTACTTCTGCCTCTGGTGTTTGGAAAATTTTAAAAGTAAAACCTTCAAATTTAGGTCCTGGTGGTTAATTATTTTCTTCTATAATTCAAGTAACCAAAAATTATTAAAAATAGTATTGCTATAG
>JAOIVP010000024.1 GCA_028224115.1 Candidatus Pelagibacter sp. | reverse complement strand
TTATTCATAGTGACAATGATGAAATTCCAAATTTAGAACAATTTGATTTACGTATTAATAAAAAAAAGATAGTTATTTTTAAACAAACATTATTTTATTATAAGTTTAATTTGTGTTTGCCTCATGTTAGTTGGTTTGGATCAAAAGCTTGTAAATTAAAAGATTTAAAGAATATTGACTTATTAAGAGCTATCAAAAATAAAAAATATCTATTTTACAGAGTGGATACTCTTTTTTCAGATATTAAGTATCAAAGTGTTAATTTAGTTTCAAATGGGGGCTGGCATTTTTCAAATCTAAAGAGTGTAGAAGAGCTAGAAAGAAAATTTTTAAATGATGAAAATCACTCTGAATATGAATTGCAAGGTTTTGATATTAATAGAATTAAAGAAAATATAAAAAATAGATCTATTGATTATAATCATAATGCAAAACAAGATTCACCAGATAGATTTAGTCCTACAAAATTACAAGTTGCAGATAACGACATACTTCCAAATTACTTAAAGAAAAATTTAGATAAATATAAAGAATGGTTTGATTAATAGCTTATCCTTTACCACGCCATGGAATATATTTGTCTATAAGTTTTCTTAAAGTTACATCAAATAATAAACCTAACATTCCCATAACAAAAATTGTGATCCAAATAACCTCGTATTGAAAATATTTTTTAGCTACGTTTTCAACAAAACCAATTCCAGTAGTTCCTGCTAAAAACTCAGCAGCAACTAATGTTCCCCAACACATACCAATTGCAACTCTAACACCAGTTAAAATTTCAGGTAATGAATTTGGAAATATAACATATCTTAATATCTGCCATCTAGAAGCACCTAGAGAGTGTGATGCATGAATTTTAGATAATTGAGTACCAGATGCACCAGCTCTGGCTGATATAATCATAATTGAAAATGATACCATGAAAAGTAAAAATACTTTTCCAACGTTATCAATACCTAAAACAGATATAATAAGAGGAGCCCATGCAAGAGGAGGTACCGGTCTATACAGTTCAATTAATGGATCAAAAAACCCTTTTGCAAATCTATTTAATCCCATAAATAATCCAAGCGGTACTCCAAATATTATCCCAAGAACTAATCCTAAAAATACCCTTAAAAAAGAATCCCAAATGTGTCCCATAGGAACTGGAATTTTAAATAAATTAAACTCACCTGTAACTACACTCAAAACTTTACTCTTAAAGTTTGGTTCAACCACACCAAACTCATTATGAACAGGATATTTACCTGGAACAATATCTGCAATCCAATCAGGTAAAATAAATCCAACTATTTTACTTACATCCATCATTTCAAACCAAAGTAATGGAATATTTTTAAAACCAACACTAGGTTTTGATAAAAGAATAAATTTATTTAAAGTATCAGAGGGTTTAGGTAGCCATCTACCAGAACCTTGTTCAGAACAATTTGGACCACTTGATACAATTGTACCAGCTGGAAATAAAAACATATCGACATATCTCAAAGACCCTTGTTCTTTTTTTTGAATTTCATCAAAAGTTATAATTGCACCTTGTAAATCATTTAAAGTTTTAGGAGGAAAAATACTTGCATATTCAATTCTTCTTGCAACTTTAAGAATGTCTTTAGCTAATGTTGATGCAACTTCCTCACTATCACTTGCTGCTTTTCTAAAAGCTTTAACATCATCTTTAATCTCTTTCATGACTGACTTGTATTGAAAGTTATGATTTTTCAATTTAAAGAATTCATCACTGATTATTTTTAGTTCTTTAGCTGCTGCGTCAAATTTTAAACCTTTATCAGTTTTAGGAATAATAGGCACTTCAACTGTATTTTCTACAGCCGTACCAGATGCACCCCAAATACCCTCAGCATTAGCCTCAATTAATCTTTTGTTTTTTTGATCCAAAGTTTCATATGGATAATCTTTTTTTTGAAACTCAGAAGATAGTTGGTCAATCTTACCCACAAGTTCAAAAATTTTAACTTTTGTTTGATTATCTAATAGAGCTTCATTAGTTAATAATGGAATAGTTGATTTAGTTTTATCAATTAATCCAATTAGTATTGTTCTATGTTGTTCGCTAATTTCATTAGAATTTTTAATTTCATTTCTAAGTTTAATTATATTTTTATTTTCAGCTTTAATAATTGATGTACTTTTGAATTCTCTTTCTTCGATTGGGAACAAATATTTTAATGATAATAATGAGTCGTTTACTTTACCAACTTGACATAATTCATTGGCTGATTGAGGATAAAATGATTTTGCTATATCCCATGAATAATAAAGCCATGTTAATAGAATGACACTACTACCAACAATGATCCAGTGAGTTCCACCTTTTGCTCTCTCAGGGTTACCAAAAACTGCATCAACTTTCTCAGTTTTAATAAGTTTTCGCCCATACATAATGCAGCCAATAATCGCTACTATAATTGCAAAGGTAATAAATTGAGTAAACATACTATAACTCTTTACCCATAATTTCTTCTTCCATGTTCCATATCATGGTTAAAATCTCTTCTCTTTTGCTAGTAAAATCTTTTAAGTTTTTAATTTCTCTTAAATCTTCTTTTAGTCCCATAGATGCAAATGGAAGATTGTATTCTTTATGAATTCTTCCGGGTCTTGGTGCCATTACATAAAGCCTTTCACCGAGTAACAATGCTTCTTCAACTGAGTGTGTAATTAGGATAATTGTTTTTCCAGTTTCTTTCCAAATTTTTAAAACTAACGACTGCATTTTTTCTCTAGTGAGTGCATCTAGAGCTCCCAATGGTTCATCCATTAAAATTAAATCTGGATCATTTATCAAACATCTTGCAAGAGCAACCCTTTGCTGCATACCTCCTGATAATTGGTATGTTGGAGTATTACCGAAACCTTGAAGACCAACTATTTCTAACCATTCTTCAACTTTTTTTGCTGTTTCAATTGGGTCTTCTTTTTTCATTCTTAATCCAAAATTCACATTTTCAGCAACTGTTAACCATTCAAACAAGGCACCTTGTTGAAATACCATTCCTCGTTCAACACCAGGTCCATTAATTTCATTATTACCTAATGTAATTTGTCCAGAAGTTGGTCTTAAAAATCCTGCCGTAATATTTAGTAGAGTTGTTTTCCCACATCCAGAGGGACCAAGAACTGTTAAAAGCTCTCCTTTTTTTAAAGTAAAATTTACATCTTTTAATGCGTGAACAGTTTCTCCTTTAGGAGTTTGAAAAATCATGTTTAGATTTTGTGAAACTAAATCACTCATAAGAATTCTTTATATTAAAATATTTTAAAAAAATAGGCACCAATTATTTCTAATTGGCGCCTATTTAAATTTGTTTTACGCTCTAAAATTAAAGAGGTAAAAAGCTTGTATCAACTGCTCCGTTAGGAGTATCCATTCCTTTTAAGAAACCAGCAAGGTTTCCAGAAGTCATAGATTGTTCAGTTTCTGAAGGTGTAAGAAATTTAAATCCACCGATTGTTTCTTTCATATCACCAAGTTTCATTTCAGCGTCTTTAGCTATTACGTTCATATCTGATTTACCAGCTGCGTATCTAGCATTTGCTTCGTGAGTTACTTCGATGAAAGTTCTTAACATTCCAGGATTTTCTTTCATGAACTTGTCAGTTACAGATGTAATATCTATACCTAAGATACCAGCATCTCTAGCTTCTTGAACTGTTAAAAGTCTTGATCCAACTGCAGTTGCAGCTTTGATAGAGTTACCACCAAATAGACAAGCCATAACAACGTCACCACTTACTAATGCAGCAGCACCTTCTTCTGGGTCCATTTGAATAACATCCATTTTAGATCTATCAGCTCCAATAACTTTCATACTTTCATCAAAAACGTATTCAGCCATTGTTCCTAGTGGAACTGCAACTTTTTTACCTTCTAACTCAGAACCATTTGCTTTTGTAATTCCAGAGGCGTTAGATGTAACACAAGTTGTTCCACCCATTCCGTATTCCATAGCAATGTCTACAAGTTTTAAAGGAGCTTTTGATTTAACAGCATTAATGAAAGGTACTAAACCTTGTGAGTAAGAAATATCAATATCTCCTGCTAACATAGCATCAGTCATTGCACCACCATTTGAAAAGTTAGTCCATTTAACTGGAACACCTAGTGCTTTTTCGTAAATACCTTTAACTTTATCTTCTTGGTTTGGCGTTGGCCATTCTAGAAAGAATGCAACTCTTACTTCTTTAGCAGCTGAATTAGCAACTGACATAGAAAGGGTAAGAGCAACTACTGAACCAAGAATAAAACTTAATATTTTTTTCATTATTATTCCCCTGTTTAATTAAATTACCTTATTAAAATTCAATTTTAGATTGATGTAAAACAAAAAAACCAAAATATTCAATTCAGGGTTGCATCAAAATTACTCTAGTTTAAGTATTTATTTTAGTTTAAAGAGGCCATAGATTCAGAATTACAAAATTAAATTAATATAAAGAGAGAAACTTTTATGAGCTCAGAGAACAGAACTTCAGTACCAAATTCTTTAAATGAACATTGGATGCCATTTACATCTAATAAAGATTTTAAAGCAAATCCAAGATTAATAACTGAAGCTAAAGGAGTTTATTTAAAGACACACCATGGTAAAACACAAATTGATGCAAGCTCAGGATTATTTTGTAATCCATTAGGTCATGGAAGAAAAGAAATTACAGAAGCTGTAACAAAACAATTAGAAACATTAGATTATGCTCAACCTTTTCAACAAGGTTTTGGTGGATCATTTGAATTAGCTTCAAAAATTGCAAAACATACTCCAGGTGATTTAAACAAAATGTTTTTTACGATTTGTGGATCAACTGCAGTTGAAACAGCAATCAAAATTGCTGTTGCATATCATAGAGCAAAAGGGGATGCACAAAGATTTAGATTTGTAGGTCGTGAAAGAGGTTATCATGGTATGAACATTGGATGTGTTTCTGTTGGTGGAATGGTTAACAATGTTAAAACATTTGCAAGTATTTTAATGCCGGGTGTTCAACACATCAGACATACTCATCTACCAGAACATAAATTTGTAAGCGGCCAACCAGAAACAGGAGATTATTTAGCAAATGATCTTGAGACTATTTGTGCAAACTTTGGTGGCGAAAATATTGCAGCATGTATCGTTGAACCAATTGCAGGATCAACTGGCACTTTAGTTCCACCAAAAGGATATTTACAAAAACTTAGAGAGATTTGCGACAAACATGGAATACTTTTAATCTTTGATGAAGTAATTACGGGTTGGGGCAGAACAGGTTCTAAGTTTGGAGCAGATGAATTTGGTGTAACACCTGATATTATGACAATGGCAAAAGCTACAACCAATGGTGTTGTACCTATGGGTGTAGTTGCTTGTAATGATTATATTTATGATGCAGTAATGGATGCTTCACCAACAGGTGCTGTTGAATTATTTCATGGATACACTTATTCTGGAATTCCTGTTGCAGTAGCTGCAGCTTTAGCTGTTCAAGATATTTTTGAAAAAGATGACATTTTTAACAGAGCAAAAAACTTAGCCCCATATTTTCAAAAAGGTTTATTTTCTCTTCAAGATTTAGAGTCAGTAGACAATATTAGAGGATATGGAATGATGGGTGGTATTGATATGAAGTTAAATACCAAACCAGGTAAAGCAGGTTATGAATGTTTTAAAGCTTGTTATGAAGCAGGTGTTAATTTTAAAGCAACTGGTGACTGTTTAATTATTGCTCCACAATTTATTTGTGAAGAAAAACATATTGATGAAATTATTGATAAACTTAGAACAGGTATCACCAACTATCAAAAAAACCAAAAAAACTAATTAGGTTTTAAACGTATAAGTTTAAGAAAGAAATGTTATGAAGATAGGCGTACCTAAGGAAATCAAACCACAAGAAAACAGAATAGGTTTAACCCCTGAAAGTGTAAAAACATTAGTTTCCGAAGGTCATGAAGTACTCGTTGAAAACAATGGTGGTTTTGAAGCAGGTTTTGAAAATGAACAATACGCAAATGTGGGGGCTAAAATTGCAAGCACTGCTGCAGATATTTTTAATGATGCTGAAATTATAGTTAAAGTAAAGGAGCCTCAAAAAGTTGAGGTAGATATGATTAGAGAAAATCAAATTATATACACTTATCTTCACCTTGCAGCTGCTAAAGAGCTAACTGAAGGATTGATTAAATCTAAAAGTATTAATATCGCTTACGAAACAGTAACAGATGATAATGGAAGATTACCTTTACTTGCGCCAATGAGCGCAGTTGCTGGAAGAATGTCGGTTCAAGCTGGAGCTCACTGTCTTGAGAAAAATCAAAAAGGAAGAGGACTTTTGTTAGGTGGTGCACCAGGAGTAACTGGTGGAACAGTTGTTATTTTAGGTGGAGGAGTTGTTGGAGAAAATGCAGCTGTGATTGCAACTGGTATGCAAGCAAAAGTTCATATCGTTGATAAATCTGAAGAAAGATTGAAACAACTTGTTGAAATGTTTGGTGATAAAATAATTCCAGAACAAAGTGATAAAATTGATCTAAATAAATTAGTTTCAGAAGCTGATCTTTTAGTTGGTGGTGTCCTAATTCCTGGAGCAGAAGCTCCAAAATTAGTAACAAAAGAAATGATTAAGTTAATGAAGCGAGGATCTGTAATAGTTGATGTAGCAATTGATCAAGGTGGTTGTGTTGAGACAAGTAAACCAACTACCCATGGTGACCCAACATATATCGTTGATGATGTTGTTCATTATTGCGTAGCAAATATGCCTGGAGGTGTTCCAAGAACTTCAACACTTGCATTAAATAATGCAACGTTACCTTATTTAGTTAAACTTGCTAATAAAGGTTATCAAAAAGCATTAAGTGAAGATAAAAACTTTTTAGCTGGTTTAAATATACATAAAGGAATGGTTACCTATAAAGCGGTTGCAGATGTATTTAAACTTGAATATTTAGATCCAAAAAAAGCTATTAAAACACAATAAGATAATAAAAGTTTTAATAGAGCTTAAAGTTTATTAAGAGTTTTTAAATACTTTTGATTAGATTCTAGCTCAGTGTAGTTCATTAAATGTTGTATTCTAATTTTATTGTCTAATTTAAATCTTTTATTTAAAAATTTTATTATCTTATTTTGAAGATCATTTTCATCATTTGTTTTAAAAGGTATTCCAAGTTTACCATTTTTAATTACCTCCATATTTCCTCCTGGAGCATCACTACAAATGGGAAAAACATTATGA
>JAOIVP010000023.1 GCA_028224115.1 Candidatus Pelagibacter sp. | reverse complement strand
GACGACATGCTAGGTAAAGCTATGGAGATTGGTCAAGGTTTAGCAAAAGTTAGAAAAAAATATTATCCTAAACACCAAATTTATTTTTCTTTTCAAATTGGTGGTGATCCAAGAACAATTAGAGAAACTCTAATTGGTACAATGTTTGAAGATAGTAATTTTGAACAAGATGCAAAAATGTCAGCTGATAAAAAATATCAAAGTCTTCAAAAACAATTAAAGAAAGTTGCAGTAGAAGGAACAATTGAAGATGAAATCAGAGTTATCTTTAGTGAATAAAAAGAAAGGAAAAAAAATGAAAAAAATAATAGCAGCAATAATATTAAGTATAGCGTCTACAGCATCATTTGCTGATGGACATACTTCAGGAAAATTTAACGCTAGCGGTATGGGTGCTTGGGAAGTAAACGCAATGGATGCTGGACAAGGTGACATGGCAATTACTTATGATGGAATAGCCGGTTTAACAGATGAAACTCCAGATAGTATATTTAATAAATCAACTATGCACTGCATTGGAGGATTAACTTTACAAGCTGGGAAATTTACAGATGAAACTGGTATGTGTAGATTTGATCTATTTGATGGTGAAAGTGTTTACATGAAATATGTAGGAAAAGGATCAGGTGGTGTTGGTGGAACTGGTACTTTTGAAATCACTAAAGGAACTGGAAAATACGCCAAGATAACTGGTACTGGTGTATCAAGTAGACAGAATTTAAAATCTAAAGCACCTGGATTTTCTACATCAATGAATCAAATTTCTGGTGAATATAAATATTAAACAAATAAAAAGGAGATAAGTAATGAAAAACTACATAGTAACACACACTTTTAAATCAAAAGAAGCTAAAGCTAAAATGATGGAAGTTACAGGTTCAATGTCGATGGAAGATATGACCAAAGCAATGACAAGTGAAAATGCAAAGTGTCAAATGAGCTGGAACACACCAGGTGATAACTTAACAATGTTTTGCTGGTGGAAAGGTAATAATCCAGATGCAATTAACAAACAATTAGAGTCTATGAATGATTTCTATGAGCCTCATCAATTTGTTGAGTGTACTGATGATATTATAGATTTTAACGCTAAATAAGAAAATGAAGAAAATAACATTAATATATATTAGCATATTTTTTTCATTGACTGCTTATGCAGATATGAGTGATGCTAATAAATCAAAAGCTTTAGACTGTAGTGGGATTTACATGGCTAATTATTTTTTACCCTCTGGAGAAACATTTGAGTACAGTATGAAGGAAAAATCTATGGCTTCAGTAAAAGTTTTAAAAGCATATGCTTTAGAATCTGGAGTTCCTGAAACAAATTGGGACGAAGGAGTAAATAAAGCAGTAGATAAGTATTATGGCTCTAAATTTGATAAAGTAAAAACTGATGAGTGTCATGCTTTTTTAGAAGGATTGATCCCCAATGGTAAAGAAAGAGTAAATAAAGTAGTGCAAACTTTATATTAATAATAACAAGCAAAAGGAAAAAATAATGGAAAAAGAAATGTTAGTAGTGGCTAAATTTAAAGAAGGAGAAGGTAATTTGAAAAGTTTATGGGATTTATGCAATCTCCAGAAGGATTAGCTGAAAGAGAAAAAGTTGCTGTTGTCGAAAAAACTGTTGCATCAGTAACCCCTGATAAAAGTGCAGTGATGTTTAAAATATTTTGTACTAATGAAGCTGCTTTACACAAGTTTATTGAAGGTACTGAAGTATCAAAACCAGTTATGGACGAAGTGATGGATAGTTATACTATTTACGATTTAACTAAAGTTAAAGAAGGTTAATAATAAAAAAAAGAAAGAGAAAAAATGATAGTAAAAATAGAAGGACCAATTGAAACTTTTGCTAAATGGAAAGCAATGGTTCACAACAATTCAGAAAAAATCAAAAAATATGGAATGACATTTCTTTATGCCGGATCTGAAAAAGGCAATGAAGCTAAAATCACTGCAATAATTAGATTTGATACCATGGAAGGTCTTGAAGGCTTTAAGGCTGATGATGAGCTTCATAAAGAAAGAGCTGCTGCTGGTGTTGATTTAGCTAATTCAGTTACTACTCCAATGGGAGATGATCTCCTAGAACAATACAAAGGATAAAATATGTCAATATTAGCAAAGTATAATGCAGCTATGGAAGCAAAAGATGAAGCAGCAATGAATGAAATTTTACATGATGATTACAAGTTTACTATGCATGCATCAGGTAATGTTTTGGGTAAAGCAGATGTAATCAAATGGGCAATGAGTGGTGACATCAAAAGAGACAAAATAAGAGTTCTTTTTGAAAATGATGAAATCGGTGTTGAGCATGCATTTGTTAGTTTTAATGATGGAAATACTGAAGCAGTAATGGCTGTCTTTAAGTATCAAGATGGAAAAATGATTTCTCTTGAAACGGGTGCAACTAAGATACCTAAATAATTATATATATTTAGCGAGATTTCATTTAATATTATTAAATGAGTCTCGCAACATCCTACGGCTTTTTAATCCTAGCAGTTTTGCTTGGAGTGACTTCAAATAGTTTTGCAAAAAGTGCTGAAGGCTTTACCCTTCTCTTTCCAAGTATCATCACTGGTATAACAATTGTTGCATGTATGTATGCGCTTTCAATGGTAATGAAAAATATTCCAATGGGTATAACTTATGCTTCCTTTGCGGGATTAACCATCATTGCAACTGTAGTTGTTGGAATATTTAGATTTGATCAAATGCCAAATTTATATTCAATAATTGGATTAGTATTTATTATAATTGGCGTTCTAATGGTAAATCTTTTAGGAAATAATTAAATGAAACCATTATTTGGATATTTATTTCTAGCACTTGGGATTTCATTTGGAATAGCTTCAAATAGTTTTGCAAAAATATCTGATGGTTTTACTAAATTAACTCCATCAATTTTGTGTATTTTGTTTATGTGCATTACAATGTTTTCTATTTCAAAAGCAATGTCAGCACTACCGGTTGGATTTGCCTACTCCACTTATAGCGGATTAACAGTTACGGGTGTCGTTTTATTTGCAATGCTTAAATATAATCAAATTCCTAACATTTATGGAACTATTGGAATTATTTTAATTATTGTTGGTGTTGTAATGGTAAATTACTTAGGAAAACTTAATTAATTTATCGTTGAATTTTCTGGCACACAGATTTCAGATCTTGTTAGAAACCTTCTACCAGTTCCATTATCTAAAGAAAACATTCCACCCATACCTTTAATACAATCAATTATTAAATCTGTATTTTTCCAAGCTTCATGTTGAGTTTTGCTAATATAAAAAGGGATACCACCTATTTCTCCAATAAGAACATCTTTATCACCAACCATATATTCGTTAGCAGGATAACACATTGGCGCACTTCCATCACAACATCCACCTGATTGATGGAATAATAAATCTTTACCATGAGTTTTTTTTAGATCTTCAATTAACTCAAGTGCTGTAGGTGTTGCTGAAACTTTCATATTTAATATGGCCCGTAATCTAATACGGGCCATTATAATTTATCTATTAAAAGAAACCTAATTTATTTTCTGCGTAAGACACATGTAGATTTTTGTTTTGTCTATAGTGATTTAGCATCATTTTATGAGTTTCTCTTCCAACACCAGATTGTTTGTAGCCACCAAATGGTGAATGAGCTGGATAAGCATGGTAACAATTTGTCCAAACTATACCTGCCTGTATTCCTCTACCCATTCTGTAGGCAATATTACCATTTCTAGTCCAAACACCGGCACCAAGTCCATAAAGTGTATCATTAGCAATCTCTAATGCATGCGCTTCATCTTTGAACTTAGTAACAGAAACTACAGGTCCAAAAATTTCTTCCTGGAAGATTCTCATACTATTGTCACCTTCAAAAATAGTAGGTTGGATATAATTTCCATTTTCCAAACCACTATTTAATTTAGCAACATCTCCACCACATAGAACTTTGGCGCCTTCTTTCTTACCCAAATCTAGATAAGATTTTATTTTTTCCATTTGTTCTACAGATGCTTGAGCACCAATCATAGTTTCCATTTTTAAAGGATTGTCTTGCACTACTGCTTTTGTTCTAGCTATAACCTTCTCCATGAATTTATCATAGATTGATTCTTGAACTAAAGCTCTACTTGGACAAGTACATACTTCACCCTGGTTTAAGTTGAACATTACAAATCCTTCAACGCACTTATCTAAAAAAGCATCATCTTTATCCATGATGTCTTCAAAGAAAACGTTTGGAGATTTTCCACCTAATTCTAAAGTAATAGGAATTAAGTTTTGTGCAGCATACTGCATAATCAAACGTCCAGTTGTTGTTTCACCTGTAAATGCAATTTTAGCTATTCTGTCAGATGAAGCTAATGGCTTACCTGCTTCAAGACCAAATCCACTAACAATATTTACTACTCCTGGAGGCAACAAGTCACCAATTAGTTCCATCATAAGCATAATAGAAGCTGGAGTTTGTTCTGCTGGTTTTAAAACAGAGCAATTTCCTGCAGCTAAAGCTGGAGCTAATTTCCAAGTAGCCATCAATAGTGGAAAGTTCCAAGGAACTATCTGACCAACAACACCTAAAGGTTCAGGTATATTATAAGAATATTGTGAGTTACTGATTTCAGCAACAGATCCTTCTTCTGCTCTAATTACTCCTGCAAAATATCTCCAATGATCAATAACTAATGGTAAGTCAGCAGCCATACATTCTCTAATTGGTTTACCATTATCCAAACATTCGGCTGTTGCTAAAAGATTTAGGTTTTTCTCTAAAACATCAGCGATTTTATTCATTATATTTGATCTTGTAGTGATGTCTGTTTTACCCCACTCTTTAAATGCTTCGTGAGCAGCATCTAAAGCTGCATCAACATCTTTTGCATCTGATCTAGCCATTTGACATATGACTTCATTGTTAATCGGACTTACGTTGTCAAAATATTTTCCTGATTTAGGTTCAACAAACTTTCCTCCGATATAATTTCCATATTTTGATTTAAATGGAAATGGCACTTTAAGATGAGATGTATCTAACGATGCAGATACCCCTTTATTTATTAATAGTTTTTTTCAACCTTAAAGAGAGTGAGACCAAATTGTACAAATATTTTTTTGTTCAATCTTATTTGTTTTGTTATGTTTAATTATGATTGAAAAATTTAATGGAATTTTTTATTTAGTACTTTTCATAATCCACTTTGTTGGCTTCGGTATTTATTCATATCAAATGATAATTGGTAACCAGAAGTTTAGAGCAAAATTTGAGATTGATGAGACTGCAGCAACCATCATGAGAATGGCTGGAGCAATTTTTCTTGGATCATTTTTAATGGCTCTTTATATCATGTTTGTAAGACCTAATGGTGTTGAAGGAACATGGGCATTCTTTAATCTAATTTTTGTTCAAAATGTTTGCGTCTTACTTGTGAACACTTATTCGCTTAAGATTGATAAAACAGGTGTTAAGAACGATTCTAATGAAGCTATTATCGCACCATTAGTTTTTACAATTTTAAGTGCAGTTCTTATTTTCGGATTGTCTGATAAAATCTATATTTAAAGCCAATTAGGGAAGGGCAAACCTTTTTCTTCAAGGAATTTTTTATTAAACATTTTTGTTGAATACTTATCACTTCGGTCACAAAGGATTGTAACTATTGTTTTTCCAGGACCCAATTCTTTACCAAGTCTTATTGCTCCTGCTATATTAATTCCACAACTAGTACCAAGACTTAATCCTTCATTTTGAATTAAATCGTAGAGAATAGGTAACGCTTCATGATCATCTATTGAATAAGCATCATCTATTTTGGCATCTTTAAAGTTTGCAGTTACTCTACTGGATCCAATTCCTTCTGTAATAGATCCACCTTCAGATTTTAACTCACCATTCTTTATATAATTATAAAGAGCAGATCCTTTAGGGTCTGATAAATAGATTTTAATATCTTTATTTTTTTCTTTAAGAGCATTACTTACACCTGATATTGTTCCACCTGTTCCAGATGAACATACAAACCCATCAACTTTACCATCTGTTTGTTTCCAAATTTCTTGACCAGTTCCTTCGTAATGACCTTTTGCATTTGCAGTATTATCAAATTGATTAGCCCAGATAACACCATTATTATTTGAAGGTCTTAATTCATCTGCAAGTCTAGCTGCAATTTTTACAAAGTTGTTGTCATCTTTGTAAGGTTTTGGTGCAACCAATCTTAGTTCTGCACCTAAATTTCTAAGTAAATCTTTTTTTTCTTGAGTTTGATTGTCATTCATTACGATAATTGTTTTGTATCCTAATGAATTTCCTAAAAGTCCTAATCCAATTCCTGTATTACCAGCTGTACCTTCAACAACCGTTCCACCTTTTGAAATCAACTTTTTTTCTTGAGCATCTTTAATAAGTGCTAACGCTGCTCTGTCTTTAACTGATCCACCTGGATTTAAAAATTCTGCCTTACCATAAATATTACATCCTGTAATTTCTGATGCTGCTCTTAATTTTATTAAAGGAGTATTTCCAATTCCTGAAATAAAATCATTTTGTATATTGCTCATTAATCTGTTTTTGTATCACTATCTGGAGTAATACCATAAGGTTTGAATTCACTATCAGTGATACCAACATTTTTTGCAGGTATACCAACCATTACAGCTTTTTCTGGAACATCTTTTGTAATTACTGCATTAGCTCCAATCTTTGCGCATCTTCCAACTCTAACAGGACCTAATACTTGTGCACCTGAACCAATAACAACTTCATCTTCAATTGTTGGATGTCTCTTTATATTTCGTTGATCATTTGAATTAATACTTGGAGCAATTCCACCAAGTGTTACCATATGATAAATAGTTACGTTATCACCAATTTCAGAAGTTTCTCCAATTACAACTCCCATACCATGATCAATAAATAAATTTTTTCCAATCTTAGCTTTTGGATGAATTTCAATACCAGTTAAGAATCTTGAAAATTGTGAAATAATTCTAGCAATTAAATCAAATTTAGCAGTGCTAAAAAAATTAGCAATTCTGTGAAAAAAAACCGCTTTAACTCCCGGATAAGTTAATATTAAACTTAACTTAGATTTTGCAGCAGGGTCTCTGTCTATTATAGATTGTAAAAATTTTTCCATTTTATTTTTTTGCTAGATTGACTTAAAAGCGATCTTTATATAGTCATTATATCTAGTAATTAAAGAGGAGAATTATGTACAGAAATACCAACTGTTTTCACCTAGCAATACCTTGTGGTGATTTAGAAGTTGCAAAAAAATTTTACAACGAAGCTTTAGGCTGCAGACTAGATAATTCTGCACAAGAGTGGGCTGATGTTGATTTTTGGGGAAATGAGTTAACTCTTCATGCAAGTGAACATAAATTAGACAACGAAAGACATGATGTGGATATGGGAAACGTGTCTGTCCCACATTTTGGTGTTCATTTATCAAGAAAAGATTTTGATGCTTTAAAGCAAAGATTAAAAGATAATGGTACTAAATATTATGATGAACCTTATTTGAGATTTAAGGGTACCAAATATGAGCAAGAAACTTTTTTTGTAAAAGATCCAAACGAAAACATTTTAGAAATTAAAACTCTTACAAGTAATCCTGAATAACTATTAAATGACAAAAAATTTTATATCATTTGATAAATTTTCGAACTGAACAATTCCAACAATTAAAAAAAATGGTAGGAATTGATTACGATTCCTTCATGATACTATCTGTTATGGGGTCTCATTATCTAAAACATAATAATAAGTTAGGAGCAGATTGGGACGAAGTATGGGAAGAT
>JAOIVP010000022.1 GCA_028224115.1 Candidatus Pelagibacter sp. | reverse complement strand
AACTTACTTTGAATGCATTGACTAGCATTACTAATAATCTAATTGGAGGTTCTGCCGATTTAGCGGGATCAAATAACACTAAAACAAAATATCATAAAATAATAAAGCCAGGTGAGTTTAATGGTAATTACATTCACTATGGAGTAAGAGAACATGCAATGAGTGGAATAATGAATGGACTTGCTCTTCATAGTAATTTTATTCCTTATGGTGGAACATTTTTGATATTTTCAGATTATTGCAAACCATCAATAAGACTGTCGGCATTAATGGAACAAAGAGTTATTTATGTTATGACACACGATTCTATTGGTCTTGGAGAAGATGGTCCAACCCATCAACCAATAGAGCAGCTATCAGGCTTACGCTCTATTCCAAATCTAAATGTTTTTAGACCTGCGGATAGAATGGAAACTATTGAATGTTGGGAACATGCATTAAAAAGTTCAAAAACGCCAAGCGTTTTATCTTTAACAAGGCAAAACCTTAAACCAATACGAAAAAAAATTTCAAATGCAAACAAATGTTCTCTTGGTGCATATGAGGTATTTAGAACAAATAAAAAGATTCATTTAACAATACTTGCAAGTGGATCTGAGGTTAATTTGGCAATTGAAACTAGTCATAAATTGGCCAAAGATAAGATATATTCAAAAGTTATATCTATGCCGTGTCATAACCTTTTTGAATCACAATCTAATTCGTATAAACAAAAAATTATTAATGAAACAAAAATAAAAGTATCTATAGAAGCTGCATCAACAGATTGTTGGAAAAAATATGTGGGTATTGATGGTCTTACTTTTGGAATTGATACATTTGGAAAAAGTGCACCTTACAAAGAGATTTATAAACACTTTGGTTTAACCACGACAAATATTGCTAGTAAATCAAAAAGGCTTTTTGAGAAAAAAATATGACTATAAATGTTGGCATCAATGGAATGGGGAGAATTGGTCGAATGATTATCAGAGCAATTATTGAAAGCCAAAACAAAAATATCAAAATAAAACATATCAATAATAGATCTAATTCAGAAGCAAGTTGTACACTAATTAAATACGACTCTGTTCATGGAAAATTTAATGCAGTTCTTGATTATGATGAAAATCATCTAATTATAAATAAAAATAAAATTACTTTTTCTCAAGAGTCTAAAATTGAAGATATTGATTGGAAAAAATTTGGTGTAGATTACGTTTTTGAATGTACTGGAAAATTTAATTCAAAAGAAAAATTATTAGCACATATCAATAATGGTGCAAAAAAAGTTATAGTTTCTGCTCCGTGTAAAAACGCAGACAAAACTATTGTATTTGGTGTAAATGAGAAAGAGATTACAAAAAATGATCAAATAATTTCCGCAGCATCTTGTACCACAAATTGTTTGGCTCCGGTTGCAAATGTACTTCATAAAAATTTTGAAATTGAAAAAGGTTTTATGACCACAATTCATGCTTTTACTAGCGATCAAAGAATTTTAGATAATTCTCACAAAGATCCAAGAAGAGCAAGATCTGCAAGCCAATCGATTGTTCCAACTTCTACTGGTGCTTCAAAAGCTATAGGAGAAATAATTCCATCCTTAAAAGGCAAATTAGAAGGTGTTGCGATGAGAGTTCCAACTCCAAATGTGTCCCTAATTGAATTGGTTTTTTGTACTAAAAAAGAGATAAGCAAAGAAAAAATTAATGAAACTTTTAAAGAAGTTTCAAAAAATCAGTCTAAAAAAATATTAGAAATAACATCTGAAAAACTAGTATCTATTGATTTTAATCATAATTCATCATCAGCAATTGTAGACTCATCGCTTACTAACGTTGTAGGTAAAAATATGGGAAAAATTTCAGCCTGGTATGACAATGAGTGGGGATTTTCAAATAGAATGTGTGACATAGCAGAATACGTTCATAAAATCTCTTAATGAAAAGTATCAGTGAAGAATTAAATCTTAATAATCAAAAAATATTATTAAGATTAGATTTAAATGTTCCTTTAATTGATAATAAAATCACTGACACAACAAGGATTGATAAAATTCTACCTACTTTAAAATTTCTACTTTCTCAAAATACAAAAATCATAATTATTTCTCATGTGGGAAGACCTAAAGGACAAGTGGCTAACGAACTTTCACTTAGACCCATATGTCAAGATTTAGAAATAAAATTGAATCAAAATATAAAACTCATTACTAAAGATATTAAAGAAATAGCTTTAAAAGATTTATTTAATAATGATGATGAAAAAATAGTCATGTTAGAGAATATAAGATTTTATCCTGATGAGGAAAAAAATAATTCACACTTTGCAAAACAACTTGCAAGTTTAGCTGATATTTATGTTAATGATGCTTTTTCATGTTCTCATAGAGCGCACGCATCAATTGATGAAATAACAAATTTTTTACCTTGTTACTCTGGATTACAACTTGATTTAGAAGTTGGTGCTTTAAAAAAAATTACTTCTGAAATTAAAAAACCTATAACCTGTATTATTGGAGGCTCAAAAGTCTCTACTAAAATTAATATAATTAAGAATTTAATACCTAAATTTGACAACATTATAATTGTAGGCGGAATGGCTAACAATATTATTAAGTATATGGGTAACCAAATTGGAAAATCGCTACAAGAAGAAAACTCTGATCCAATTATAAAAGAAATTTTTTCACTTTCAGAAATCAATAACTGTAAAATAATTTGCCCTGAAGACATTGTTGTGGGGAAAAACCTAAATGGAAGCCCACAAATTAAAGAGTTAAGTGAAATTTCATCTGATGAAATGATTTTAGATATTGGTCCAAAAACTATTAAAGTTATTTGTAATATTATTGATGAAAGTAACACCATTTTATGGAACGGACCTGCTGGGTATTTTGAAAATCCAAATTTTGCTAATGGCAGCATTAAAATTGCTAAGAAGATAATTGAAAATAATAAATCTAATAAAATCTATTCAGTTGCTGGAGGAGGAGATACAGTTTCATTATTGAATAGTTTAAATGCAGTAAATGATTTTAATTTTGTTTCAACTGCTGGGGGAGCTTTTTTAGAATATCTTGAAGGCAAAGAACTTCCTGGTATAAAAGCCTTAAACTAAAATGTCTGGACTTAATAAAATAGCCCTTAAAATTCTTTCAAACGGTAAAGGCATACTAGCTGCAGACGAAAGCAATGGAACGATGACTAAAAGATTAGAGTCAGTAAATATTCAATCAACACCAGAAAATAGACTTCTTTTTAGAGAAACGCTTTTTACAGCAGATAGTATGAAAGACTGTATTGGCGGAGTTATATTGTATGATGAAACAATCAATCAAAAAACAGGTAATGGAAAAACAATCCCAGCCATAATATCGGAGACAGGAGCTGTTCCAGGTATTAAAGTTGATACTGGTGCAAAAGATTTAGCCAATTCATTAGATGAAAAAGTTACCGAGGGTTTAGATGGACTAAGAGAAAGATTAAAAAAATATTATGAGCTTGGTGCAAGATTTACAAAATGGAGAGGTGTTTATAGTATTGGAGAAAAATATCCTAGTAAACTTGCGATTAGTTCAAATGCGCACGCACTAGCAAGATACTCTGCTTTAGTCCAGGAATGTGGAATGGTTCCAATTGTTGAGCCAGAAGTTTTAATGGATGGGGAGCACTCAGCAGAAGACTGTTTAAAAAAAACATCTGAAGTAATTGAAAAATGTTTTGAAGAACTTATAATTCACAAAATTGATCTCACAGGAATAATTTTAAAACCAAATATGATTTTAGCAGGAAATAAATCAAAAAATAAAATCTCTAATGAGGAGGTTTCCTCTAAAACACTTGAGTGCTTAAAAAAATCTGTTCCAAATGAAGTTCCTGGAATTGCTTTTTTATCAGGTGGCCAATCAGAAGTTGAAGCAACAGAAAATCTAAATCTTATAAATAAAAATAATAATACTAATTTTATAATAACTTACTCGTATGGAAGAGCTCTTCAACAAAGTGCTTTAAAATTTTGGTCAAAAGATATTAAAAATATCCAAGGAACCCAAAATGTTTTTAATCATAGAGCACGAATGAACACTTTGGCTGCTCAAGGAAAATGGTCTATCGAACTTGAGAATAAGTAAAAAAAAATTCATTTATCTTATTTCTCCTAACAACATATACCCTCAATTCTATCAGGATTTAAATAAAGTACTCGAAACTAGAAAAGTTGGATTATTTCAATTAAGACTTAAAAAGTACTCTTTTAAACAAAAAATTTTAATTGGAAAAAAAATTCAGCAAATTTGTAAAAAGAACAGTGTAAAATTTATAGTAAATGATGATCCCATACTTTCTAAAAAGCTTAATGCTGACGGATGTCATTTGGGTCAAAAAGATATGAATATAAATAGTGCAAAAAAAATAATTGGAAATAAAATTATAGGAATTACCTGTCATAATTCTATCAAATTAGCAAAAGCTGCTATCAAAGAGAAAGCAAGCTATATTGCCTTTGGAGCCTTTTTTTTCACCAAAACAAAAAAAGTTAAGTTTAAAGCTAAAATTGAAATTTTAAATAAAGCAAAAAAGCTAAGCCAAACCCCTATAGTTGCAATAGGGGGAATTAATATTAATAATTATAAAAAACTGTTATTGAACAATGCGAATTTATTAGCTATTTCAGGCTACGTTTGGAATAATAAAAAATATAAACCCTTTGAAACTATAGAAAAACTCAAATGAAAATTAATGCTGGAGAAATAAGAGTTGGAATGCTTTTAGAATATAAAAATGATTTATGGCAAGTTTTAAAAACTCAACACGTAAAACCTGGAAAAGGTGGAGCATTTGCTCAAGTTGAAATGAAGAGTGTTGGTAAAAATACAAAACTAAATGAGAGATTTAGATCAAGTGAAACTGTTGAAAAAGCATCTCTCGAAGAAACTAATTTTACTTATTCTTATGCTGATGAAAATAATTATGTTTTCATGAATCCTAAAACATTTGAACAGACAGAAGTTAAAAAAGAAATTATTGGTGACAAAGGAAAACTACTTACTGAAAATCTCGAAGTATCTATAAGTTTTTATAATGAAAACCCAATTTCTATTGAGCTTCCAAATCAAGTCACATGCAAAATAGAAACTACAGATGTTGCCTTAAAAGGACAAACAGTTTCTTCATCTTATAAACCTGCAACACTAGATAATGGTTTAAATATTCAAGTCCCACCTTTTATCGACTCAGGTGATGAGGTAATTATAGATACTAGAACACTTGAATATATAAAAAAAATTTAATGAGATGATTTCAATTTCTGCAAATCTTAACATAATGATTAAAGCTGCTGAAAAAGCATCTAAATCAATCATAAGAGATTTTGGTGAAGTAGAAAAACTACAAGTATCAAAAAAAGGTCCTAACGACTTTGTCACAAAAACAGACAAATATGTTGAAAAAATTTTAATTGAAGAATTATCTAAAACCAAAAAAAATTTTTCTTTTATAACTGAGGAAACAGGTAATATTAAAAATAAAGATAAAGAAAATATTTGGATAATTGATCCAATTGATGGGACAACCAACTTTCTTCATGGGATACCCCACTTTGCAATTTGTATTGCTCATCAATATAAAAATGAAATAATAAGTGGATTAATATTTGACCCAATTAAAAATGAAATGTTTTTTGCAGAAAAAGATAAAGGTGCTTTTTTGAATAATCAAAGATTAAGAGTTTCGAAGAAGAATTCTTTAGAGGATTGTTTGTTTTCAAGTAATCATGAGGGTGTAAAGTTTGCTGATTTAAGTATGAGATATACTGGATGTGCAGCCTTAGATTTAGCTTATGTTGCAGCAGGTAGATTAGATGGATTTTTTCATAACAAGATTAACATTTGGGATGTGGCTGCTGGCGAGATATTAGTTAAAGAAGCTGGTGGAATAGTTAATAATATCCATAAATTTGATACAAATAAAATTGATATTAGAGCTTCAAGTGCCGCGATTAATGACAAAATGTTGGAAAAATTAGTTAACTTTTAATTGTGTTATAAAATTCTTTTGCTATAAGTCTCGATATGAAAAAAGACATACACCCAAACTATCACACTATTAAGGTCGAAATGACAGATGGTACTCAATTTGAAACTAAATCAACTTGGGGAGCTGAGGGTGATTTACTTAAACTAGAGATAGATCCAAAATCACATTCTGCCTGGACTGGCGGAAAACAGAAATTAATGGATAAAGGCAGAATAAGTAAATTTAATAAGAAATTTCAAAACTTTAAATCAGATAAGAAAAATTAAATGTCGAATGCGCCTTTGATGCCAATGGCTACCGCTGTTTGGCTTGTTGAAAATACGACTTTAACTTTTAAACAAATTGCTGATTTCTGTAATTTACATGAAGTGGAAATTCAAGGTATCGCTGATGGTGAAGTGGCTAAAGGAATTAAAGCTTATAATCCAATAATCTCAGGACAGTTATCTAGAGAAGAAATTGAATTATCATCAAAAGACGAAAATAGAACACTTCAAATCAAAAGTAGTGATATTGAAATTTCTAATACTGAGAAGAAAACTAAAAAATATATTCCATTATCAAAGAGGCAAGACAAGCCAGACTCGGCTTTATGGCTTATCAGACAACATAATATGCTAAAAGACTCTCAAATAGCAAAATTAGTTGGTATTACTAAAAATTCAGTTACATCAATTAGAAACAAGAGTTATTGGAACTATAATAACTTAAATCCAAAAGACCCTGTTGCATTAAATTTATTTAACCAAAAAGATTTGATTGAAGCATTAGAGAAAGCTGAAAGAAGGATTAAGAGAGAAAAGAAAGAGAAGGAAAAACAAAAAAAAGCTAACGCAGCTCTGGTATAATGAATAAAATGAATAGACATAAATTTATAAAAGTGCTAATTAACCACTTTTTTGGAGGTAGTTATTAAAATAGAAGTAAAAGATAATAATATTGAACAAGCTTTGAGAGTTTTAAAAAGAAAACTACAAAGAGATGGTTTTTTTAAAGTAATAAAATTAAAAAACACTTACGAAAAACCTTCTGAGAAAAAAAAGAGAATTCTCCAAGAAAATATTAAAAGAGTAAAAAAGTTAAACAAACTTAAAAATAGAATTTAAGTATATCGCGGGGTGGAGCAGTCTGGTAGCTCGTCAGGCTCATAACCTGAAGGTCGGCGGTTCAAATCCGTCCCCCGCAACCAATTTAAGATTCATTATTAATTTAAAAAACATTTTTTAAAATAAAGTATCTTATCTATCATTTAGATATACCAAATCTTTTTTTTGGCCCTCGTATGGACCATTTTTATGTTCATAAATTATCGTATTATTTTTAAGAATATCAATTTTATGACCTCCTTGAAAAGTTATAGATAAATCTCCAGGTTTTAGAACAGTGGAAATTAAAACTTTATCATTTAAGTCAAAAAAAGTTACTTTTGCTAATCCTTTAATTACAAGCCAAGACTCCTGTACAATTCTTTCTTTTTCCTTATTTTTTTTCCAGAAATGTTTGTGAGATGAAAATTTTTTATCTTTATTTAGGTTGAGATAACATACCTGCATAAACTCATTATCTGGGGAAATGTTTATTCTTTGATTTTTTTTAGTAGGTCGAAAGACTATATGTAATAATTTTTTTTTATATAATTTAGAATAAATTTTTTTCACTTATCTGATTAATGTAGGTTTGAAACGGTATGTGTCACCTTCATAATCTTTGCCACCTCTTTTTCCCATTGTAAAAACTATAAATTCATTTCCATTTTTACCTATTTTGAGAGCATGCATTTCATTTGGTGGAGTTTCAACTAAATCACCAACTTTTAATAATTTCATTTTTGGTTTAGTCTTTGAATTAAGTGACTTGTACCAATATTCTAATGAGCCTTTTGTTATATACATCCATTGAGTAGTTTTTTTATGATAATGATCACCTCTTCTGACATTTGGTTTTGATTTTATAATTGCAACATGTTGTATATTTTTTTTGTAAAATATATCCATTATTGACCCTCTTTTATCTTTAAAATCAATTTTTAATTTTTTAAATTTCATAATTATTAAGTGTATATAAATTTTACTTTTTTATTTAGTTTTTTTATTTTTTGAATCATTAAATTATTTATATTCCAGGACAAGATTATGCAAACGATCTTTTTATATTTTGCTATTTCATTATCATCCTTGATCACAATTCTTGTAACTGGCGTAATTTTATTTTGCTTGAACTTAGAACTATCAGTTAAAAAATCTATAATTTTATTATTTAGCTGATAGTATGTCAAAAATG
>JAOIVP010000021.1 GCA_028224115.1 Candidatus Pelagibacter sp. | reverse complement strand
TAACTCTTCGTTTTTTTCTTTATCATCCATATTTTTTTATCCAAAAAAAAAGGGCGCTACAACTAAGTAGCGCCCAAATTTTTATTTTATATTACCAATCGGTAATGTTGCTTTTATGATCATTTGCACCATGTCTTTTTCTAGCTAATCTAGAAAGTTCTTCACTTTCAGATTTGTTAGTAATGACATGCCACCCGATCCATATAACTAAACCTAGAATAACCAGTAAAGTTTCAGTGGATCCAGCTCCCGGATAAACTGCACCGACAACCTCCTTAGCACTTAAATGATCTATCCAGTTTGTAACTGTAGCCATATTTTTCTCCTTTACCTGGTTGCAGATGAAACTGCTTTTTCATCACTCTTAGCAGACTCCATCATTTCATAGTCTAATCCAGCTATTTCTACTTCACGTGGGATTCTTAATTTACCCATTCCGCTTAGTACTTTAGCTATGATATAGCCTGGTAACATTCCAAGAACACCAAACATTATTATTGCTCCCAAGAATTGTCCCAGTGGATTGATTGTTGCGTAAGTTGATCCGTCCCACATAGCTCCAACACTGTATCCAGATGAAGGGTAGCCATTTAAAACAAATCCACAAATCACAAGACCGACAAAACCAGCATAACCATGTACTGCTACTGCACCAACTGCATCATCAATTTTGAACTTACGTTCAACCCAGTAATGTAGTTTGTATGCAATCACAACACCGATCATACCAATGATCATTGCTTGAATTGGATGATATAAATCATTTCCAGCTGAAGCACATATGACACCTGCTAGTCCACTTGAATAAGTCCAGAAAGGATCGCCTTTGGCGACCACGTATCCGGCCAGTAATCCTCCTGATAATGACATCAAGAAGTTAAAGGTAATTCCACTCAGTGTGGTAGGGGTTACATAAATGTTTGTAGCCGTCCAATAGGTTACACCTTCCATTCCATATTCGGGCCCAAGATCAAATATCGGTATATTACATGCCGCATAGAATCCCCAGAAACCAGTATAAATTAAAAATAATCCAACTGTAACTAGCCAAGGATTTCTTGGTCCAATATTTCTTGGCTCACCACTTGATGAGAATTTTCCAATTCTTGGTCCTAAAACCACTAGAACACCCAAAGCAAATCCACCCGCAATCGCGTGAATTACTCCTGATGCATAAGCATCATGATATCCTAATATTTTAAGCATCCATCCATCAAAGTGCCATCCCCAAGCAGCATCGATTGTCCAAAATACAGACCCAATTGCTATTGCTAAAATTCCAAATGCAAAAGTTGTAATTCTTTCAATGATTGCTCCTGAAACAATAGAAGCAGCTGTCCATGAAAATAGTAAGAACGCAGCCCAGAAAACACCACTTATGTGATCACCTAAATTGATCGCCATAAACTCTGAGTTTGCTAAATACCATTTAGCACTAAAAGTACTATCGTCGGTAATCAACGCTGTACTCTCCGTCATTATTGAAGGTGCAATTCCAGGTCCTGTTGGAAATGCCCAGTAAATCCACCAACCAAAGAAAAACCAAGTTA
The DNA here is from genome assembly GCA_028224115.1 of Candidatus Pelagibacter sp. The sequence continues at coordinate 6,763 of JAOIVP010000021.1, read as the reverse complement.
CTGTAACCAATGGTATCAGCATTGTATTTTTCATAAGAGTATGTTGGTGATGTTTGTATCGAGAAGCTCCAACTTCATACATACAGAAACCGACGTGAATTAAAAACATCAGCACTACTGTTACCCAGTAGTAAAATTCTGTAAATATGGTTGTAAGAGCGCCTAACTGATCAGTCATATTCTCTCTCCCATATTAGTTTATGAAACCCTATAAAATTTTATGGGGTGTGACAAACAAAACAATGTTTAAAAACCTAGTGTGAACACTAGGTTTTTAAATAAATATCAACTTATGATTGTGTGATTAAAATTTTAGGTAAGCTTTTTTTAAATCAACAAGAGGATGTTTTGAAGACATTTGAAACTTAACCAAAAGTTCCCTTGCAATCATATCTCTATCTTGTTGGTTATTTGGAAGTTTAATAGATTTTGGAATAGTTACCCAGCCATTTGCATTTCTACAAAATACTGCAGGTCTATCTTCTTCATAACCCATATGAACATCTTCTAACCAGTTAAGATCATCCCAACCCATCGCCTCTACATATTTTTTTAGAAATGGTGTAATTCTCTTATAGTCTGGAAGTAAATTCACATCATATCTATATCCAATATGTTGGCCAATTAGTTTTTCTCTTGCTGTTTCCTTAAAAGTACCAAGCTTAAGTTTTTTTTCTTTTTTAACTTTGCTTTTTACTTTTGTTTTTGCTTTTGTTTTTTTCTTAGCCATAGTTTCCTCTTATATCTTATGATAGTTATCAACACCTACAGTGTAGTTAGTTCCTGCTAATGGAACTTTTGCTAAAGCAGATGCTTCTGTAGTTAATGCAGCTAAATCTTCAGGCTCTAAAGAGTGAATATTTGTTTTACCACAGGCTCTTGCTAAAAGTTGAGCTTCTAAAGTCATTGCATGAAGATAATTATAAACTCTTAGTGCAGCATCATCAGGATTTAATCTTGCTCTAAGCTTGGGATCTTGAGTAGCAACACCTACTGGACAACGACCAGTATGACAGTGATAACACTCACCAGCTTTTACACCCATTTCTTTTTCAAAGTTAGCTTCTGGAATATCTTTGTTACAGTTCAAAGCAATCATTGATCCAGTACCAATTGCAATTGCATCAGCACCTAACGCTAAAGCTTTTGCCATATCAGCACCATCTCTTACACCACCAGCATAAATTAAAGTTACTTTTCCAGTTTTACCTACATCATCGATTGCTCTTCTAGCTTCTCTAATTGCAGCAATTCCTGGAATACCAGTATTTGCAGCAGCGATGTGAGGTCCAGCTCCAGTAGAACCTTCCATTCCATCTAAATAGATAGAGTCTGGATCACATTTAGCAGCCATACGAACATCGTCATAAACTTTTGATGCACCAAGTTTTAATTGTATTGGAACCTTATTTTTTGTTAATTGTCTTAATTCTTCAACTTTTAATGCTAAATCATCAGGACCTAACCAGTCGGGGTGACGAGCAGGTGATCTTTGGTCAATACCTGATGGTAATGATCTCATTTCAGCTACTTGGTCAGTTACTTTTTGACCCATTAAGTGTCCACCCATTCCAACTTTTTGTCCTTGTCCAATAAATACTTCAATTCCATCTGCAAGTTGAGCATGATGAGGGTTAAATCCATATCTTGATTGAATACATTGGTAATACCATTTTTCAGAATATCTTCTTTCATCAGGTATCATTCCACCTTCTCCTGAACAAGTTGCACTACCAGCCATAGTAGCTCCTCTTGCTAAAGCAGTTTTTGCTTCATATGAAAGTGCTCCAAAACTCATACCAGTAATATAAACAGGGATATCAAGTTCAATTGGGTTTTCACATCTTGGACCAATTACAGTCTTAGTTTCACATTTTTCTCTGTAACCTTCGATTACAAATCTAGTAAGTGTTCCAGGTAAGAAAACTAGATCATCAAATGTTGGAATTTTTTTCATTAATGCCATTCCACGCATTCTGTATCTTCCTAATTGAGCTTTTATGTGAATATCGTCTATTACCTCAGGAGTAAAAATAGCATTATGACCTAATAAACTTTTATTTCTTTTTCCTTCTTCATGTGCATGGACATCAGCTTTTCCACCAACACTTCCATTACCATTTTTCTTTTTAGTTTTTTTCTTAGGCATTAAATTGCTCCTTTCTTCTCTGTAGGTTCTAAATTATCGTAATTCCAAAGTTTTTTACCAGCTACAATTTTTTTCATTTTACTAACGTCAAAATTTTCACCAATTTCTGCAACTTTTAATTTTCTTGTAAGCCAATCTTGGTCGCTTTTAGTTAATTCTGCATCAATAGCATCACTACCATAAGAGCCAATACTGCCACCTATGAAAATTGTCCCATCATACATAGAGTCACCTAAATTTATCCCAACATCACCAAGAATAATTATTCTTCCTCTTTGCATCATAAAACCTGTAAATGCACCTGCGTCACCACCAATAATGATTGTTCCACCTTTCATATCAATACCAGTTCTAGCACCAACACTACCTTTACAGATTAAATCTCCACCTCTAATAGCGGCTCCAAAGCAAGATCCTGCATTTTTTTCAATGACAACTTTACCTGCCATTAAATTTTCAGCACAAGACCAACCAACTCTACCATTAATTCTAACGGTAGGCCCATCACATGAACCCATACCAAAATAACCTAAACTTCCTTCAAAAATTAAGTTTAATTTATTTAAAATACCCACTCCCAAACTGTGTTTTCCCTGAGGGTTTTTAATAACAATTGTTCCATATCCTTGGCTCATTAATTTATCGATTTCTTTATTAGCCTCAGGAGCACTCATATCTTTTACATCAAGATCTGTTCTCTTGTTAAAATCAACATCATATGTTCCAAAGTAGTAAAAGTTTTCTGCTTCATCAGGGTTAAAAAACTTCTGTTGTGTTCTTCCTGTTAAAACTTCAGAGTGCATACCCATTGACTGGGCTTTTGTTTTTGTTTCTGTATTTTTTATATTTGCCATACTTTCACCTCTCCATCATATGGATCATAAGTATCAATCTCCTGTGGAAGAACTGATCTGATCGCTATTTCTTCTGAACCCATTGCAACTAAATCATCAGACTCATAAAGAACCAATGGTTTTGCAGCCATCGTATCTTTTGCCATTCCTAAAGAATCTTTTGTTGCAACAAAATAAGTAAACACTCCATCAAGACCAGTAAGTGATGCTTTCATTCCCTCTTCAAGACTTGCACCTTCTCTCATCTTTTGAGCAATATAAACTGCAATTAACTCAGAGTCGCATTCTGACATAAATCTCATACCTTTATTCTCTAACATTCTTCTATTATTCCAGTAGTTGGTTAACTGACCGTTATGAACAACTGAGACATCGCTAAAAGGATACCCCCAAAAAGGGTGAGCTGATTTAATATCAACACCAGACTCTGTTGCCATTCTAGCATGACCAATTGCATGAGTTCCAACAACTTTATCTAATGAATATCTATCACAAACTGCTTTAGCATTTCCAAGATCCTTAATTACTTCTAAAGATTTACCCATTGAAAGAATTTCTACACCTGGAATGCTTTCAATTTTTTGAGAGAAATCTAGTAGATCTTTTTTATCGTAAGAAATTTCATATCTAAGAGAATAGGGTAGAGTTCTTTCTTCTTTTAAAACTTTAGCTCCTAATTCGGCAAGATACTGATCTACTATTTTTTTTCTTTCATCATAAACAGAAACATCCTCCATAATAGATGAACTCCCTTCTCCAACATTTTCACCAACTTTAAAACGCATGATAAAATTTTTACCATCAGTATCACCGTATAAAGCGTAACCAGTTGAGTCTTCACCTCTATGTTTTAATGCTTGAAGCATACCTTGAAGTTCACTTCCTACATTTGATGATTTTCCTCTATGAATTAAACCAGCAATTCCACACATATAATTTACCCCTTCTATTTTATTTAAGACCTACGGTAGACAATCAAGATAAGTGTCCAGATCCCATTGAGTTGTTGCGCCTAAAAATCTTTCCCATTCATCATTTTTATACCAATGAAATACTTTGTACATTTCATCAGGCATAGCTGATTTGATAACTTTATCTTCAGCTAAACGATCAAGCGCTTCACCAAGACTTAAAGGTAATTTTTTAACTTGCTTACCAGCTGCTTGAGCTTCATACATGCTTCTAGACTCTGGTTTTCCAGGGTCAATATTATTTGTTATACCATCATCAAAACATTTTAATAATCCAGAACCCATTAAATAAGGATTGTGCATTGAGTCAACCGAACGATATTCAAATCTTCCAGGTGCAGATACTCTTAATCCACAAGTTCTGTTTTGGTATCCCCAATCTGCATATACTGGCGCCCAAAAACCTGTGTCCCATAATCTTCTATAAGAGTTTACAGTAGAAGAACCAATCGCAGTTAAAGCACCAAGGTGTTTCATGACACCACCAATTGCTTTTAACCCAATTTTGCCAGGCAATTGAACATCTTTAGTATCAGGCATGAATGTATTCTTACCACCCTCTACATAAGTGAACACTTCATCCATAGCAGGTATTGATTTATGGGATAATTTATTTACTTTATCTTTTCCACCAGTCCATAAAGACATATTAGTATGACAACCACTCGCAGACACACCCATAAATGGTTTTGTCATAAAGCAAGCAATTAAATTAAACTCTCTAGCAACTTGAGCACAAATTTGTCTGTAAGTGGAAAGTCTATCTGCATTTCTTAAAACATCATCATACATCCAATTTAATTCTAATTGTCCTGGTGCATCTTCGTGATCCCCTTGAATCATATCGAAACCCATTGCTCTTGCATATTTGAAAACTTGCATAAAAACTGGTCTTAAAGACTCAAATTGATCAATATGATAGCAGTATGGTTTAGAATAACCCTTACCAGTTGGAGTGCCATCTTCATTTTTTGTTAGCCACATCATCTCTGGCTCAGTTCCAACTCTTAATTGATATCCATGTTTTTTCTTAAATTCTTGAGCATGAATTCTTAAGTTACCACGACAATCTGATGTTAAATGAGCACCTGGATTTTCTCTTTCTTCTCTATTTCTAAAACAAGTAACAAATACTCTTGCTACTTTTTTATCCCAAGGTAATTGACAAAAAGTTTCTGGATCTGGAATACCAACAAGTTCTTTTGCCTCAGGTCCATAACCAATATAATTGCCATGACGATCAGTAAATAAGTTGGCAGTTGCTCCATAAACTAATTGAAAACCTTTTTCACATGTTCTTTCCCAGTGATCTGTTGGAATTCCCTTACCAACAACTCTTCCTGTTACAGATATGAATTGAAAAAAGATGTACTCAATACCAAGCTCATTTATTTTTGATCTAACTTGTTTTACAAGTTTAGCTCTACCTGGTTGGTTAACGTGTTTATCTAAATCAGTCATTTATTTACTCCTCAATGAATTATAATTTTTTTCAAACGTAGCTGAAAACTTTATTAGTGTCTAGGCTTGAAGTTTAACTCCAAGGGAACGGACTGTTCGATGTAGGGTGAAGTTCACCTTTCTCGTAACGGTTGAATCTAAACGGTTTTAATAAATCACTTTCAGTTCCAAGAATTTCTTTCGCAACAAGCTCACCAACACCAATCATTTTATATCCATGGTTAGCATCTGCTATCATATAAACATTTTCCAAAAACCTATCGAAGATAGGAAAGTTATCTGGTGTCATGCACCCAAGACCACCCGAAGGACCTTTTCTATATAAGTTTGATTTACCCTCAAATCTTTTTTGGCAATGAGCTAAAGCTGAACACCACATATCATTAAACGCTTCCGTAGTTTGAAACTCAGGTGAGTCAAGTCCATAAGGATCAACATTTACTTTATCAAAATGTTTATCAACTATGTATGGAGAAGTTCCACCTTGAACTCCTAATCCCTCAATATCTGGTTTGTAATAAATTCCCCAAAGTTCTTCTGTAATTAATTTTTTAGTTGCATCAGAATATAATGGTGCAGTTGAATCAACATGCATAACTGGAGGTTGACCACCATCATTCATTCTTAAAAAATCTTTATCAACACCAATTACACCCTCTTGTAGCATCCAGTATTTCCACATTTCAGCCTCATGAAATTTTCCATCTTCACCCTTAATATTTGCAACTTTTGGAAGTTCTAACATGTTCCAAAAATCTCTAACCCAAGGACCAGCTCCAACAACTACTTGTTCACACTCTATAATTCCTTTGTCGGTTTCAACACCTGTAACTGCTTTACTGTTACTACCTCTTTTAAATCCAGTTACTTTTACACCTTTGACTATGTTAACTCCATTTGTAACAGATTTACTTTCAAGAGCTTTTATCGAATCTTTATTAAACGCATATCCACCTTTTTTTTCGTGTAGAACAGATGTTATTCCTGTTGCTTGCCAATCATCAAACATACCTTTCATATAATTAGCACAATCTTTTTCACCTTCTATAAACTCTGAATCATATCCAATTGCTTTTTGTTGCTCATAAATTGAAGCGACATCTTCATGCATAACTTCTGGAGAAATCTGTAAATAGCCAACAGCATTATATTTCCATGCTTTAGGATCACTTTCCCATACAGAAACAGAATGAGCCATTAATTCTCTCATAGCTGGTTGAAAATAATTATTTCTAATAACACCACAAGCAATTCCACTAGCACCTGCTGCAGTGTCTTTTTTTTCAACAATTACAATATCGCCAGGATTTTTATAAGTTTCTGAAAGT
>JAOIVP010000020.1 GCA_028224115.1 Candidatus Pelagibacter sp. | reverse complement strand
TAAAATTCCAATTGTAGATTATATCTTTAAATTAGATGACTTAAACTCAAGATCTAAAAATTTTATATTATCGAATATTGAAAAACCTGGAGATGACCTTATGTTTGCACTAATTTTAAAAAACTTATCAGATCGCCAAATATCTATAGATAAAAAGTTAATAGATTTTATTATTAAAAGAATTGATAGATCGTATGGAAAAATTTTTGATTTCATATATAAAATCGACAAAATTAGTTTAAAACGAAAGAAACCAATCGATTTTAAAATTATAAAAGAAGTCTTAGGAGAATAATTGAACAAGTACAGAACACATAATTGTAATGAACTAAGAAAAGATGATTTAGACAAAGATATTTCTATATCTGGATGGATTAATAAAAAAAGAGATCATGGTAATCTCTTATTTATTGATCTGAGAGATAATTATGGGATTACTCAGTGCATCATCGATAAAGAAAATGAAAATTTTCTAGATTTAGAAAAAACTCAACTAGAAACAGTCATTAAAGTTACTGGAAAAGTAGTTAATCGCTCTTATGAAACAATTAATAAAGATATTGAAACAGGAGAGATTGAAGTTGTTATAAAAGAATTCGAAATATTAGGAACCTGTAAAGAATTACCAATGCCAGTTTTTAGTGATCAAGAATATGCGGAGGAAATAAGATTAAAATATAGATTTTTAGATCTAAGAAGAAAAAAAATTCATGAAAATATAATTTTAAGATCAAAAGTGATTTCCTATATCAGAAATGAAATGACTAAACTTGGTTTTTTAGAATTTCAAACACCAATTTTAACATCATCAAGTCCAGAAGGTGCAAGAGATTTCTTGGTTCCAAGTAGACTTAACCCTGGAAAATTTTATGCTTTACCACAAGCTCCTCAACAATTTAAACAATTAATAATGGTTTCTGGTTTTGATAAATATTTTCAAATTGCACCATGTTTTAGAGATGAAGATGCCAGAGCCGACAGAAGTCCAGGAGAGTTTTATCAACTTGATCTAGAAATGTCATTTGTAGAACAAGAAGATGTTTTTAATGTTGTTGAAACTTTAATGGTTAATACTTTTAAAAAATTCTCAAATAAAAAATTAATGTACGATAAGTTTCCAAAAATTTCATATGCTGATGCAATGTTAAAATATGGCAGTGATAAACCAGATTTAAGAAACCCACTTCTGATTAATGATATAACGGAAATATTTTTAAAAGAAGATGTCTCTTTTGAAATTTTTAAAAAACTAGTAAAATCTGGTTCAAAAGTCAGATGTATTTCAACTAAAAATACCAAAGATAAACCAAGAAGTTTTTTTGATAATATTGATAAGTGGGCAAAAGAACAAGGTGCTTCTGGACTAGCATATTTTACTTTTGAAAAAGAGGGTCAACTTTCAGCAAAAGGACCTATTGGAAAGTTTTTTTCTAAAGAAGCTTTAGAAGAAATTATGAAAAAAACTAACTCCGAGGTCGGAGATAGTATTTTTATGGCGTGCGGGAAACAAAATGATTTAGAAAAAATTACTGCACTTGCTAGAGATAAAATAGCTAAAGATTTAGATTTAATTGATGATGATGTGTTTGCATTTTGCTGGATTGTTGATTACCCAATGTTTGAAAAGGATGAGACAACCAATAAAATAGAATTTAGCCACAATCCTTTTTCTATGCCACAGGGAAATTTAACTGAAGAAAATTTTGAAAAACCGTTAGATATACTGGCTTATCAATACGATATTGTCTGTAATGGTATTGAGCTTTCATCTGGAGCAATAAGAAATCATAAGCCAGAACTCATGTACAAATTGTTTTCAATAGCTGGATACGACAAAAAACAAGTAGATGAAAAATTTAGTGGAATGATTAATGCATTAAGTTATGGAGCTCCACCTCATGGGGGAATTGCCCCTGGAATTGATAGAATAGTAATGTTGCTAGCAAATGAAAAAAATATTAGAGAAGTAACAATGTTTCCAATGAACCAAAATGCTCAAGACTTAATGATGAAAGCTCCATCTGAGGTTAGTGAAGAACAGTTAAAAGAGCTTGGTCTGGTAATAAAAAATACAAAATAAAATTATTTTTTACCTTTTAAGCTTATTTTAACATCTGATAGATCTACAAGATTTTTTTTATAATTATTTCTCACAAAACCCTTGCTTGTTATATCTTTTACAATTTTCAATAGCTGGTTTTGATCTTCAGACTGAGACTCCTCATTTGAGTTAAGATCATCTATACCACCAATAGATGGTGTGTGTGCCAAATCCTCTCTATTTTGATAAGATATAGCTAATTCTCTGAAAATATAATCTAATATTGAGCTCGCGCTAAGGATTCTATCGTTACCATGCACCTTGCCAGACGGTTCAAATTTAGTTCCAACGAACGCACTTATGAACTCATCTAAAGGAACACCATACTGAAGACCTAATGATACAGCTATAGCAAAATTATTCATCAGAGCTTTAACTAATTCCCCTTCTTTACTTGTATCAATAAAAATTTCTCCTATCTTACCATCTTCATATTCGCCTGTGTGAAGGTAAACTTTATGGTCTCCGATTGTTGCCTTTTGGATATAACCTTTTCTTCTATCAGGCATACCAAATCTTTTACCACCTCTTTCAGAAGTTTTATTAAAGTTTGAAATAATGTTTTCTTTATTTTGAGAGCTTGTTTGGCTTGTCTCAGCTACTACTTCTACTTTTTTGCTTTCAATAACTTTATTATTGTTTGGATCTAGACTTTTAGTTTTTCGATTATCCAGCTTTACATCTAAAACCTCAAATTTTCCATCATCTCTTTTTTCAAGGTTTTTTAATTCTGTTTCATTTATATCATCTAAGTAATGATTAACTTTAAAAGTACATGTGTAATAAGTCTCAACTAAATATTTTGCCATTTAACTCCAATTTAAATTTTTAATTTGAATATTGATTCAATTAATTTATATACAAATCCATATTTTAGTCTAATTTAAATTATACAATTTTTAATTGAATAAATAATAAAATTTTATGTTGACACTTTTAAAAAAAATTTTCACTTGGTGGAATCGTGACACCTTTGGAACTAGATTGAAAACAATTTTTTATGGAAAATTTGTTGGTAAAGATGAACTTGGTAATAAATATTATGAAAGTAAAAGTGGAAAGAGATGGGTTATTTATTTAGACACTATCGATGCTTCTAAAATACCGGTTGAATGGTATTCTTGGATGCATTTTACACCTAATAAAATAGAAAAAACTCATGATTTTGAAAAATATGATTGGCAAAAACCTCATCAATCTAATTTAACTGGTACAGAAAAGGCTTATTATCCCAATAAAGATAAAGATGGAATCAAAAAGAAATATTCTAGCTGGAAATAATAAATTTAATTTTTATCTATTTATTTTTTTAGTTTATTTTTTTTTAATTAATCTCTCAGTTGCAAAAGATAAAATCGAAGGCACTTTTACAGATATAAAAATTTTAGATAAAATTAGTTCAAAAAATACTTTGTTAAAATTAAAAAAAGGAGAGTTGATTACATTTAAAGATCTTTCTATTAAAATTTTAAAATGTAAAAATTCTGAATTTGATGATAATCCTGAGATTACGGCTTATATACAAGTTAAAGATCTGACTGATGAAAATAAAAATGAAGTATTTGTATTTAATGGATGGATGTTTTCATCAAGCCCATCTATAACTCCTTTTGATCATCCGGTGTATGATGTTCGTCTTATTAATTGTTATTAGACTATAGTGTCTTTATCTAACCAGCTTACATTAAAGTCAGAATTAATAAATTTTTTATGGCTAAGTAATTTTTTATGCAGTGGGATAGTGGTTGTAATTCCTTCAATTACAAATTCATCAAGAGACCTATTCATTCTTTGAATTGCTTCAGTTCTATTTCTACCATGGCAAATTAGCTTACAGACCATACTATCGTAATAAGGAGTAACTTTATATCCTTGAAAAATCGCACCATCTACTCTTGTTCTAAAACCTGATGGCTGATGACACATACCTATCGTTCCAGGTGATGGTTGAAAGTTTTTACTTGCATCTTCCGCATTTATTCTACACTCAATTGCATGACCTCTAGGATTTATATCACTTTGTTTTAGTGCAGTTTCTCCAGAAAAAGCAATCCAAATTTGTTCTTTAATAATATCAATGCCAGTTACCATTTCTGTTACAGGATGCTCAACTTGAACTCTAGTATTCATTTCTAGAAAATAAAATTTCCCATCTTCATAAATAAACTCAACAGTTCCAGCACCCATATAGCCAATTTTTGCAACCATCTTTACTGTTCTTTCAAATAAATCTTTTCTTATTTCATCATTTAGTACTGGACTTGGCGTTTCTTCAATTAATTTTTGATGTCTTCTTTGAACAGAACAATCCCTCTCATGTAGATGAACAACATTATTTTTACCTGCTAAAATTTGAACTTCTATATGTCTTGGGTTCTGAAAAAACTTTTCAATATAAACTTCATCATTACCAAAATATTTTTTTGCTTCAGATTTTGCAGTAGAAAATAAAGTTTCAAATTCTTCTTCTTTGTGGACAATTTTCATGCCTTTTCCACCACCACCACCTGATGCTTTTATTAAGACAGGAAATCCTATTTTTTTACATAATTCTTTAGCTTGAGTAATATCAGTTACACCAGCTTCAGAGCCTTCAATGACAGGCAAACCATTCTCTTTAGCAATTCTCTTCGCTTGAATTTTGTCACCCATCATTTCAATATGTTTGGATGATGCTCCAATGAAACTTATTTTATTTTCTTCAAGAATTTTTGCAAAACTTGCATTTTCAGATAAAAATCCATAACCAGGATGTACAGCATCAGCATTAGTAAGCTCTATTGCTGACATCAAATTTGGAATATTTAAATAACTATTTGCAGGTTGGTGAGACCCTATACATACACTTTCATCTGCCATTCTCACATGCATACTTTCTCTATCAACATCAGAATGCACAGCAACAGTTGGAATTCCCCATTCTTTACAAGCTCTAATAATTCTAACTGCAATTTCCCCACGGTTTGCAATTAAGATTTTTTTAAACATTTGTTTACTCTAGAATAATAATAGTTTGACCAAACTCGACAGGGTGACCATCTTCAACACAAATTTCTTTTACAACACCATCTGCAGTTGATGGAACATGATTCATTGTTTTCATTGCTTCAACAATCATAATAGTGTCACCTTTTTTAATTTTTTTACCCACTTCAATAAATTTTTTTGCTCCAGGTTCTGGGGCATGATAAGCAGTTCCAATAATTGGTGAAGTAATTTCAGTACCAGATTTTACACTTGGTTTTTCAGAAACATTATTTTGAGCATTTGTAGATGTTGCAATGGGCTGATTGTTGATAGATACATTGTTTTTTGAAACTTTAATCTTAGTATCTTTTTCAGTAATTTCTATTTCAGTAAGATTAAACTCATCTAGATAGTCACTTAATTCTTTAATAATACTTTTATTTATTTTCATTTTTTAAAATCTTTTCTATTGAAACTATGGCCAAAATATATCCTTCAACTCCTAAACCAAAAATTCCTCCTGTAGCTATATCGCTTATAAGAGATTTATGCCTAAATTCCTCTCTTTTATATATATTTGATATGTGTAATTCAATTATAGGTTTTTTAAATAAATCAAGAGCATCTCTAATTGCAACCGAAGTATGGGTAAACCCTGCAGCATTAATTATCATACCATCATATTTCTTTCTAGCATCTTGAATTAAATCTACTAGTTCTCCTTCGATATTTGATTGAGCAAACTCTAATCCCATACCAATCTCATTTGATTTTTTAATACAATTTTCTTTTAATTGTTTAAAAGTAACCGAACCATATTGTGATTGTTCTCTTTCACCTAATAGATTAAGATTTGGGCCATTAATAATAATAATTTTATTATTCATTCAACTCTTATATATGAAGAAAAAAATAAAAAAAATAAAAATTAAAGTAAACGGTAAATTTAAATCTATTTATGAGAATTTTAAAATTTCAGATTTAGTAAAAGATCTTAAAATTCCTATAAAAAAAGTAGCAATTGAACTTAATCAAGAGATAATAGATAAAAAAAATATTGGTAAGATTAGTTTAAAAAAAGATGATAAAATTGAGATAGTTCACTTTATTGGAGGAGGATAAGTGAAAAATGATAAAATAGTTATTGCTAATAAAAAATTTAATTCTCGATTAATCGTTGGCACTGGCAAATATAAAAGTATGTCTGAGTGCGCCAAAGCAATAAAACTCTCAGGAGCGGAAATTGTCACTGTTGCAGTTAGAAGAGTAAATATAACTGATAAGAAAAAACCACTTCTTATGGATTATATTGATCCAAAGAAAATTACTTATTTACCAAATACTGCCGGATGTTTTACTTCAGATGAAGCTTTAAGAACGCTTCGATTAGCAAGAGAAATAGGTGGATGGAAATTAGTTAAATTAGAAGTTTTAGGAGATAAGCAAAATTTATTTCCAGACATGATTGAAACTTTAAAATCAACAGAGGTTTTAGCTAAAGAAGGTTTTAAGGTTATGGTTTATTGCAATGATGATCCATTAATGGCAAAGAGATTAGAAAACTCAGGAGCAGATGCAATAATGCCTTTAGCTGCACCTATTGGTTCAGGTTTGGGTATTCAAAACAAAACAAATATAAAAATCATTAGACAACAAACTAAGTTACCATTAATTATAGATGCAGGTTTAGGTCAGGCATCAGATGCAACAATTGCAATGGAGCTAGGTTGTGACGGTGTTTTAGTTAATACTGCAATTGCTAAAGCAAAAAAACCATTTGAAATGGCACTAGCATTTAAAAATGCTGTGATTGCTGGAAGACAATCTTTTTTAGCTGGGCGTATAAATAAATATTTATATGGAAATGCATCATCACCAAAAAAAGGAATCATTAAATAGCTATAGTTTTTTTAGAAAAATTTTTTTTGAAATAAGGTTTTTTTTTAAAAGGTTTTTTGTGAAATTTTTTAGCTTCTTTTTTATCAATAATTTTATCCTCTTTAATTTGTATTTCTAAATTTTTTAATTTTTCAAAATGCTCAATAAGCTCAATTGTCTTTTTTGATTTGTTTTGAATGTCAATAATGTACTCTGGAATGATAAGTGTTGGGTCACTAACAATATCTATTGTCATTTTATTCTTCTTTTCAAAATAAGTTAAGTCATCAACAAAATTTTCTTTTAAAAAATCAGAGATTTTCTCACAAACTTTAAGTTCAACAAATTTAGCTTTATTAATAACAGCTTTTAATTCAACTGTTTTAAGCAATTTTTGTGCAAATGACTCATCTGTAAGAGTTACTTTCCATTTTATTGCACTTTCTCTTAATCTTTGTCTAGACATTTCAAGAAGACCAAAATTACTTATTCGTCCAATTTGAATTCTTGCTCTATCAGTTCTACATTTTTCTTTAAGTTTTCTCTCAACTAATCTTCTATTTCCATAACTAAGCATATCAATAAAGTCGATTATAATTAGACCAGATAAATCTCTAATTTTTATTTGTCTTGCAATTTCTTCAGCTGCCTCGATATTTGTATCTAATGCAGTGCTTTCAACATTTTTACCCTTAATTGAACTACCTGAGTTAATATCAATTGAAACAAGTGCTTCTGTTGGATTTATTACTAAATATCCTCCTGATTTTAGTTTTATCTCAGAGTCAAATATTTGGTTTAATTTTTGTTCAATTTTTTCTTCGATAAATAATGGAACTTTACCTCTATATTTTTTAACTTTTTTAACACTTGATGGCATCATCATTTTCATAAAAGTTTGTGCTTTTTTATAACCTTCATTGCCTTCAACTATTATACTTTGTGTGGCATCATCAAACATATCTCTTAAAGTTCTTTTGATAATTTCACTCTCTTGATGAATTAATGATGGAGCTATAGAGTTAATAGCAGTGTCTTTAATCTGACTCCAAGTTTTGATAAGAGTTTCTAAATCATTATTAATTTCATTTTTAGTTTTATTGCTACCTGCGGTTCTCACAATTAAACCCATTTCCTTAGGTATTTCAATTTCATTCAAAATAGTTCTTATTTTTTTTCTATCTGCTGGATTAAATATTTTACGAGATATTCCACCACCTTTTGGCGTATTAGGCATTAGAACAATATATTTTCCAGCAATCGAGATAAATGTACTAAGTGCAGCACCTTTTTGTCCTCGTTCATCTTTTATAACCTGTACAAGAATAACTTGATTTGGTTTTATAACTTCCTGTATTTTATATCTTTTAAATTTAAACTTAGATTCTTTTTTTTTTTCTTTTTCTTCATTTAGATTATTTTTTTCATTAATTTCATTGTTACTTTCCTCTGATGGATCTTTTTCAATGTTTATAGGATCATCTATCTCAAGTTTTCCCTCAGCTATATTTTCTTCCTCTTTAGCCTCAACCTCTTTCGAAAGTTCTTCTCTAAGTCTCTCTTCCTCTTCTTTAATTCTCTCTAAATCAGCTTTTGGAATTTGGTAATAATCTGACTGAATGTCATTAAATGATAAAAAACCATGTTTCTCTTTCCCAAAATCAATAAAAGCGGCCTGAAGGGAAGGTTCTATTCTGCTAACTTTACCTAAATAGATATTATTTTTTGTTAAATTATTTTTTAAACCTTCGTATTCGTAATCTTCAATATTATCGCCTGATTTAAGAACAACTCTTGTTTCGTTAGGATGCGATGCATCAATATATAAATTTTTTTCCATAATAGTTTGATTGATTTATTCATTTAATATTTTAAGTGTTTATAAAATTTTGTATAATTGTACTGCCTTATCTTTAACAAATTCGACGATATAATGGAAATAAAATGAATAGGTTTTTAAAAAATATATTGTTTATTTTATTATCCCTTCTTTTATTGGTAGGTATCTTAATATTCAGTGTTTTATGGGCTTATTCAAATAATATTCCAGACTATAAATTTCTCAAAAATTACAAACCTCCAGTTTCAAGTAAAGTATATTCTGGTGATGGAGAATTAGTTGCAGATTTTTCAAAAGAAAAAAGAATATTTGTTCCACATAACTCAATCCCAAAAAATGTAATCAACTCTTTTTTGTCTGCCGAAGATAAAAATTTCTATTCTCATCCAGGCGTTGATGCAAAAGGAGTTTTAAGGGCAGTAGTTAACAATATATCAAATATAATTTTATCAAAAAGACTTGAGGGAGCCTCAACCATAACACAACAAGTGGCAAAAAATTTTTTATTAACTAACGAAGTTAGCCTAAATAGAAAGATTAAAGAAGCAATTTTAGCCTTTAGAATAGAAAGGGCATTAACAAAACAAAGAATTTTAGAATTATATTTAAATCAGATTTATCTTGGAAGTGGAGCTTACGGGGTAGCTGCTGCAAGTTTAGAGTATTTTGATAAATCTATTAAAGATCTAAATTATGCTGAAGCTGCACTACTAGCAGCTCTTCCAAAAGCTCCAAGTAGATACAATCCTTACCGTGACATTGAGTTAGCTAAATTTAGAAGAAATTTAGTATTAAAAAATTTACTTGAAAACAATTATATAGACGCCCAACTCTATAATAAATTAATTAATGAAAAAATTATCCTTAACAAACCAGAGAAAGTTTATTTAGAAGATGCCCAATATTATATTGAAGATATTAGAAAAAGTGTCATTAACTCTTTGACCTATGATAAAGTTTACAATCAGGG
>JAOIVP010000002.1 GCA_028224115.1 Candidatus Pelagibacter sp. | reverse complement strand
TATTCCATCATTCCAGTTCAGCCAAAAAGAGATATGGTTTTTCAAAACTTCTTTTCTAATAATTTTGTTTAAAAATGCTCCTCCTCCTAGAGATACTACAGTTGAATGAATTTTAAGTATTTTTAAAGTTATTTTTTCTTCAAATTTTCTAAAATAATCTTCACCTTTTGTCTCAAATATTTTTGATATAGATAAGCCTAATTCTTTTTCAATTTCTTTATCTACGTCTACAAATTCTAAATCTAATTTTTTTGCAACCAAGGATCCAATAGAACTCTTACCAGAACCCATCATACCTAAAAACACAAGATTTTCTTTCGATTTCATAAGTTTCTTTATTGAAAAAACACAAATATGTCTTAATTTGAAATTAACTAAAGTTATATGCAATTTAATAAAAACACAAGTTCGGGGAGAACCAATATTGTTGGGCTAGTTATAAAATCTATTATTGGTCTTGCAATTATTCTTGGACTTGCTTTTTTTATTAATAAAGTTGACTTTCCAGCTCCAAAAAAAGAAATAGAAAAAATTATTCCCAATGAAAATTTTAAAATTGTTAAATAAGAAAAATTTATCAATTATAATTATTTCTTTATTATTATCCCTTCCTTCAATTGCAGAGGAAAAACCAGTAGATATTTGGAATCTAGAAGAACAAGAATCAGATAGTGTTTCTGAAGAGAATTTATCATTAGAAAAAACTGAGCAAGAATCACAAAGTAGCATTTATAAAATGCAGGTAGATAAAAATAAAGAATCTATAAAATTGGACCAAGACTTAACTTCAAAAACAATCAAAATTGCTGGATTATATGATCCCGAAGATTATGGTCTGAGCATTAATATGTGGTCAAATTCAGATGGCTTATTATTAAAAAAACTTTTTGAAAGTATTAATAAATATGATCTCTCTGAAGATGCTTCAGAAATTCTTAATATTTCATTATTAACAAATGCATATCATCCAAGTCAAAATATTACAGATGACGAGTTTTTAAAATTTAAAACTAATTGGTTGATTAAAGACTCTAACTTTGAATTAATTGAGGAATATCTTATTAAAAATCAGATTACAAATCTCCATCCAGAATTAATGAAATATATGGTGGATCGATATTTATCACAATCTGACCTTAAAAAATCATGTGAAATATTTTCCAAGATTAAAGAACCTTTAGAGGATGAATATTTATCTAAATTCAACTTATATTGTTTAATCAATTATGGAAAAAATGAAGAAGCACAATTAATTTTAGATTTAAAAAAAGAGTTAGGTTTTCAAGATGAATATTATGAAAATAAAATTAATTATTTATTTGGATATATAGATGAAGCAAATAAAGATGTCTCAGAGAATTCTATTTTAGATTTTCATCTAGCTCATAGAACAAATCCTGAATTTACATATGAACCTAATAAAGATACTTCTAAATTAATTTGGAATTATTTATCGACATCAAATTTATTATATAAAATACAAGATTTAGAAATTACTGATATAGACAAAATATCTACTATTGAAAAAGCTACACATGACAAAAATTATTCCGAAGAAGAATTATTTGAGTTTTATAAGAGATTTCAATTTAATTTAGAACAGCTGCTAAATACAAAAGAGTCCTATAAAACTTTATCCTCTATTGAAGGTAAAGCTTTAGTTTATCAAAGATTACTTTTAACAGAAGAGCCAAAACTGAAACTTGAACTAATGAAAATTTTAAAAGATATTTTTGAGTCTGAAGATATTGGTAATGCTTTTGATACAGAATTAGCAAAATTTTTAGAAAAAATTGATGAAACAGATGTGCCCTCTAACTTTACTACTTTTTACAACCAAAACATAAAAAATGATGAAATTACCAATAAAAAAATTAAATATAATAATAAAATATTACATCAATCAAAATTAGTAAATTATTTTAATGGAGATTATGCCAAGTCAAAAATTGAGGAGGACCTTGATAAGTTTCTAAAAAAAATAAAAAAAGATAAAAAATATTTTTTATCAAAGAAAGATATAATTTTTCTTGAGGCATTAAAATCTGATGGAATTGAAATCTCAAAAAAATATGAAAATCTATATGAAATTAATAAATCAGAAATGCCAAGAGACATTCAAAATATGATTAATAATAGAGAAATTGGAGCGGCATTACTTAGAATTATAGAAGTAATTGGACCTGAAAAAATTGAAGATATAGATGATGATACAGTTTATTTTATAATTAATACATTGAACCAATTAAATGCCGACTTAATTAGGAATAAGCTTTTATTAAAAGTTCTTCCTTTAAAAGTTTAGAAATTATAATAAAATAATTCAAGATGGCTGCTAAAACTATAATTACGGAACCTAATAAACTACTTAGACAAATTTCAAAACCTGTCGAAAGTGTTGGTAAAGAAGAGCAACAACTAATGAATGATATGCTGGACACGATGTATGCAGCTAATGGTATAGGCCTTGCTGCAATTCAAATAGGTATCCCAAAAAGAATTATAGTAATGGATATAGGCAAAGATGAAAAAAAAGAACCCAGATATTTTGTAAATCCAGTTATTGTGAATAAAGATAAAGTTAAAAATACACATGAAGAAGGATGCTTGTCAGTCCCAGATCAATTCGCTGAAATAGATAGACCAAGTAAATGTGAAGTAGAATATCTTGATTATAATGGAAAAAAACAATTATTAAAAGCTGATGGATTGCTTGCAACATGCATACAACATGAAATGGATCACTTAGAAGGAATATTATTTATAGATTATCTATCAAAATTAAAAAAATCTATGATTATAAAAAAACTATCTAAATTAAAATCAAATACTGCAGTTCTTTAATTCATGGCAAAAAAGATAGTTTTTATGGGTACCCCAATGTTTGCTGTACCTATATTAAAATCCCTATATCAAAATGGTTATCCTATATCAGATGTTTATACTCAACCTCCTCAAAAATCACAAAGAGGTCAGAAAATTAATAAATCTCCTATACAAGGAATTGCTGAAACTTTAAATTTAGATTTTAGAACTCCAAAATATTTAAAAGATAATAAAGAGGAATATGAATATTTTCAAAGTATAGATGCTGATCTTGCAATAGTTGTTGCATATGGACAAATTATTCCAAAAGAATTTTTAACTTTAACTAAAAAAGGATTTATTAATATTCACGCATCTCTTTTACCAAAATGGAGAGGTGCAGCCCCTATACAAAGATCTATAATGAATCTTGATACAGAAACAGGAGTTAGTATCATGAAAATAGCTGAAGAACTTGATACAGGTCCAGTATGCAATACCTATAAAATAAATTTAGAAAACAATTTAAATGCTAGTGAAGTGGCTGAAAAACTATCTTTGATAGCAGCTGAAAAAATATTAGATAATATTGATAATATTTTGGAAGATAGAGTAAAATTTATTGATCAAGATCATTCGAAAGCAACATACGCATCTAAAATTCAAAAAGCTGAAGGTGAAATTAATTGGAATGATGAAGCAAAAGTTATTATTGGAAAAATAAATGGTTTGCATCCGGCGCCGGGCGCTTTTTTTATTTACAAAGGTGAAAGATACAAAATTTTAAAAGCAGAAATTGGTAATGGTGTTGGAAAACCAGGAGAGATTGTTTCAAATTATTTAGAAGTTGTTTGTGGAGATAAACAAACGATAAAAATTAAAGAAATCCAAAGACAAGGAAAAAAGCCCCAAAATATTGGTGAATTTATGCTTGGATCACAGATAAAACAAGGAACTGTAATTTAAATGTCCAGGTATCAATTGCTTATTGAATATGTGGGTACAGATTTTAGGGGTTGGCAAATTCAAAAAAAAGGCTCAACAATTCAAGGGCTTATTCAAGAAAAACTAACAAAACTTCTAAAAGAAAAAATAACTTTAAATGGTTCTGGCAGAACTGACACCGGAGTTCATGCTATTGAACAGTCTGGACACTTTGATTGTAAAAATGAAATTAAAGATTTATCAAAGTTTTTAAAATCAATTAATCATTTTTTAAATGATCAAGGTGTTGCAATAAAAAAGATAAGAAAAAGAAGCAATAAATTTCACTCAAGATTTTCTGCAAAACAAAGGATTTATAAATATATAATTTTTAATCAAATTAGTGCTCCAGTTATTGAAAAAAAAAGAGGATGGCATGTTAGAAAACCTTTGGATTTAGATTTAATTAAAAAAGGAGCAAAAAAATTAGTTGGAACTCATGATTACTCTACTTTTAGATCTTCAAGCTGCCATGCTAAAAGTCCAATTAAGACAATCAAATCAGTGAAAGTTAAATCATTAAAAAGTAAAATAGAAATTGAATTTAACTCACAATCTTTTTTACAGCAACAGGTTAGATCTATGGTTGGTTGCTTAAAATACTTAGGTGAAAAAAAATGGGATTTACAAAAATTCAATAAAGTATTTAAATCTAAAAAAAGAATTCTATGTGCACCACCTGCACCACCCGAGGGTCTTTTTTTAATGAGAGTTATTTATTAATTTATTTTTATTACTCATTGCAAATTTTTTATTAATTCGCCATCTAGACTCTGATCGTACTATATAGCCGCAACAATTTTTAGATTTGCATTTACATGGAAACTGTTTGTAGTTTTCATCATAACCAAATCCATAATCGCACGTAAGTTCTTCACCTTTTTTAATATCTCTTATAGCTTTGACCCATAATTTTAATCCTTTACCATCGTAGTCACAATTATTATCGCATGAATGATTAATTAATCTCGCTGTATTCCATGAAAAGTCACCATCAAGATCATATCTTTTGTTAACTGTAAATAAGTAGATAGGTTTACTGTTATCATATTTGTCAGACTCTTCAGTTTGTTTTTTAGTAATTAATTTACCTATGTAATCAATTATTCTTGTGCCCTCTTTAATATCTTTAGTTGCGTATAATCCTTTGCCTTTTTTATCAATGTCGGATTTTTTAATTCTATAGAGTTTCATAGAAGTTTTTTAGAGTTTATATTTTAATTATCAATCAAATTCTATCAGAGCATCCACATGTCTTTTAGTGCTCTGTTGAAGAGCTCTAAGATCATAACCCCCTTCAAGAATTGAAACTACATTTCCGTTACATATTGATTTAGAAATTTCTAATGTTCTTTTTGTTAGGTGGTAAAAATCTTCTGAACTGAGTCTTAATTGTGCTAAAGGATCATCGATATGAGCGTCAAAACCTGCAGAAAACAACAAAAATTCTGGTTTAAATTCTTTTAATTTTTTTAATACATGTTCATATGCATTTAGATATTCTTCAGCTGTTGTACCTGCTTCAAGTGGAATGTTTAAAATATTATTAAACTTACCTTTTTCTTTTTCTGAACCACTTCCTGGATAGTAAGGATATTGATGAGTTGAAATATATAACACTTTTTCATTATTATAGAAAATATCTTGTGTTCCATTTCCATGATGAACATCAAAATCTATAATTGCAACTTTATTGTACTTATATTTTTCAATTAGATAATTAGCGCCTACTGCAACATTGTTATATATGCAAAATCCCATTGCTTTGTTTTTTTCTGCATGATGACCTGGTGGTCTTACAGCACAAAACGCATTTTTAAATTCTTTTTTTTGAACACCATCGATGGCTGCGATTATAGATCCCACAGCATCTTTTGTTGCCTCTTTGCTTCCAGGCGAAACTACGGTGTCACCATCAAGAAAAGCTAAACCATTCTCTGGAAATGATTTATTAACCAAGTTTATGTATTCAGTAGAGTGTGTATTAATTAAAAAAGATTGATCAAATTTAGTTGGTTTTTTCCAAACTAATTCTTTGTTATCAATTTTTTTAAAGTTATCAATAACTGCTGTAACCCTATCAATTTTTTCTGGATGTCCATCACCTGTATTATGATTTTGATAAGTATCAGAGGTAATTAAACCTGTTTTCACTTAAAATAATTTTGTAAAATATTTGAGTAAATCAAAGTAAGTTTTTTTAAGTCAGACAACGAAACAGCTTCATCTACTTTGTGCATTGTTTTACCAACTAAACCAAATTCTAAACAAGGAGCTATTTTTCTAATAAATCTTGCATCAGAAGTACCACCTGTTGTTGACAGTTGAGGTTTAATTTTTGTAATTTTTTTAATGATATCTCTAATCATAAAGGTTGTATTATTTGGTTTTGTAAGAAACGCTTCACCAGAAACACTATAATCAATTTTATATTTTGATTTATTCTTACTACTTATTTTTTTTATAATCTTATCAATTTTCTTTTTTAAAGAGCTTGAGGAGTGTTTATTATTAAATCTAATATTAAATGTAGCATTTGCCAAGCCTGGAATTACATTATCTGCAGAATTATCAATATTGATTTTAGTAACCTCAAGATTTGTTGGTTGAAAATCCTTTGTACCATTATCAAACTTAATTTCTTTTAATTCTTTTAAAATTTGCACGAGTGCGGTGGATGGATTATTTGCTCTTTGAGGATAGGCGACATGACCTTGAATCCCTACAATTGACAGTCTACCAGTCATACTTCCTCTTCGTCCTATTTTAATCATTTCACCTAATTTATTAGGATTAGTAGGCTCCCCAACTAAACAAAAATCTATTTTTTCTTTTTTCTTTCTTAAATAATCGACTACTTTTTTAGTGCCATTGATTGCCACTCCTTCTTCATCTCCTGTAATTAAAAGACTAATAGAGCCATTAAATTTTCTTTTATTTTCAACAAAACTACTTACTGCTGAAACAAATGCAGCAATAGAGCTTTTCATATCATTGGCGCCTCTTCCAATTAAGTAACCTTTTTTGATAGAGGGGTTAAAAGGATTTACAGTCCAATCTTTTAAATTTCCTGCAGGAACAACATCTAAGTGGCCTGCATAACAGAAATTTGGACCTTTATTGCCAAGTCTTGCATAAAGATTTTTTACTGGTTTGGCATTCTTTTCTCTGAACTCTAAAATTTTAGTTTTAAATCCAAGGGTTTTAAGTTTTTTTTCTAAAAACTTCATTATTCCAGCATCAATAGGTGTAACAGTTGGAAATTTAATTAGCTCCTTAGCTAATTGAAGTTCATTAATTGATGCCATAATAAATCTATTCTCTTAAAAGATCGTTAACAGAAGTTTTAGATCTTGTTTTTTCATCCACCTGTTTAATGATAACTGCACAATAAAGCGATGGAGCAGAGGCATTATTTTTATCAGGTAATGATCCTGGCACCACAACAGAATAAGGAGGAATTTTTCCGTAAGTTATTTCTCCAGTTTTTCTATTTACTATTTTAGTTGATTGTCCAATATACATACCCATACTTAAAACAGATCCTTCTCCAACAATAACACCTTCAACTACTTCTGACATTGCTCCAATAAAACAATTATCTTCAATGATAGTTGGTAATGCTTGAGCAGGTTCTAATACTCCACCAATTCCACTTCCTGCAGAGATATGACAATTTTTTCCTATTTGACAACAACTACCTGCACGACTGAAGGTATCCATCATAGTACCCTCATCAATATAAGCTCCAATATTAACATAGCAGGGCATTAGCACTGCATTTTTACCAACAAAAGATCCTTTTCTTACAGGAGAATTTGGCACCATTCTAAATCCAGCTTTCTCATGATCTTCTTTTGTCCAACCAGCTGTTTTTCCTTTTAACAAATGTGCTTTGTCATACCAGCTACTGTAAGGACCATTTAAATTTTCCATTGGGTAAATTCTAAAGCTTAACATTATAGCTTTTTTAATATGCTGATGAGTAACCCATTCACCATTAATTTTTTCTGCAACTCTAACTTTACCACTATCTAAATCAGCAATCATTTGATTGATGGTATCTTTTAAACTTTGTTCAGAATCTTGGTTTACGTTATCTCTATTTTCCCACGCATCATTTATTATTTTTTTGATATCACTCATATTTTTTAATTAGATAGTTAATTTAATTATTCTTTAATACATTAATTTCTTGTAGAAAAGAAGGCAAGTTCTTAATCTTATAATCTATATATGGTTTGTCCGAGTCCTTTTTAGCAAAAGTCTCTTCATTTTCTAACCAACAAGTTTTCATTCCTAAATTTTTAGCTTGCTCTAAATTGTGAGCGATATCTTCAATAAGAATTGATTGATTTGGATTTAAATCAAATTTTTTTATCAACTTTTGATATGGATCTAAGTGTGGTTTTGGAACATAGTTTGCATCAGTTATATCAAAGGCTCCATCAAATAATCCATCAATACCAAGTTGTTTTGTAACATTTTCAACGTGCGCATGAGAGCCATTGGTAAAAATAATCTTTTTTTCTTTTATCTTAATAAGCTCTTCTCTTAAAATTTCATCTTTTGGTAGCCAACTAATATCAATGTCGTGAACAAATTCTAAAAATTCTTGTGGATCAATATTATCATGGTTCATTAAGCCTGAGAGTGTTGTTCCATACTCATAAAAGTATTTTTTTTGTATTTCTTTTGCTTTTAAAAGATCAACATTAAATTTTTCAGAGATGAAAGAGGACATCTTTTTATCTACTTCAGAAAAAACTTGAGTTTGACCGCTATAAAGAGTGTTATCAAGATCAAATATCCAATATTTTATATCAATTAAATCTTTCATTGTCTTATTAAGGTTCCCGATCCTTTATCAGATAATAGTTCAAAGAGAATAGAATGGTTTTTACGACCATCAATAATAACAACACCTTTTACTCCATTACTTGCAACATCTAAACAATTGTTAATTTTAGGAATCATCCCTCCAGTAATAGTTTCATTTTCAATTAACTCTTTTATTGAATTTGAATTAATTTCAGGAATTAGTTTTTGGCTATTATCTAAAACACCTTCAACATCACTCATAATTATTAGTCTTCTAGCTTCAATTTTTTTTGCAATTGATCCTGCTGCTGTATCGGCATTTATATTATATGTTTGATTATTTTCATCCAAGCCCAAAGGTGCAATTACTGGAACCTTTTTATTATTAACAATTTTATCAATAATATTTTTATCAATGTCTGTAGGTGTTCCAACAAACCCTAATTCATCATTTTCTTTAATTACACTAATAATATTATTATTTTTAGAATTAATCGTTTCACTATTGCAAGATTCATTTTTCAAAGCTTCAACTATTTCGTGATTAAATTCTATTAACACTTGTTCGACTACTTCAATAGTTTCTTTTCCTGTAACCCGAAGTCCTTTAATAAATTCACTTTTAATTCCAAGTTCATTTAACTTATTACTTATTCTTTTACCCCCACCATGTACAACTATTGGAATAAAGCCCAACTTATTAAGTGTAGCAATATCTTTTATAAAAATATTAAATAAATTTTGATCGACTAGAACACTACCACCACATTTTATGACAATGTATTCATCGTTATATTTTTCTAGATATCTTTTTACTTCATCAATTGAAGGACCATCTGATGGAAGGATTTTATTTAACTCTTCTTCTTTGACTTCCAGCATTAAGTGGTTGTTTTAATAGTAGTTCTTTTCATAATGAACACCTGTTGAGCCATTGTTAAAATATTATTAACAGTCCAGTAAATAACTAATCCTGCAGGGAATGGAGCTAAAATTATTGTAAGGAATAGTGGAAAGAACATAAATATTTTTGCCTGCATGGGATCTGTTGGTGCCGGATTAAGTTTTTGTTGGATAAACATTGATACACCCATTGCAATAGGCCAAGCACCAATCATTAAAAATGAAGGAACATCATAAGGCAATAAACCAAATAAATTGAAAAGAGATGTTGGATCTCTTTCTGATAAATCTTGTATCCATCCAAAAAATGGCATTTGTCTCATTTCAATTGTTACAAACAATACTTTGTATAATGCAAAAAATACTGGAATTTGAACCAGTATAGGCAAACATCCAGACATAGGATTAACTTTCTCTTTTTTATAAAGTGCCATCATTTCTTGCTGTAATTTCATTTTGTCATCTTTATGAAGCTCTTTAAGTCTTACCATTTCAGGCTGAAGAGCTTTCATTTTAGCCATGCTTCTAAATGAAAAGTTTGCAAGTGGAAAGAATGCTAATCGAATACAAATTGTGATAGCAATAATTGCAAGACCGTAGTTTCCAAGCAATTTAAAGAAATAGTCTATACCGTGGAACAATGGCTTTGTAATAAAATATAAAAATCCCCAATCAATTGCTAAATCAAACTTATCTATATTTAAAGACTCTGCGTATCCATCAATTATATCAACCCTTTTTGCAGCTACTATTACTTGTAACTTATCTTCGATACTTGAGCTTCCTCTAAGTTCTAGTGGATCTGTAGCAACAAAATTAGCTCTAAATTTATCTTTATAATCAAAAGTAGTTTTAAATTCTTTCCCACTTGGTGGAATTAGTGATGTAATCCAAAACTTGTCTGAAATTCCAAGCCATCCTTTTTGAGAAGTTCTTGAAAACTTTTCTTCTTGAATATCATCGTAATCTTCTTCAATTAATTCCTCATCCAATGTTGCAAGAAGCCCTTCGTGAAGAATGTAAAAATTTGAAATATCTGGAATTTCTTTTCTAATTATTTGTCCATAAGAATAAAAATCGTAATTTTTATTTGTTGAATTGATTACTTTTTGGTTAATTGTGAATAAAAAATTGTCATCTAAAGTTATTTGTTTTTCAAAAGTAATTCCCTGATCATTAGTCCAAGACAATTTAACAGGCGATTGGTTAGTTAGTTTATTATTTCCTAATACAGACCATAGAGAATTTGAGTCTGGAATATCAATATTTTTATCTGTAGTAATAAATCCACTTTCTATGAAGTAACCATCTTTGGTATTTTTTGGCGATAAAAGTTTGACCTTTTCATCACTTTCTAATGCAACATTATATTCTTTAAAGGTTAAGTCATCTATTGCTGCACCTTTTAAAGAAATTGAGCCAACAATGCTTTGGTTTTCAAACTGAATTCTTTTATTTTGGCTTAAAGCCTCTTCTCTTGTTATTTCAGTAACAGTTTCTTTTTGATCCAAACTAGGTGCATCTGAATTTTGTTCAGTTTTATTTTTTTCTGCTAACTGTTCTTTGGTAATTGGCGGAGGTGCAAAGAAAAGTGAATATAGAATAATCACAGCTGCTGACAAAGAAATAGCTGCAATTACATTTTTAGTATCCATCTACTTCTTAACCTTCATTTGTTTTTTAACTGGATCAAAACCATCTCCACCACCTAAAAATTTTATAGGATGACAAGATAAAATTCTTTTTAAGCTCATAAAGCTTCCTTTTGCTAAACCAAATTCTTTTAAGGCCTCTATGCTATATTCAGAGCAGGTTGGTAAATATCTACAAGACTGACCAAGTAATGGACTGATTATAAATTTATAACCTTTGATAAATTTAATTAAAATAATAGTGAAAATGTTCATTATTTAATTTTTTCTAAATCCTGAAATAGAGTTTCTTTTATATTTTTGTACTCATTGTTTAGCATAGTTGACTTGGCAATAACAAGATATGAATAGTTGAATTTTAATGTTATTTTTTTAACTGCTTCATTAACAATATTTCTTAACCTACGTTTAATCTTATTTCTTTTAACAGCATTACCAATTTTCTTTTTGGTCACAAAACTAATATTTAGTTTGCTGTTATCTTTATTAGTTAGATTGCCAAAAAAAATTGTAACATATTTGTTAGAAATTTTTTTCTGTTTTAGTAGATTTTTGAATTCCTCGTTTTTTGAAAGAGCAAGTATTTTGCTTTTCATTTATCTAGACTGATACTGTTAACGATTTTCTTCCTCTTGCTCTTCGTCTAGCCAAAAGTTTTTGTCCACCCTTAGTCTTCATTTTTGATCTAAAACCATGTTTTCTGGCTCGTTTAACGTTAGATGGTTGGTATGTTCGCTTCATAAAATGTGATTAAAATTTTTTAATTTTCGCCCTTTATAGTAACTAAATATATAAATAGCAAATAGAAGATTATATAATTAGCATTGTATTTAATGGAAAAAGCTAAAAAAATTAAATTATTTATAGGATTATTTTATCTTACAGTCATTTGTTTATTTTTATATTTTTTCTTTTCAAAATTTAGCCTCCAGGAGATAACTTCTTATGATTTTATTAGAGAAAATAGATCATATTTTTTTGAACTTAAAAATTCAAATTTATTTTTACTATCAATAATTTTTCTAGCACTAACGATATTGTGGGTGTTTCCATTTTTAGGATTTGGTTCCCCTGCTGCATTGATGGGTGGGTTTATTTTTGGAAAATGGATTGGAACATTACTAGTTGTTTTAGGATTAAGTATTGGTGCAACTTTCATATATTTGTTTGGAAATTATTTTTTAAAAGAATTAATTAGAGAAAAATTTTTAAATAGATTTAAAAATCTTGAGCAAAAATTTAAAAGTTCTGAATTTATTTATTTATTATTATATCGTTTTATAGGAGGAATACCTTGGCAGTTAAGCTGTCTTTTACCCACTCTTTTTAATGTAAAAATAAATAATTTTTTCTTTGCAACTTTGATTGGAATTATACCCCAAATATTCTTAGTTGTTTCTATTGGTAGTGGTTTAGAAAAAGTTATTGAGCAAAATTCAGAAGTTCCTGGAATTACTGATATTATTTTTTCAACAGATATCTATTTGCCAATTCTATCTTTTTTTGGATTAATTTTATTATCAATTTTTTTAAGAAAATTTTTCTATAAAAATTAATTATGGTGCTCCCACCCTGTACTGACCAGGGAATTAGTCATTACCAATGACTTGATATACCATTTATCTATAGGAGCTCATAAGCAATTTGTATTTTATTGATAATAAAGCATTTTTTTCAAAATATTGCCTTAATTTTTTGACTAATATGATTTATATCTACGTGAGGAAAATTTTATGGGAATTCATTACGATTATAAATCTACTAAAGGTAATAAGCTTATGGAGAAGCAAGCTAAAAGAGAAAAAAAGCTTGCTGAAAAAAGAGCTAAACGTTTAGCAAAGGAAGGTCCAAAAGAAGAAGAAGTTAAGCCAAAAGTATTAGATGCCTCTAAACCGATAACATTAGATTTTCTGACAAATCCAGATAAAGAATGAATTCAAAAGATAAAAATGAACGTTTAAGTTTAG
Source organism: Candidatus Pelagibacter sp. (assembly GCA_028224115.1). The sequence continues at coordinate 39,467 of JAOIVP010000002.1, read as the reverse complement.
CGTTAAGAAAAAATTTAAAAAAAAGAAAACTTTTTCAAAAAAAAACCAAGAAGAAAAATAAATAAGCAATGTCAGTTCTTTCAGATAAGTGGATTAGAAAAATGTCAAAAGAGGAAGGTATGATTTCTCCTTTTGAAGAAAAACAGGTTAGAGGTGACAGTATTTCTTATGGATTGTCATCGTTTGGATATGATGCGAGAGTTTCAGATGAGTTTAAGATATTTACAAATGTTAATTCAGAGATAGTTGATCCAAAAAATTTTAAACCAACAAACTTTGTTACTAAAAATACATCCGAATGTATTATTCCACCAAATTCATTTGTTTTAGCAAGAACTGTTGAAAAGTTTAAAATTCCAGATGATGTATTAGTTATTTGTCTTGGTAAGTCTACTTATGCAAGATGTGGGATTATTGTAAATGTGACGCCTTTAGAGCCAGGTTGGGAAGGGTATGTAACACTTGAATTTTCGAACACCACACCTCTTCCAGCAAAAATATATGCAAATGAAGGTGTTGCCCAATTTGTCTTTTTAAAAGGAAATGAAAAACCAGAAGTGACTTATGCAGATCGTGATGGAAAATATATGGGTCAAACTGGGGTAACGCTGCCTAAAGTTTAGTCATGCAAAAACTAGAAGTCTTTGGAGCAAACAAGCTCAAAGGACAAATAAAAATATCAGGTTCAAAAAATGCATCTCTACCAATTTTAGCTGCAACTTTATTATCAAAAAAAAAACTTTTATTAAAAAATTTACCTAGAGTAAAAGATATTGAGACGATGGTTAGATTATTACAATCATTAGGATCTAAAATTAAGTTTAATAAGAACAACTTAGTTATTGATAATATCAAACAAAACAAAAATTTTGGCTCTTATAGTTTGGTTAAAACTATGAGGGCAGGAATTTTAGTTCTTGGACCTTTGCTTGCTAAATTTGGTAAAGCCAAGGTATCACTTCCAGGGGGTTGTGCAATTGGTACTAGACCTGTTGATATCCATTTAAATGCTTTATCAAGTTTAGGGGTTAAATATAAAATTGTTCAAGGATATGTTCATGCAACAGCACCTAAAGGATTGATCGGAAATAAAATCAGATTTCCGAAAATATCAGTTGGTGCTACAGAAAATTTGATAATTGCTGCAAGCTTTGCAAAAGGAATAACTGATTTAAGCAACTGTGCCATTGAACCTGAAATAAAAGATTTAGTTAATTTTTTAAAAAAAATGGGATGCAATATCAAGTGGGTTGGTAAGCGTTCAATCAAAATTGAAGGAGTAACCGAAGTCAAAGAAACTAGTTATTCAGTAATGTTTGATAGAATAGAGGCTGGAACTTATTTAGTTGCAGCAGCTGTGACAGAAGGAAATTTAAAGATAAAAAATATAATTCCAAAAATTATCCAAACTGAAATTAATACTTTAAAAAAAATAGGTGCTAAAATTAAAGTTACCAAAGATGAAGTTCATATTATTGGTAATAAAAAAGTTAAGAGTATGAATATAAAAACTGCACCGTATCCTGGTTTTCCAACTGATTTACAGGCTCAAATGATGGTATTGCTATGTAAAGCAAACAAACAATCCATAATTAAAGAAGATATTTTTGAAAATAGATTTATGCATGTTGCTGAATTAAATCGAATGGGAGCTAAAATTTCAACTAATGGTAATAAGGCAAAAGTTAGTGGTAATATTAATTTTGAAGCAGCTGAGCTGATGGCAACAGATCTAAGAGCTTCCGTTTCATTAATTCTTGCAGCTTTAACCACTAAAGGAAAATCGGTTATTAATAGAATTTATCATCTTGATCGTGGATATGAGAATATAGAGAAGAAATTAAAAAAAGTTGGAGCAAAAATTAGAAGAGTTAACTAATGGATAAGAAATATTTAGCAAAAATTATTGCAACAGATAATGAGGGTTTGCAAATGATCTCAGCTTGTAGTGCTGGGGCAAAAGTTAAGGTCTCAGATATAAAGTATCTAGAGGCAAATAAAGTTTTCTTATTATCAATTGAGAGAACTAAAGTCGAAACTAATCAGGAAGATAAGAAAATCAATAGCATTTGCAGGTTCGATTTTGTTGATAAAGTGAAATCTAAAAATATAGATCAAAAAAATGAAGATTTAGTTTTAGAATTGATAGGAATAGACTATTTAAAAAATAATGATGAATATGAAATAAATTTAATTTTTAATAACAATTCTCACATTGCTTTGACTACAGAAACAATTGAGGTAACACTAGATGATCAAAACGAAATAAAAGACTGATGAAAATATTAAATAGTATTAGTAAAAATTTTGATAAAAATTTAGATAGCTTTCTTTTACAAAGAAAAAGAAAAGTTCAATCTAACTCTGTTTCAGTATCAAGTATTATTAAAGATGTTAGGAAAAATGGAGATAAAGCATTAGTAAAATATGAGAAAAAATTTAATCAAAATAATGTAATTGTACCATCTCAAAAACAGATTGCTAATTCAATAAAATCACTTGATAAAAAAGTAAAGCAAGCAATTGATATTGCATACAACAGAATTTACAAATTTCACTCACTTCAAAAATTTAAAAATATCTCGTATGTTGATAAATATAAAAACAAACTTGAGTATAAATATTTACCTTTAGAGTCAGTTGCAATATATGTACCTGGTTCAACTGCCTCATATCCCTCAAGTGTATTAATGAATGCCATTCCTGCGATTGTTGCGGGTGTTAAAAGGATTGTAATGATTAATCCTGGGTTTAAAGGAAAACAAAACCCTGCTGTTTTGTATACTGCTCGTAAATGTAAAATTAAAGAAATCTATTCAATAGGTGGTCCCTCAGCAATATCAGCTGTTGCTTATGGAACTAAGAAAATTAAGAAAGTAAATAAAATAGTTGGTCCTGGTAATGCGTATGTAGCAGCGGCTAAAAAGGAAGTTTTTGGCGATGTTGGAATTGAGGGAATGACAGCGGGGCCTTCTGAAGTCACTATTGTTTGTGATAAATTTTCAAATCCAGAATGGGTTGCGAGCGATTTAATAGGTCAAGCAGAACATGATAATCTTGCTCAATGTATTTTAATTTCAAAAGACAAATCTTTAATTGATAAAGTTAAAAATGAAATTTCTAAACAATTAAAAGAAATTCCAAGATCTTCTATTGCAAGACAAAGCTTATCAAGTAATGGAATTTTAATGCATATTAGTTCTGACAAAAAAATAATAGATGTTGTGAATAAAATAGCTCCTGAGCATTTAGAGCTAAATGTGAAGAACTATAAATCTTTTGTCCCAAAAATTAAAAGTTCAGGATCAGTTTGTTTAGGAAAATATGCTGTTATGGCAATGACTGATTATAATGTTGGCTCAAACCATATATTGCCAACCAATGGTTCAGCAAAATATTCAAGTGGAGTAAGTGTAAATGAATTTTATAAACGGATTTCCTATATAAACTTATCCAAAAAGGGTATTGAAAGTCTTGGCCCTTCAGTTATAACACTTGCAAATTACGAAGGATTAGCAGGACATGCTCAATCTATAAAAAAAAGAATTAGGAGAAAATAAAATTGTCTAAACAAGATTTGCTTGAATTTAAAGGAAAGGTCATGGACCTATTACCAAATGCAATGTTTAGAGTTAAGCTAGAAAATGGGCATACCGTTACAGCTCATACTGCTGGTAAGTTGAGAAAAAATAGAATTAGAGTATTGCAAGGCGATAACGTGACAGTCGAAATGACACCTTACGACCTTACAAAAGGCAGAATAATCTTTAGAGGTTAATTTTTGCCTCGGTAGCTCAGGAGTAGAGCAGAGCCCTGAAAAGGCTTGTGTCGGAGGTGCGAATCCTTCCCGAGGCACCACCATTCACTTTTCATCTTGAAATAATCATAAAAGAAATTAACTTAATTGAATAATAAATAACAAAAGGACTAAGAAATAAGATGAGTACACTAACTGGTAAAATTAAATGGTATAATGGTAAAAAAGGCTATGGTTTCATTGAAAGAGATGACAAAGAAAAAGATGCCTTTGTACATGCTTCAGCAGTTAAAGCAGCTGATATGAGATATCTAAATGAAGGTGATAAACTTGAGTTTACACTAGAAGACGGTCCAAAAGGTCCTTCTGCAGTTAATCTAAAAAAAATAGACTAATTTAAAAATATTTCAAAGGGCGTTAAATCTATAAAATAGATTAACGTCCTTTTTTAATTAAAATCTTGAATAATCATAATTTTTGTCTAAAAGACTGCTCATGATTATAAATATTACATATAGAGAGACTTCAAGAAGTACTCATAGAATCTGTTTCCATAGCCTGTAGGCTATTTATTTATAATATAATTTTTAATCCACACAAAAATAATATAAAAACAAGGAATGCCTGGGTGGTGTAACGGTTAGCACGAAAGTTTGTGGAACTTTAAGTTTGAGTTCGATTCTCAGCCCGGGTACCAAAAAATGAATAAAGAAAATAAATTAGTTCCTGGATTACCTTCAGGATTTGAAGATCGTTGGGATAAAAAACTTCTTCTCAAAAAAAAGCTATTAAAAGCTATTGAGAATAATTTTATTAAGTTTGGAGCAGAAGCTCTTGAAACCCCTTCGTTTGAAATTAGTGAAAACATAGGATCTTTTCTTGCAGAGGACGATAGTAACCCTATGTCTGATGTATTCTCGTTCCAAGATGGTGAAAAAAGTATTACGCTTCGATATGATTTATCAAGCCCACTTGCAAGATTTGTAGCTCAAAAAAATCAAGAACTGCCATCTATTTTTAAGCGGTATCAAATCCAAAATGTATTTCGTAACGAAAAAGCTGGAAATGGTCGTTATAGAGAATTTATGCAAGCTGACTTTGATATTGTTGGAAACGTTAATCCTGCTCAAGCTAATGCAGAACTTTGTAATATAATATCGAGCACATTATCAGATTGTGGTTTAAACAAAGATCAATTTACAATCAATGTGAGTAATAGAAAAATTGTTCAAGGTTTAATTGATGAATTAAAAATCTCTGAAGAAAAACAAATAAAAGTTATCAGAGCAATCGATAAATTAGATAAGCCTGGGTTTGGCCTAAAGGGAGTTGAAGATTTATTAAAAAAAGAGAGAAAAGATCAAAGTGGAGCCATTACTAAAGGAGCCGAGTTATCTGATGATCAAGCAGCACAGATATTAAATTTTCTAAAAATAAAAGATTTAAAAGAATTAAAACAAACTTTAAAAAATCCATTGTCTCAAGAAGGAATAAGTGAGTTAGAAAATGTATTCGAAGTACTTGGATATGGAGCAAATTTAAATCAGGTAAAAACTAATTTTACAATTGTAAGAGGCCTTGCTTATTATTCTGACTTTATCGTAGAGACTAATTTAAATTTCAAAGTCACAAATAACAAGGGCAAAGAAGTAGATATTGGAAGTATATGCTCAGGGGGAGCTTATGCAAAATTGATATCAAGATTTAGAGGAGTTGATATTCCAGGAACAGGAATAAGTTTTGGTGTTGATCGGTTATTATTTGCTCTAATGCAATTAGATCAAATTAAAGTTGAAGATCAAAAACCAGTTCTAGTTTGTGTAATGGATGAAAAATACTTAAAAAATTATTATGAATTAGTGGATCAGCTAAGAGATAATAATATTAATGCAGAAATTTTTTTAGATAGCAAAAAAAACCTAGGTAAACAATTAACCTTTGCAAATAAACGTGAATTACCAGTTGCAATCATTTGTGGAGAAAATGAGTTTAAAGATAACACGGTCACTATTAAAAACCTTAAAGGTGTTAAGGGTGAAAATAATCAAACAATTCCAAAAGCTGATTTAATTAATGAAGTCAAAAAACTTATCTGAAAATATCCTTAGATCAGTAAAGTCTAAAGGATTTAAGTATATTGATTTACCTTCAGTAATTGAGGCCAATCATATTGTTCAAAGATCAGGTGAAAACTTTAGAAAATTTATATTTTCTTTCATTGATCAAAATGGAAGTGAGCTTTGCCTTAGACCCGATTTAACCATTGCATCATGTCTTAGATATTTGGAAAATAATTTAAAGGGAAAAGAGAAGATTTTTTACAGTGGTCAAGCTTATAGAAAGTCACAAAACAAAAAAGACTCTATAATTAGAGATCAAGTTGGATTTGAAATCATTGGATCTAAAGATGAAAAAAATGATGACAAAGAAATTATCAATACCTCTCTAAAATCACTGCAAAATATTAAATATACATCAGGCACATTAACAATTGGTAATGTTGAAATTTTTAATTTGTTAATTTCAAAACTAGATATTCCAAAACGTTGGAAGTTAAGACTATCAAGACATTTTTGGAGAGAGAAATATTTTAATGATCTTTTAAAAAGATTAGAGACCAACTCAGATGTAGATCCAACAATCGTTGAGATTGATAAAAAACGATATTTTAAAATGTTAAAAGAAGATCCATCAAAAGTTATCGCTGGAAGGTCAATTAATGAAATTTTAAAAAGATTTGATAATAAAATTAGAGACCCAAGAGGAGCTAGTAAGGGTAAAAATATATCAAAAATTATAAAAGAATTTCTAAAAATCAAATGCCCAATTAATAAAGCTGCAAATGAACTAAATAAATTCTTTAAAAAAAATAAGATTAATTTAGTAGTTGATCAAAAATATTTTCCAACTTCAAATAATAAAATTTCAAAACTAAATGTAGTTTTTTCAGCTTCATTTGGAAGACAGCTAGAATATTATACAGGCATGGTATTTAAAATTGATATCAAGTCTAAGTCAAAGAATAAAAATATAATTAATGGTGGAAGATATGATAAATTAATTTCTGATCTAGGTTCAAAAAATCAAGTAGCTGCAGTAGGAGCTGCCTTAAATTTAAATTACTAATGAAAAAAAATATAATTAATATCGGTATTCCAAGTAAGGGTAGGCTTAGAAAAGATATTCTAAAAATATTTAAAAAAAATAAATTAAATCTAGTTTCGGAACGAGGAGAGAGAGATTTATTAGGTTCAATAAAACAACTGTCAAATGTTAAAGTTTTATACCTTCATGCAAGAGAAATTATAGAAAGACTTGGAGATGGTTCATTAGATCTTGGTTTTTCAGGCTACGATTTATTAAAAGAAAGTGAAGTAAATATCCAAAATAAAATTAACGTATTTAAAAGATATGATTTTGGAAAAGCAACTTTGGTTGTTGCAATTCCTGATCCATGGATAGATGTTCAAACTGTTGCGGATTTAGAGGAAATTGCATTTGAATTTAAAGATAAGAAAAAGAAAAGATTAAGAGTTGCAACAAAGTATCCAAATCTAACAAGAGAATTTTTATTTTCAAAAGGGGTTACTCAATTCAAGTTAGTTGGAAGTTTGGGGGCTACCGAGGCTTATCCTTTCACAGGATCAAGCGAAATAATTACTGATATAACTTCAACTGGTGAGACTTTAAAAGCTAATAATCTTCGTATTTTAAAAGATGGGGAAATATTAAAATCTGAAGCATGCATGATGATATCTAAATCATCTGTAAAGAAATCAGAAGTTAAGAAATTAGTTAAGTTACTTTCTAAGAATTAAATCTTTCCAATAAATTAAAATAATCTTAATAATATCAAGGTTTCTAGCAACTGCATAAAGTGCAATAACCACCCCTATAATAAATATAATTTTCAAGATTAAGAATAATTCCATTAAATAAGTTTTAAATAATTAAATATATTAATCATATTTTTACTATAAAATAAATTATTAGAATCATGGATATAATCTTAATTGTTTTATTAGTTTTATTAGTTGGAATTGCCTCATCAATTCTTTATTTAAATTTAAGATCTAAGCCCAAAGATGAAAATGAAAATAAAGAATTTGAAGAAATAGCTAATTTAAAGACTGAGATACAGAATTTAAAAGATACTCTTAATAATACCATTAATACGTCACTAGGATCAATGTCGACCTCATTTAATAACCTATCTACTGGGGTTACCAAAGATATGACTGAGGCTTTAACTAAAGTGGATGAAAAAGTTGGAAACTTTAACCAACAAGTTCAATTATTAAATCAAAGCCAAGAGGGGATTACCAAAATTTTAGCTGGAGTTAAAAAATATGGAACCCTTGCAGAATTTAGCTTAGATGCATTGATTAAAGATTTATTACCTGCCTCTCAATTCATGACCAATGTTAAGATGAAAGAGGACACAAGTGAGAATGTCGAATTTGCAATTAGGCTTCAAGGGGATGTTTTAGTTCCTGTTGATAGTCATTTTCCAGTTGAAAAATTCAAAGCAATTACCGATGGTTATGACGCGGATGACAAAAGAGCTGTTGCTGATGCTAGAGCAAAATTAGCGACTGCTTTTAAAGCTAAGGCTAAAAGCGTTAACGAGAAATATATTGTTCCACCAAAAACTACAGATTTTGCAATTGTTTATGCACCAACTGAAAGTTTGTATAAAGAATTAACTGAATACCAAGACCCAAGCACTAAAGAATTATTAACCCAAGAATTAATGAAAAAACATAAAGTTGTAATCTGTGGCCCAAATACACTTTCTGCTTACTTACAGTCTTTGCATATGGGCTTTCAATCATTAAAAGTTCAAAAAGGAGCAACTGAAATTTATAATCATTTAAAAACAATTAGTTCAAGATTTGGAAAGCACTTTGAAAATATAATTTCTCTTAGAAAGAAATTAGAAGAAGCTATGTCTGTAGTTGATAAGTTTGGAACAGATGCAAGATCAATTACTAGAACTCTTGAAAGTATTAAAGATCCCGAACAAATTGAAAAAGCTGTTAAAACTGAAAATGTAGAAAAATTTGTTGATCACTCAAAACAAGCAAAAAATTAATTTCTATTTTTCTCCAATAAAGAATATAAGAAATCACATGCAGTGGAATAATAAATATATCTACCCAAAATCTACAAGATCAATAGTTGATGGCTCTAGACATTATTCTGTAAATGAAGAGCGATTACCTTCAGTGACAACAATTTTAAAAGCAACTGAATCTGAAGAAAAAAAAGCTTCTCTTCAAGCTTGGAAACAAAGAGTAGGCCATAAACAAGCTGAAATTATCACACGTGAAGCAAGCAGTAGAGGAAGCTCAATGCACGAATATTTAGAAAAGTTTTTACTTGGTAAATTAAATTTAGATTTATTAGGTGACAATACTAAAGAGCGGATGATGGCAGACCAGATTATTGATAATGGACTAAGGAATAAACTAGATGAGATTTGGGGTTGTGAAGCAACTTTATATTATCCAGGAAAATATGCAGGTGCTGCTGACTGTGTAGGTGTTTATGAGAGTAAAGAAACCATTATTGATTTTAAACAGAGTAATAAGCCTAAAAAAGATGAGTGGATTGATGATTACTATTTGCAATGTGCAGCGTATGCATTAGCACATAACACTGTGCATGGTTCTAATATTACTCAAGCAGTCATATTGCTTTGTACAAAAGACAATATGTTTCAAAGGTTTTTAATTGAGGGTGACAGACTTAAAAATTATCAAAAACAATTTTTAGAAAAAGTTGAACAATTTTATACACAAAGGAGAGCAAATTGAATTACGTAGTTTGGGATATTGAAACAGATTCAGCACAAACAGATTGGGCAACTATTATTGAAATAGGTGGTATTTTACTTGATGAAAACTTCAAAGAAAAAGAACGTTTTCAAGCAAGATGTAGGTTGCCTCAAGACAGGGTTCCAAGTGCCACTGCTCTTTGTATTAATAAATCAAACGTAGATTTATTAACTAAAGGTAATTTAAGTCATTACGAAATGTTATCTCAAGTCGAGCAAAAATTTAGAGAATGGTCGCCTGCAACTTTTCTAGGTTATTCAAGTATAAATTTTGATGATGAAGTTATTAGAAAAGAGTTTTTTAAATCTTTAAGAAAACCTTATTTGACAAATACCGAGGGTAATGTTCGTCATGATGCTTTAAATATAGTTAGAGCAGCATTTGCGATAGATGATGATGTTTTAAAGACAGAATTAAATCCTAAAGGAAATAAATCAATGAAATTAGAGTCTTTAGCAAGATTAAATGGATTTGAATCTGCTGGGGCTCACTCAGCATTATTTGATACTGAACTGACTGTTAAGGTTCTAGATTTAATTAAACAAAAACAACCAACCCTTTGGCAAGAATATTTTAAAACAAGTAGTAAAGTTATTGTCGAGAACATGGTTAAGCAAGAAAAAATATTTACTCTAAATGAATATTTTTATGGAACAAGTCGATTATACTTATGTGCTCCATTACACCCTAATGCTTGTATGCACCCAGTTTATAAATGGGGTCAAGCGGTAGATCTTAGAATTGATGTTGAAGCTGTTCAAAAATTAAATTATGAAGATTTAAAAAAAGAGATGAAAAAATCTCCTAAGTTTTTAAGAACTATTAGATCAAATAAAGCTCCAATAATTTTAGATCAAAGTTTTGGTATGAAAGTTGAACCATATAGCAAACTTGATCCTAACTTGATTAAAAAAAGAGCTGAATTAGTTAAATCAAATGAAAAGTTTTCACAAAATGTTTGTAATATTTTAAGAGAAGCTGCTGAAGAAAAAATGGAAACTGCTTCACAAGAAGATATTGAGCCAGAAGAATCTATTTATTCTGGAGGATTTACCTCTGCTAAAGATCAAGCTTTATTTCCTAAATTTCATACAGGTGATTGGAAAGAAAAATTTGCTTTATTAGATAAATTTGAAGATGAAAGGCTAGTTACATTCGGCCATGGTCTAATATTTAATGAAGCTCCTGAAATTTTACCAAAAGAGGTTCACAAAAAAATTAAACGTCGAATAGCTTCAAGAATTTTGAGTACTAACAAGGAGAAATGGTGGACCGTTTCTGCTTTTTATTCAGAGTGTGATGAAATCAGAGAAAATGAAGATAAGATGTTTTCGTTCAAAACTGTCGATGAAAAGCTTAAATTTCTAGATGGAATTAATGATTATGTGATGAATTTAGAGCAAAAGTATTCAGACGCATAATTTAATAAATCAAAAAAAGTCTGTTTTTGCCCATTGAATAATAAATTGAATCAATTATATCAGATATATGCTTAATGATTTTAAAGACGAAGATTTTGATAGTAAAATAAAAAACGAAGACATTTCAGTTATCCAGTTCTCAGCTGCTTGGTGTGGACCTTGTAAAGCTCTTGTGCCTGTAATGACTAAACTTTCAGACGAATATAAAGATAAAGCTGGTTTCTATTATGCAGACATCGAAGATGGTGGAATTAATACTGGAAGTGCTGCAGGAATTAGAGGTGTGCCGACAGTTATCATCTACAAAAAAGGTATTGAAGTAGATAGAAAAGTTGGTGGAGTTCCTGAAAGCCACATGAAAGAATTTTTAGATAAAAATATCTAATTTAAGTTCAACACTTCTCCTGCAAGATAAAGTGATCCAGTGATTAGGATAATGTCATTTTCCTTGACCGGAATTGACCTGATAGCATCCTCTACACTTTCTTTATAATTAATGTTTTGGAAGCTATTTAGCTTATCTTTAAGCTCTTTTCCTTTAATTGAATTGGGTTGATTAGGGATATCAATAGTGGTCAAGGTTTTAACATCCTTAAAGTAACTCATATATTCAATATGATCTTTATTAGCCATCATTCCAAGAATAATATGTTTATTACAATTTAAACTTTCTAAATATTCATTTAACACTTTTGCTCCTAAAGGATTATGAGATCCATCAACAAAAAGTTGATGATCTTTTGCAAGCTCTTTTAGTTTACCAGACTTAATTTCTTGTAGTCTTGCAATACTATTTATTTTTGTAATTCCTTGTTGGATATTTTGGTCTGTTATATCAAAATTTTTTATAGTTCTTAAAGTTGCAATAGCTGTTGAGATATTCTCCAATTGAAATTGACCTTTAACGTTTGGTAAAGGTAATTTTATTCCTCCAAATTGGTCTTCATAATAAAAGAAATCATTCTCTTTCATTGTAAAACTATAATTTTCATTATGAAAAAGTTTATTTGAATTATTACTTGAGATAGTTTGTTTAATGTTATCTGTAATTTCTTTAGAACTTTGTTTTGAAACTACAATGTTTGAGTTTAAAAGAGTTGAAGTTTTCTCATAAATAATTTTTTCAACAGTTTGCTCATTTTCAGGTAGCCAATCTAAATGATCAAGCCCAATAGAGGTTACAACACTAGCTAGATTATTTTTTAGGATATTTGTGGCGTCAAACCTATGAAATAAGCCAGCTTCTATTAAATTAATATTATCTGGATATTGAGAAGCTTTTAGAAAATAAGCTGCAGTTAGTATCTCAAAAAAAGTAATGGGTTCATTGTTATTAGCACTTTCAATTTCTTCAAATAAATTTGCTAATTCTTCATTATTAAGTTCTTGGTTGTTAAAAACAAACCGCTCATTAATACTTTTTATGTGAGGGCTGGTATAAATATTACATTTAATATTTGCTTCTTTTAAGATGGCAAACATTGCTTGGATGGTTGAATATTTTCCATTGGTACCAACAATTGAAATTGCTTTAAGTTTATCTTGAGGGTTTCCTAATCTTTGAAAGAGATTTTGAATACGATCTAAACTTAGATCTATTTGTTTAGGATGCAGCTCTTGTAAGCGACTGACTATCTTCTGAAGTTTCATTTTGCTCAGAACTTATAACAGAATTTTGCTTTAACAATATTGATAATAAAGTTCCTATTTTTGATGCAAGATCCTTACGCTCTACAATTAAATCAACGAAACCTGTTTTTTCAACATATTCACTTCTTTGAAATCCTTCGGGCAATTCCTCTTTAACTGTTCCTTGAATAACTCTTGCACCTGCAAAAGCTATTAATGCACCAGGTTCTGCAATATGGATATCACCTAACATTGCATATGAGGCTGTAATACCACCTGCTGTAGGATCAGTAATGCAAACTAAATAGGGTAAACCATTTTTCTTTAATTCATTAATTGCAAGGGTTGTTCTAGTCATTTGAGATAATGAAATTAAACTTTCCATCATTCTCATACCTCCACCAGCACTAATACATAAAAACGGAGTTCTGTTTTCAATAGCATGTTGGATACCAAATAAAAAAGCTTCACCTTCAGCAGCAGCCATTGAAGCACCTAGAAAATCAAAGTCTGATGCAACAGCTGTAACTTTAATATTATTGATAGTTCCACAAACAACCATCATTCCACATTCCATTCCTGTTTTTTTACGAGCTGCTTTTAATCTTTCTTTATAAGGTTTAGAGTCAGTCCAGTTTAATGGATCATCTTTTGGAATCGGAGTTTTAAATACCTCATAATTATTTTTACCAAATAAAATATCAAATCTTTGACTCGGTTTAATTCTGTGATGTTTGTTACAATCTGGACAAACCCATAAGTTTTGCTCTAAATCTTTTTTAAGAATTGGACCTCTACAACAACTTGTCCAGTCACTTTTGGCAATATCCTCTTTTGAAGCTCTTTCATGAAAAGCAGTTTTAATCTTTTCACCTGCTTTTATAATTTTGGTAATCCAGTTCATTTAATTTTATTTTTTAATCTCTTCACGATATTAGTAACATTTGTGACAGGATTTTGTCTCTTTTTAATAGAGCTTGAAATTTCTTTACAAATTGCACTTCCAACAACCAATCCATCTGCCTTTTTAAGAGATTTTATTGTTTTTTCAGTAATTCCAAATCCAATGACAACATTTTTGGATTTATTTTGATTTTTAATTCTACTGTATCTTTCAAGTATTTTTCTAGGTGAAACTTTTAGCTTCCCTCCAGTTGTTGAGAGCATACTAATATAATAAACCATATCATGAGAGTCTTTGATAATTTTTTTTAGTCTTACAGATGAAGTTGTGGGCGAGACAAGTTGAATAAAATTAATTCTCCTTTTTTTACACTTAGCTGCAAATTTCTTATTTTCAGGATAAGGAAGATCAACAACTATTAAACCATCAACTTTTACGTTTTTACACTTATCTAAAAATTTATTTTCGTTGTATTGAAAGATCATATTGTAATAACCCATCAAAATAATTGGTTTAGTTTTTTTAGATTTTTTAAAATCTTTTGCTATAGAGAAAACATCATTTATTTTAATTCCATTTTTAATAGCACGATAAGCACTTGTTTGAATTTGTCCTCCATCTGCAATAGGGGTGTTATGAGGAAATCCTAACTCACAAATATCTGCATAATCAGAAATTGATTTAAGTATTTCTAATGACCTCTTTTTAGTATTATCACCTGCAACAGTATAAGTTAGTAAAGCAGGTCTATTTTCATTTTTTGCATTTTGAAATGCTTGATTAATTAGTGAGGTCATTATCTTTTGCCCAATCTTTCTTTTAAAATATCTCTGTCTTTTTTTGCATCACCACATGAATTAACAATAATGATAGTATCTTTGCTTAACTTTGGAGCAATTTTGATAGCTTCTGCGAATGCATGACTAGGCTCTAGACTTGGATTTAAATTCTCGTATTTAGTGACCATTACATGTGCATCAAGTGCTGCTTCATCAGTTGCATAAGTATATCTTGCTCTTTTAGTATCTTTTAAAAAACAATGAATAGGGCTAACACCTGGATAATCTAATCCAGCACTTATAGATTCTGTATCATTGATTTGTCCTTCACTATTTTGACAAAGATAAGAAGCTGCTCCATGTAAAATTCCAATTTTAGCATTTCGACTTAAAGGCGCTGCATGAAGTTTTGATTTCTGAGGCCCACCAGCCTCAACACCGATTAATTCAATTTGTTTTTTATCATAATCAATAAATTCACTCCAAAAACCATAAGCAGAGCTTCCTCCACCAACACAGTTAATTAATTTAATCTTATTTGGAATTTTTTTAAATTGTGATTTTAATTGTACTTTTAGCTCCCTAGAAATTTGTGCAGTACTCCAACCACAGATTTTAACAAATATATTTGGACCAACAGTGCTCCCAACACACATATGAGTGTTATCACAATTAGACACCCAGTATCTCATGCATTCACTAACTGCATCTACTAGTGTTTGACTACCTGAATAAACTGGAACTATTTCAGCTCCATTTTTTTTCATTGCATCACAGTTAGGCTTTTGTCTTTTAATGTCCTTTGCTCCCATAAAAATTTTACATTTTAGGCCAAATTTTTTAGCAGCCATACTGAGCATTTTTCCTGCATAACCAGCACCTGTATCACCTACGATGTATTTCTTACCCATTGCTTTACAAATTAGAGCATGAACTGTTGCATTATATATTTTATGCGCTCCTCCATTAGCCTCAGAAACAACTTTTGCCCAAATTTGAGCACCGCCTAAATGATTTGTTAAATTATCAAGTTTTACAAATGAAGTAGGGGTTCCAATATAGTTTTTGAAATAAAAATCTCTTTTTTTTAAAAATTTTTTATCTTTTCTTAATTTTTTAAACTCATTTGTTAAATCCTCTACAGGTTTTTTTAAAGTCTCAGGAATAAAGCTTCCTCCAAATTTACCACCCCAAAAGCCGTGTTGATCATGCTGATCTATTAAAGGAATTCCTTTTTTAAGTTTCATTTTTTACCTTGTTTAAAAATATATCTATTTTGGATTTATCTTTTACTCCAGAAGTCTCAAGACCCCCAGAAATATCTATAATATCTGCTATTTTTTTATAATTTTCAAGATTATCATTTACTTGAATGTTGCCCGCTATCATTAGTGGTTTCTTGATTTTTATTTTTTCAATAAGTGCATGATCAAAAGTCATACTCTTTTCGTAGCCTTTGCTATCAAATAAATAAATATCAGTTACATCAGAGTACAAATGATATTTTTGAACATCATTTTTATCTCTAATAGTTAAAGCGGTAATAATCTTTTTGTTATATTTTTCTTTAATCGATTTAATTTCATCAGGTGTACAATCATAAATTTGGTAATAATCAAAAGGAAGGTGCTTAATTTTTTCTAGAATATCTTCATCTGGTTTAACTAGAACTGCTGCAAAATTAGATTTTTTTTTATCTATTGCCAATAGTTCGTTTAGCTTTTTAATTTCAACATATCTTGAACTTTTTTTATAATTACAGATAAACCCAATAAATTGAGGTGGGTAGGGATGATTGATTATAAAATTAAGAGTATCGAGATCTGATATCCCACAGATTTTAGATCCCTTGATCATTTATTTAAGTGATCAATTAATCTTTGAATATTGTTTTTGATATTTCCTTTAATTAATGACCTTCCAATTACAATTCCTGATACTTTATTTTTAAAGGCATCATTAGGGGTCATTACTCTTGATTGATCGTTAGCACTATCTCCAGGCAATCTTATTCCAGGAGTTACAATAAATAATTTTTTATATTTTTTTCTAACCATTTTAGCTTCTTGTGCAGAGCAAACGATACCATCGCATCCTGATTTTTTTATTAGACCTGCTTGTTTTAATACTAATTGTTCAACAGACTTTGTGTGTCCTATTTCTTTAAGAGATTTATTATTAAGACTTGTTAGGATGGTAACTCCAAGCACTTTTAAATCTTTATTAATTGATTTAGCTTTCTTTTTAATGGCTCTTAACATCTCAAGACCTCCATTTGCATGGACAGTTATATATTTACATCTTTTTAAATCTTTTAAACTATCTACCGCAGATAAAGCAGTTTGGGGAATGTCATTAATTTTTAAATCAAGCCAAAAGTCTTTTTTAAAATTTTCTAAAAACTTTCTTCCATCTTTAGAGTAAAAAAACTGCAAGCCAAATTTAGGCACAACTTTAAATTTATTTGTCTGAGTTTGTTTTATGATTTTTTTTATTTCACTTAAATTAGACGTATCACACGCAACAAAAATGTTTTTATGTTTCATCGTTTAATTTTTTAAACAACTCTTTTGACATTTTAAAGTGAATTGTTTTCTTTTCTGGTGTGTTTACTTTTTCACCTGTTTTAGGGTTTCTTGAAATACGAGCCTTTTGGATATTTGTTGAAAACACTCCAAAACCTCTCAGTTCAACTCTATCACCTCTTTTAAGAGCACGTTTAATTTCACTTAAAATTATATTTGTAAACTTCTTTAGGTCTTTTTTAAGAAAATTGGGATAGTTTTCGGATAGTTGTTTTAAAAGCTTTGATTTTACAATAGCCAATTTAAATCTTCTGTTTACTCTTTATCTTCTTCTTTTTTCTTTAAATCATCAGAAAGTGATGAGAAAGGTAAGTTTTTTCCTGAACCTTCAGATCCATATTTATCTAAAGCTTCTTTTTTCTCAATTTCTTCTAATAGTTTAATACTTAAAGTTACTTTTCTTTTGTCTAATTGAATTTCTTTTATAGCAACATCAACTTTTTCACCACCTGTCCATCTGGACGGTCGGGCATCTGCTGCATTTATAGCAATTTCTGATTTTTTTATTTGGAAATCCATTTCACAATTTTCAGGTCTTACAGTTAAACCTTTGTTGTCAGTAGAAATTACTTTTACTGTGACAGTTTGATTTTTTTTCTTATCATTAAAATAATCAAATGGATCAGCTTGAGTTTGTCTTAAACCAACTCTAATTTTTTGTTCTGAAGTTTTTACCTCAAGTACTTTAACTTTGATTTTATCACCTTTTTTATACTTTTCTAACTCTTCTTCACCATTGTTAAGGTACGTTAAATCATTGCAGTGTAAAAATGCATCTACATCTAAGTCCTCAACTTTAACAAATAATGAATATTCATTTTTATTAACAATTTCACCTTCAACAATTGTTCCAATAGGATATTTTTTTTCAAAAATTTCAAACGGATTATCTTGTGTTAATCTATGTGAGATTGCAACACGTCTTTTTTCTTTATCAATTTCTGTAATGATACAATCAATCTCGTCGCCAATATTTAACATTTTTTTTGCTGAAATATTTTTTTTAGTCCAGCTAAGTTCACTTGAGTGAAGCAATGTTGTAAGACCCGCTTCTAATTCACAGAATGCACCAAATTCCATTAATTTTACAACTTTTACTTTATAAATTTTATTTAAATTATAATTTTCAATATGCTCAAAAGGATCAGGCGACAGTTGTTTCACAGAGCATCCAACTTGTAGTTTTTCTTTATCTACAGTAATTACTTTTAAATCGTGTTTCTCTCCTATGTTAAACACTTCATCAGGATGATTAACTCTAGAGTAAGAAATTTCTTGTAAGTGAACCAAAACATCTAATTCACCATTGACATTAAAGAAGCAACCAAATGAGCTATAGCCTTTCACTTCGGCGTCTTTAATAATATCTCCAACTTTATATTTTTCTATAATTTTAGCTTTATCTTCTTTTTTAAATGACGAAATAATTTCTCTTCTAGAAACACAAGCATTACCTCTTACTTTATCTAATTTAATTAAAGCAAATTTTTGAGGTTCATTCATTAAATGACTGATATCTTTCAAAGGTTTATCGCTAATTTGTGATCCGGGTAAAAACATTAACGAACCAGTATCGATGTGTTCAACAATACAACCACCTTTACATTTAGATGTAATTTTTCCCATTATGGGCTCATTTTTTTCATAAGCCTCAACCAGCTTATCCCAACCCTTTATTTTTTGAGCTTTACTAGCAGATACCAATACCTCTCCATGTTTGTCTTCAATTTTTTCTAATAATACTGGAATTGTTTCACCTACTTTAATTTTATCAGCAAGACCCATACTCTTAAGCTCGTTAACATCAAGTACTGGTTCACTTTTCAAACCTTCTACAAATAAAAAAACAAATTTTTCAGTAATCTTGTTAATTTTACCCTCAATTATTTTACCTTCTTCGATTTGGATTTTAGAAAGTTGGCTATTAAGTAGTTTTTCAAATTCTTGTGAGGCTGGATTTGATAGATCTTTATAAATTTCCATTAATACTTAGTTTCCTGTCTATATTTTTTTTTATTTTTAAAAAACACGATCTTGTAATAAGTTTCGATGTATTTAGCAAGAATGAATCTATAATTTTCATAACAATTAAATTTTCCACTTTTTATAGAGGTTTTTTGATCATTTTACAGGCTATTTTGCCAGATCATTTACTAAATTCAAAAATGTAGGAAAAGAGGTTTTTATAGAGTCTTTATCATGTATATGCCAAACACCACCAAAAACAAAAGCGGCAATCACACTGGTCATAAATACACGGTGATCTTTTAAAAAACCTTTTATAACAATCTTTTTATTAATTTTTAAATTTGGGTTTCCAAATATTTTAATAGAGCTTTCTGTAGTAATTGTTTTAATGCCCATTTTATTTAAAATTTTAGACCCCCATTTTAGTCTTGGACTTTCTTTTTGATTTAATTCACTAATATCTTTAAAATAAGATACTCCATTAGCTTTAGCAGCAACTAAAAAAATAATTAAAAATTCGTCAATAGCATCACTATTTAATTTTGTAGGGCAATTTATTGCTTTTAATTGGTTTGAGCTATTAACAAAAATATCAGCAATTGACTCCCCTTTATAGCTTTGTTTATTTTTAAATTTTATATTAACTCCCATTCTTTTTAAAATAGTAACCACACCAACTCTAGATGGATTTATATTTACATTTTTAATTAATAATTTTGAATTATTAGATAATGCTGCTAGCACTATAAAAAATGCACCTGAACTTATATCAGAGGGTATTTTATATTTTAGGGGTTTAATTATTTTCGCTTTTTTAACCTCTATTAAATCAAAGTTTTTGGTATTTTTAACTTTTATAGGTAACCCTAAATGTTTACATAAAAGCTCAGTATGATTT
This sequence comes from Candidatus Pelagibacter sp., assembly GCA_028224115.1. The sequence goes on along the minus strand of JAOIVP010000002.1, from coordinate 19,686 downwards.
CTTGATTTTTTTGCTTTAATAAATGTTTTTCCTTCAGTTTTTAAACCTGCAAAAATAACACTACTTTTACACTGTGCAGAACCTCTGTTTTCAAAGTATCTAATTGGATGTAAATTTTTATTTCCCTCTATTGTTAATGGCAAACCTTTTTTTGTAAGCTTAATTTTAGCTCCAAATTTATTTAATGGTTTTGCGATTCTATTAAAATCTCTTTTGGATAAGCTTTTATCTCCAATAATTTTTATTTTATGAGGTGTATCAATCAAAATACCTATGATTAATCGTCCTAAAGTTCCAGAGTTTTCAGCGTTAATTATAATATTTTTTTTATATTTATATCCACTAGGTCCATTTCCAAAAATAGTACAATATTTTTTATTTAACTTAACTTTTACGCCAAGTTTTTTCACAGCATTGATTGCAGCCAGAACATCTTCAGACAAGAGCAGGTTATAAGCTTTTGACTCTCCTTTTGCCATTGATGCAAATAATACCCATCTAATACTTAGGCTTTTATCTCCTGAAACAGTTATAGTTTTATTAAAGTTATTAATCTTGCTATTGATCTTTATAGAATTTGACATGCTTTAATTAAATTGAAAATTATTTCCAAAATAAAATTTATTAGCACTTTCATCTTTGATTAAGTCACTTGGCGTTCCAGAGGCAACTATTTTACTGTTTGACAGAATTATAGCTTTATCACAGATTGCGAGAAGATCACGAGCTTGATGATCTGTAATGATTATAGTCAAATTAAAATCTGTTTGAAGTTTTACAATAGTATTTTGCAACATTTGAATTGTTTGAGGATCTAAAGCAGCCAAAGGTTCATCCATTAGTATTATGTCTGGTTTTGATATTAGCCCCATGGCTATAACCAGTCTTCTTTTTTGACCTCCGGATAAATATTTTGCTTCAATTTTTTTGACAGATTCCAATTCAAATTTTGCAATAAGTTCATTTACTTTTATATCAATAAAAGACTTATCTTTGATTAAAATTTCAGCAACTGCTCTAATATTTTGTTCAGTTGTTAAAGACGCAAAAAGACCACCAAATTGTGGAATTATAGAAATTTTAAATTTTTTAGTTCTAATGTAGATTGGGAGATCTGATATATCATTTTCATTTATTTTTATTTTACCATAATTAGGCTTTATAAGTCCTGAAATAACATTCATTAATGTAGATTTTCCAGCACCATTCGGACCAAGTAATCCCAATATTTGACCTCTTGGTATATTTAAAGATACATTATCTAATATTTGGTGATTTTTTTTAAAAGCAACAGATATATTTTCTAATGAAATAAAACTTTTTTCCTTTTTATAAGAAATAATTCTAAATTTTTTTACAATTGCCATTAATTATTTTTTTTTACTTTAATTTTTTTTTGGTTTTTTGATTTAATATTTATCTCTTTTGTTAATAAATTTATATTTACAATATCGGCAAAAGCTTCAATATCTTGATTATAATATTTAACGTTATCTCTAAATATTGCAATATTTTTATCGATTAAAAACTCTAAATTATCACTTTCAAGTGTTTGATCTTTATATAATAATTTTACACTTTTTGAAAAATTTGTTTTAAAACTTTCTTTGTTAAAAATTGCTTCTTTTGAATTAATGATTAATTTTTCATTATTAAGATAAATTAATGATGCTTCTACCTCAATCATATTAATAATATTTGGACGTGTATTATCTAGTATTCCTTTTTTGGCTTTGATTAGATACTTGTTACCATTAGTATCAAATTTTTTATATGTTAGATTTATAATTTCGTTATCTATATTTTTTTTGTCAAGTTCATTATTTAATAAATTATTTTTTTCTATTTTTAAATTACTGGTCGTTTTTATTTCATCAATTTTATCTTCTGTATAAAAATATTTATTAGAAATAAAAAAAATAATTAAAATTAATATTAATAACAAAACTAATTGAATTAATGTTTTGTACATTCTTATCTACTGAATATTAGCTTCAAGTATATTGTGAATATGTACCAAGCCTACTGTTTTATGCTTATTTTTTTTATCATTTACACAAAGCGAGGTAATTTTTTTCTCATTCATTAGTGCTAATGCTTTTGCTGCTAAAGACTGTTTATCTATGCTAATAGGATTTTTTGTCATTATTTTTGCAACATTCATCTCATTTAAATTTTCTTTCTTCTCATTGTAACGTCTAATTTGACCATCAGTAATAATACCAATAGTTTTTTTTTGTTTATTTTGAACAATTAAAACTCCTAGTTTTTTATTACTTAATATTTTGATAGCACTTTTCATATTTAAATTTTCTTTTACAAAAGGAATTTTGTTTCCTGTTAACATTATATCTTCAACTGTTTTTAATTGAACTCCAAGATTACCAGCAGGATGTATTTTCTTAAAATCAAATTTTCCAAATTTTTTATACTGCATAGCCGATATTGCTAATGCATCTCCTAAGGCTAGCTGTGCTGTAGTGCTTGAAGTTGGCACAATACCACCAGATTCTTTTACCTCAGGAATTACAAGTTTAATATCTGAAGCTTTATATAAAATTGAATCTTTTTTTGACATAATTCCTATCAGCATAATTTTATTTCTATTAGCATATTGAATTATATTTTTTAATTCACTTGTTTTACCAGAGTAACTTATTAAAATTAAAATATCTTTTTTTGAAATACTTCCTAAATCACCATGAGAAGAATCACTTGCTGACAAATTGAAAGACGGGGTGCCAACTGAAGATAGAGTTGCTGATATTTTAGCTGCTATTAATCCACTTTTACCAACGCCACACAAAATTACTTTAGATCTGCATTTTGCAATTTCAACTACTGCTTTATTAAATGAATTATCAATTTTTTTTTTTAACTTTTGTAAAGCTTGTATCTCAAGATCAATTACTTTTTTTGCTAAGGGTATAAATTTTTTAGTCATTAATGGGACCAGATATCATCTTTAAATAATGCCAAGTCTAAGTTTACTCTAGTTTTTAAAAATTTTAAGCAATCTTTATAAAGATCTATTCTATTTTCTCTTTCCAATATTTTATTTAGTTCTTCGTGAATCTTATGTAGGTACATCACATCATTAGCACAGTATTTTAATTGAGCTGGAGAAAGTTCCCCACCAAAATCTGAGCTTTGAAACTGTTTGCTGATATCAATATTAATAAATTCTTTTATCAATGTTTTTAATGAGTGACTATCTGAGTATGATCTTGCTAATTTTGAAGCAATTTTAGTATCAAGAATATTATTAGTTTCTGTATTTAAATAGTATTTGATGTGAGCTATGTCTGCTCTTCCATAATGAAATATTTTTGTAGTATTTTCATCAGCAAGTAACTTTGTTAAATTTGGAGCGTTGTAATTCTTCCTGTCAAATTGGATTATGTGAGCATCAGAATTACCTGAAGATATCTGAATTAAGCAAAGAGGATCTCGTCTAACATTAAGACCCATAAACTCACCATCAACAGCTATTAGATTGCCTAAATCTAAATCATCTGGTAAATCATTTTTGTGAAGTTGAATATTATTATTCATTTTTAAACATATATAACGGAATTCAAATGAAAGCAAAAAATTGTCTAATTTTTGGTGGTAGTGGTCAAATTGGTCGAAACCTAATTAGGAAGCTAACAAAAAATAACTACAGAGTTACAGTTGTTACAAGAAATATTCATCAAAAGAGCTACATAATTAAAACGCAGGCAAATGCTGGGTATATTGATGTAGTAGAGGCTAATATTTTTGATGAAAATAAAATAAGAAATCTTTTTAAAAAAGCAGATATTTGTATAAATCTTATTGGAATTTTATTTGAAAAAAAACGAGGTAATACTTTTAAAAATATTCATTCAATTTTGCCTTCATTATTAGCTAAACTCTGCAAAGAATACAATCTTAAGCATTTTATTCATTTATCAGCCTTAGGAATAAATGATGCAATAGACTCTGATTACGCAAAAAGTAAATTAGATGGAGAAAGTAGTGTATTAAAAAATTTTCCCCTAGCCACAATCTTAAGACCATCAGTAGTGTATTCTGTAGATGATAATTTTACTACTAACTTTATGACCTTGTTAAATAGATTACCATTTTTTCCAATTTATTATGAAGGTAAGACAAAATTTGCACCGATTCATTGTTCTGATTTAACAGATACTATTTATCATGTAATCTCTAAAAATATTTATTCAAAAATAATTGAATGTACTGGTCCAGAAATTATAACCTTCAAAGAGCTCTTAGAAAAATTACAGATATTAATTGGTAAAAAAAGAATTTTATTACCTTTTCCATTACCCATCGCTGAGTTGACAGCAAGATTTTTTGAAATGTTGCCGACACCATTGCTTACAAGAGATCAATTGAGATTGCTAAAATATGATAATGTTTTATCTGGAAAATATAAAACTAATTCAGATATAGGGGTACCTAGTGTTAGGCTCTTTGACCAGGAAGTAAAAAAGTATTGTTATATGTGGAGAGAAGGTGGACAATTTTCCACAGAAAAATATTTAGCAAATAAAGATTTATAGAAAATTATTAATAAGTAGTTTTAGGCAGATTTTATTTTTTTCTCAATAAATTCTGGTACTTCATCTTTGTCTGTAACTTCCTCTTTTTTACCTTTAGGTTGGTAAGCATACAAAAGATGTAACTTACAATAAGAAAAGTCTTTTAATGAAGATCTTCCACAAAAATAAAATGATTTTTCATCTGGATGTCCAATTGGCCATTTACATGAACTTTCGTCTAATTCTTCTAATTGTTTAGGATTTTCTGGTTCAAAATCTTTCTCAATTATTAAAGATTTAAATTTACTTTTTCGGCCTCTATTAGATTTAAAATTTTTTTGTTCTTGAGAATTTTCAAAATTTTGATTTGAAGTTGCAGCTCTTGTTTTTATTTTTGCAGAAAGGTTTAATCTATGGGCCTTACCAATTACAGCGTTCCTGCTAATACCACCAATTATCTCAGCGATTTGGCTTGCAGTGTTTCCTTTACCCCAAAGTTCTTTTAGTTTATTAACTTTTTCTTCGTTCCAGCTCATATCTATATATTGTATTACAGTTTATTAAAATAACAATATACTGATACATTAAGAAATTAAACAAGCAAAATCTAATAGTTATCAACAAAAATGAATTAAAATCGGTTTATAGGTATTTTCAATCATAACTTGTATCTAATAATTAAAATTTATAAAAACTGATTAAAAATTATGAGCTATTTAGCAAAAAATTATAATAGAAAAAAAATTTCATTTAAATATGGAAATGGAAGCTTTTTATATTCAACTAATGGAAAAAAATATTTAGATTTTGTTCAAGGTATAGCTGTAAATTCTTTAGGACACGCGCATCCTAAATTGGTAAATGCTGTAAATAAACAATCAAAAAAACTTTGGCATGTTTCTAATGCATTTCAAATTCCAGAAGGAGAAATGTTAGCTAAAAAACTAGCTAAAAAAACTTTTGCTGACTATGTAATGTTTCAAAATAGTGGTGCAGAAGCAACAGAAGCAGCAATAAAAGTTGCAAGAAGATACTTCTATTCAATCGGAAAACCTAAAAAAAATAGAATTTTATGTGTTAAAAATAGTTTTCATGGAAGAACACTGGCAGCAATTTATGCAAGTGGGTCAAAAAAAATGACTGAAGGTTTTGGTCCAAAAGTAGGTGGTTTTGATCATTTTGAGTTTGGCAATCATCAGTCTTTAAAAAAGAAAATTACAAAAAATACAGCAGCTATAATGATAGAAACTATTATGGGTGAGGGGGGTATCAAGGTAATTCCAGATTGGTGTTTAAAAGAGCTTAGAAAAATTTGTAATAAAAAAAATATTTTATTAATATTAGATGAGGTTCAATGTGGAATTGGAAGATCAGGTGATTTCTTTGCTTTTGAAAAATCTAAGGTAAAACCAGATATTGTTCCAATTGCAAAAGGAATTGGTGGGGGATTTCCAATAGGAGCAGTTTTAATGAATAAAAAAGTTGCATCTAGCATGACCGCTGGAACTCATGGATCTACTTTTGGTGGCAATCCATTAGCGATGGCTGTGGGTAATTCTGTTATGGATATAATTTCAAATAAGAAATTTTTAAAAAATGTGAAAAGTATTTCAGAATATTTTTTTTCTAATCTTAAAAAAATTCAAAATGAATATCCACAAATTATTAAAGAAATAAGAGGCAGAGGTTTATTGATTGGAATACAACTTAAATCGGATCAAACAAAATTTATAAAAAAACTTATGGATAACAATTTATTAACAATAAGAGCTGCTGAAAATGTTGTTAGAATTTTACCACCACTTAATGTAAAAAAAAATGAAGTTGAACAAGCTTTAAAAATAATTAAAAAAGTTTGTTCAGAATTAAATTAGAATGAAACATTTTATAAATTTAAAAGATATACCGGCTAAGGATCTTAGAAAGATTATTGTTGATGCAAAAAAAAGAAAAAACCTTAGAAAAAAGTTAAGCACTTTAGAGGCTGACAAAGGATCTCCATTAAAAGGCAAAATGTTAATCCAAATGTTTGAAAAAGCTAGCTCAAGAACAAGAATAAGCTTTTATTTAGCAATTAAACAGCTTGGAGGTGGAACTTTGACACTTAGATCCAATGAATTACATCTTGGTCAAGGTGGTGAAAGCATATCAGACACAGCGAAGATACTTTCAACTTATGGTGATGGCTTCATGTTAAGAACAGATAGTGATAAAAAGATTGAAGATTTTAAAAAATATTTATCAATTCCAATTATAAATGGCTTAAGTCCATCTTCACACCCAACCCAAGTTTTATCTGATGTTTTTACTGTTGAAGAAATAAAGAAGAAACCAATTTCAAAATTGAATATTTGCTGGATTGGAGACTCCAATAATGTTTTAGATAGTTTAATAGCAGCATCTGTAAAATTTTCGTTTAAATTAAGTATAGGATGCCCAAAAAAATTTGAACCAGGCAATGAAGTTAGAGCGTGGGCAAAAAAAAATAAAAAAAGAATATTTATTTATAATGATCCTAAAAAAGCAGTTGTAGGAGCTGATGTTATATTTTCTGATAAAGTTATATCTCTAAATGATAAAGTAAATAAAAAGAAAAAGATTGAACAATTTAAAAAATTTAAGATAGATAAAAAATTAATGAGTTACGCAAAAAAAGATTGCATTTTTCTTCATTGCTTGCCCCGTGGTTCTGAAGTTAGTGAAGAAGTTTTTTTAGGAAATAAATCTCATGTTTGGCAACAAGCTCTGAATAGAGTTCATGTTCAAAAAAGTATTTTATTATATTGTTTTGGAAAATTAAGGTAGGGGTACAGGATTATCTGAATTTTGATTTAGGTATTTTATTATTGATGCTCTATCAGTTTCTTTTCTAAGCCCAGCATAAGCCATCTTTGTACCTTTAATATATTTAGCTGGTTTTTTAAGGAACCCATTTAGTTCTTCAAACGTCCAATTTTTATCATAAGCAGCTAAAGCTTTAGAGTATTTGTAATCTTCTACTCCTCCAACTTTTCTTTCAACGACATTATATAATGCAGGGCCAATTTTATTTTTACCACCTTTAACTATTGAATGGCAAGCTGCACATTTTTTAAAAATTTTTTCACCTGCAGTCACATCTCCCATCGCCATCAATGCTGCAATATCAATTTTTTCTTCTACTGCAGCCTCAGTAGATGATGATATTGTTGTAGCTTCTTCGACTTCAACAGCATAGCCAGGAGTTTTTGGTTTTTCCACATGAAATATGACATTTGATAGTTTTCCAATACCGATAACCAAAAGTGCAACCATTAATACAGCGGCTACTATTTTATTTATTTCAAAAGAATCCATTTTTCTAAATATTATTTTCGAACGTATATCACGATAAATTAAAAAATTGCCAAAATTTAATGTATAAATTTGCCTCTATTACTATTTAATAAGTATAATAATATTTAATTATTAATGAAAACATTAACTATTATACCTTCGAGGTTGTCAGCAACCAGATTGCCTGGCAAACCTTTATTAAAAATTAATGATTTATCTATCATATCTCATGTATTTAAAAGAGCAGAAGAAGCAAATATTGGTGAGGTAGTGGTTGCAACAGAGGATCAAGAAATCCTTGAGGATGTTATTAAAAATGGAGGCAGAGCAATTTTAACATCTAAAAATCATAAGACTGGAACTGATAGAATTTATGAAGCCTTTCAAAAATTAGAAGTTCAAGATGTAGATTTAATAATGAATTTACAAGGCGATGAACCTGCAATTGATATAGAGGATATTATACGTTTAAATAAAAAAATGGTTAGCAATCAATCTAAAATGGGCACTCTTGCTGCCAACATTAATGAACCTAAAGATTTAAATAATAAAAATATTGTAAAAGTTATAACTAAAAATCATTTAAATGATGATGAGTTTTCGGAAGCAGAAACTTTTTTGCGAAGCTCTTCAGAGATAGATAATATTTATCATCATATAGGAATTTATTGTTATTCAACCGAAACACTAAAGAAATTTGTTGAGCTCAATCAATCAAGAAATGAAATTGAAAATAGATTGGAACAATTAAGAGCTTTAGATAATAATATTACAATTAATGTAGCTCTTGCCAATTCTTCTCCAATAGGAGTAGATACTGAAGAAGATTATCTAGCCTTAAAAAAAATTATGGAATATAAAGCGTAATGAGTAAAATTTATTTTCAAGGGACCTTTGGAGCATATTCTCATTTAGCAGCTCTTTCAGTTGACTCTGATGCAGAAATATTACCTTGTAAAACTTTTGATGAGTGTTTTAATAAAGCAAGTTTAGAACCAGAATGTAAAATAATTATCCCTGAGTCTAATAGAATTACCGGAAATATTGGTATTGAATACTTAATCTTTAAACATAGACTTAATATTTACAAAGAACATTTTCAAAAAATAGAACATAATTTATTAGGTCAACCTGGTGCGAAACTTAGTGATATAAAAGAAGTTTATTCTCACGCCCAAGGTTTGTCTCAATGCTCAAAATTTATAAAAGAAAATAATATAACAGAACACATCAGAGCTGACACAGCAGGTTCTGCAGAGATGATTTCAAAGACAAAAGACGTAAAACAAGCAGCTATAGCATCTTCTCTAAGTGCTGAAATTTATGGATTAGATATTATTCAAAAAAATATTGAAAATGAAAAAGGTAATTTAACTAGATTCTTAGTAATGGGAAAAAATATTTCTCAACCTGAGTTTGAGAGCAAAAAATATATTACTTCTTTTTTATTTAAGCTTAAAAGTAAACCGGCGGCTCTGTATCAATCTCTAGGTGGATTTGCAATTAATGGAGTGAACTTAACAAAATTACAAAGCTATCCTGAAAAAAATACATTCGATTCATTCTTTTTTTTGTGTGATTTAGACGGACATATAGAAGATCAAAAAGTTCAAAAATCCTTGGAAGAGTTGGGACTTCATTGTGAAGATTTTCACGTCTTAGGTGTTTTTGAGGCTGATAAGTTAAGAGAGAAAAAAAATTAATCTTTTCTTGTAGAATAGAAAATATAACTGCTATAATAGTTTTGGAGGCTAGAGGTGGATGCTGCTTGAACCCGACCAGATCTTAACGGAAGCAGTCGTAGAGACAGTTATTCAGGTTCTAGTCTCCTAAAAATAAAAGAAATGAACAACAACTCTAAAGTATTAGCATTAAAATATAGACCAAAAACTTTTGATGATCTTATTGGTCAAGAAGTAGTGGCTGAAACTATAACGAATTCTATTAAAGCAGACAAAATTCCCAATGCTTATCTATTCACTGGGATAAGAGGAATTGGTAAAACTTCAACTGCTAGAATTGTTGCTAAAGGACTTAATTGTTTAAATGGCATTGAAAATTTATGCAAAGAAGATTTATGCGATAATTGTAAATCTATTGCTGACTCTAGTCATATCGATGTGCTTGAAATGGATGCGGCAAGCAAAACTGGAGTTGATGATGTTAGAGATTTGATTGAATTTTCTAGATATGGACCCACCTCAGCAAAATATAAGATATTTATAATTGATGAAGTTCATATGTTAAGTAAACAAGCATTTAATGCTTTGTTAAAAACATTAGAAGAGCCACCAGAATATCTAAAATTTATTTTTGCTACTACAGAAATTAAAAAAATACCTATTACTGTGGTCTCAAGGTGTCAAAGATTTGATTTATCTAGAATTAAATCATCAGAATTATTTGAATTTATTAAAAATATAAAAGAAAAAGAAAATGGGAAAGCATCAGATGAAGCCTTAAAGTTAATAGTAAAAATATCAGAAGGATCTGTAAGAGATGCCCTATCTTTACTAGACAGAGCCTTGCTAAGCCTAGAAGAAAAAACAGAGTTAGATCTTAATACAGCTCAAAAAATTTTTGGATATTTTGATAAGTCTCAATTAATTAATTTATTTGAATTAATATTAAAAGGAGAGGAAGAAAAAGTTATTAATATTTATAGAAAAATTTATGATCAGGGTGTTGAGCCCAAGGTATTTATTAATGATTTTTTGGAAATACTTTATTATTTTAAAAATATTAATTCATTATCCTTGGAGAGTACAAATTTCTCTCTTAATGATGATGAGTTCTCAAAAATCAAAGAACTTTCTAATCAGGTAGATTCTGAAGTTTTAATTTTATTTTGGCAGTTTGCAATATCTTCACTTGAAGAACTGGATATTGTCTCTAACCAACATTTATCTATTGAAATGTTTTTAATAAGATTAATGCATTTAAGTTCAATTAAGTTAAATAAAATTACAGATTTAGAAATGAGTAATAACAATTTAGACAATCAAACAACAAATAAAGAAAACGAACAAAAGTTTGAGGATAATTCAAGAATTATTAATCAAATAAAAAATATAGCTCAAGAAGAAAAACAAAAACCAGAAGTCAAACCAGAGATAAAAGCGATAGATAAAAATTTTATAAACTCATTTGATGATCTTCTTAATATTTGTACTTTAAAAAAAGAAATTAAATTAAAATATGAATTAGAAAAAAATGTAAACCTTGTAAAATTTGAAAGAAATAGAATTGAAATTTCTTTTAATGATAATTTAGACAAAGATTTTGTAAAAGATCTTTCTTCAAAACTCTATGAATGGACTGCAGAAAGATGGATTATTACTTTGAGTAAATCCAAAGGTGAGATGTCAGTTAAAGAAAAACAAAAAAATAAAAAAGACGAGCTAATTAGTGAGATTAAAAATTCAGAAATTTATAAGAAAGTAATTGAAAAATTTCCTGATGCAGAACTTGTTGATGTTAAGTTAAATGAAAAAAAAGAGGATAAAAATGACTGATTTTACTAAGATTTTAGATAAAGCTAAGGAGCTAGAGGCTAAAATGAAAGAAAGCCAAGAAAAAATTAAGGAGATAAAAGCTGAAGGAGTTTCTGGATCAAATTCAGTAAAAATTACTCTTGATGGGGAAGGTGAAATGCAAAAAATTGAACTATCTGATGAGATTATTAAAGAAGATAAAACAATTATTGAGGATTTAATTGTTGCTGCTCACAATAGTGCAAAATCACAATTAAAAACAAAGACCACTGAAGAGATTTCAAAAGCCACAGGTGGTTTTGGAATACCTGGTTTTAAATGGCCATTATAATAAATGCAAAATATTAGTGAGATTGAGGAATTAATAAAATTAATCTCAAAACTTCCAGGTCTAGGACCTAAGTCAGCAAAAAGAATAGTTCTTAAACTTATTAATAACCGTGATGAGTTAGTAAAACCGATGGCTAGTACATTAGCTCAAGTTTACAAAAATGTGACAAGATGTAATTCATGTGGTTCATTAAAATCTAATTTAAATGGGTGTGTTAATTGTGAAAGTTTGAAAGAAAAATATACAAAAATTTGTGTTGTTGAAGATATTGCTGATCAGTGGTCAATTGAAAACTCAAATATTTTTCAAGGATACTTTCATATTTTAGGAGGAACAATTTCTTCTGTAGGTCAGAGAAAAGAAGATCTTTTAATTGATTCTCTAGTTGAAAGAGTAAATAGAGAGGGTATCGAAGAAGTTATACTCGCTACAAGCGCAACTGTTGAGGGACAAACTACTGCATATTATATTCAGGATAGTTTAAAAAATACTAACACTAAAGTTACTAAATTAGCACAAGGACTTCCGGTTGGTGGTGAAATTGAAAATTTAGACGATGGAACTTTATTTTCAGCCTTTAAAAATAGAGCTAATTTAAATTCTAATTCAGATTAAGTTTTTTTTTTAATCTATTTTGATGCAACAATGGTTCCGTGTATCCCGAAGGTTGTTCTTTGCCTTTAAAAATTAAATCACATGCTGTTTTAAAAGCTAAAGATCTATCAAAATCATCACTCATTTTAATGTATTTTGGGTCAGCTTTATTTTGATTATCTACAATTTTTGCCATTTCTTTCATTATTTCCATAACTTGAATTTTAGTTGTAATTCCGTGGTGTATCCAATTAGCAATATGTTGTGAAGAGATTCTAAGTGTTGCTCTATCTTCCATAAGTCCAATATTATTAATATCTGGAACTTTAGAGCATCCTACACCTTGATCAATCCATCTAACTACATAACCAAGTAATGTTTGTGCTGAATTTGATATTTCATTGTTAATGTCTTCTACAGACCAATTTGGTCTGTTTGCAACAGGAACTGTTAAAAGATCATCTAGTTTTGCCCTTTCTCTTTTTGAAATTTTTTTTTGCTCATCAAAGATATTTATTTCGTGATAGTGTAATGAATGCAAAGCAGCGGCTGTTGGAGAGGGAACCCATGCACAATTAGCTCCTGCTTTTAAATGTCCTGTCTTTTGCTCCATCATATCTTTCATCTTATCTGGCATTGCCCACATCCCTTTTCCAATTTGAGCTTTTCCTGATAAACCACATTTTAATCCAACATCAACGTTGTTATTTTCATATGCTAAAATCCATTTAGAAGATTTCATATCTCCTTTCTTGATCATGGGTCCAGCTTCCATTGAAGTATGCATTTCATCACCCGTTCTGTCTAAAAATCCAGTGTTAATAAAGAAAACTCTATTTTTTAAAGTTCTAATGCATTCTTTTAAATTTGATGATGTTCTTCTCTCTTCATCCATAATTCCTATTTTGCAAGTATATTTTTTTAAACCCAATACTTCCTCAACTTTAGAAAAAATTAAATCTGTAAATTCAGTCTCATCTGGCCCATGCATTTTTGGTTTTACTATGTAGATTGATCCTGTTCTAGAATTTGTTTTATTTTTTAAATCATGAATTGCCGCAGCTACTGTTATGAATGCATCCATAATACCCTCGGGTACTTCGTTACCATTACTTAAAATTATTGAAGGATTTGTCATTAAGTGACCTACGTTTCTAACTAATAATAAACTTCTTCCATGCAACTTAAGTCCTTTGCCATCTTTTGAAACATAGCTTCTATTTGGATTTAATTTTCTTTCAAATAATTTTCCATCTTTTTCGAACTGTGTTTTAAGATTACCCTTCATCAAACCAAGCCAGTTTTTATAACAAATAACTTTATCTTCAGCATCCACCGCCGCAACACTATCTTCGTTATCACAAATTGTTGATACAGCAGCTTCTAAAATTATGTCACTGATCCCTGCATGATCTTGTTGAGCACTAAAAGCTCTAGAATCTCTTAAAATTTCAATATGTAAGTTATTATTTTTTAATATAACTGCTGAAGGGTTATCAGCTTCCCCCCTATGACCAATAAATTTTTGTTCTTCAGCTAAATCAAATATATCAGCTCCTTTTAAAATTTTTAACTTACCTTCTTTAACAGCAATACTTGTAATTTTATGCCAACTTAGATTTTTAAGTGGAAAATGCTTATCTAAAAAATCTCTTGAATATTTAATGACCATCTCACCTCTTAATGGATCATATCTTTCAGATACACTGTCTTCAGATTGCTCTATAACATCAGTTCCATAAAGACTATCGTATAAACTCATCCATCTTGCATTTGCTGCGTTGAGAGCATAACGCGCATTCATTATAGGTACGACTAGTTGTGGTCCAGCTATTTTTGTTATCTCGTCATCTACATTTTCTGTTTCTATTGAAAAATCTGCTCCTTCTTCTTTCAAATATCCAATTTCAAGTAAAAATTTTTTATATTCATCTAGTTTAATTTCATTGCCTTTATTTTTAATATGCCAGTCATCAATTTTTTTTTGTAAAATTTCTCTAAAGTTGATTAATTCTCTATTTTTAGGCTCAAGTTCGTTAACAGTTTTCTCAAACCCTAACCAAAATTTATCGGGTGATACACCTGTATCTGTTAATAGTTCTTCATTAACAAAGTTTAACAAACTTTCAGAAACTTTAAGAGTATGAATATTTATATATTTATCAGGCATAGCACTTTTGTTACCCCATCTGTATTTTTGCCTGAGAGTTTTGCTCCTTCGGCGGAAATTAATCTCTTTCCAGAGTGTTATGCTTTGATCGGTCCTTTTGCCTGAGAGTTTCCGGGGTGGTTGCTCCTTCGGCGCTAAATTGTTATTAGTCTCTCCCGATTAGAAATTTGTATCGTTTTAATATTTTAAGTCAATTAATAATGCTAAAAAATAATCTTAACTATCATTTTATTGCCTTTTTTATAATTTAAGTTTCTATTATAAACAAATCATGAAAAATTATCTTAATTTTGAAACAGATATTAAAAATTTAGAGTCAGAGATAGATAAATTAAAAGACCCGTATAACCAAGATGGTCTTTCAGAGGTAGACACTCAAAAAATATCTAGCACACAAGCTGAGCTTGATGAAAAATTAAAAGATATCTATTCCCACCTTGATCCTTGGCAAACTACTATGGTTGCTCGTCATGAGGATAGACCTAAATCTAAGTTTTTTATCGATAATTTGTTTGATGATTTTATTTCTTTGTCAGGAGATCGTTTTTATGGTGAGGATAAATCTGTTTTAACAGGATTTGCAAAATTTAATGGCACATCAGTTTTAGTAATAGGCCAGGAAAAAGGTGAAAACTTAGAAACTAGAATTGAAAGAAATTTTGGAATGATGAGACCCGAAGGTTATCGTAAAACAATTCGATTAATGAATTTAGCAAATAAATTTAACATTCCGATAATATCATTTATTGATACACCAGGAGCTTATCCAGGCGTTGGAGCTGAAGAAAGAGGTCAGGCAGAGGCTATCGCTAAATCAATCGAGTGCTGCATGGAACTTAGTGTTCCAACTCTAGCAATTATTATCGGAGAAGGAGGTTCCGGAGGTGCAATAGCATTAGCATCATCAAATAAAGTGATTATGTTAGAAAATGCAATTTATTCTGTAATTTCACCAGAGGGCTGTGCAACTATCCTGTGGAGAGATCCAAAAAAAATGCTTGATGCTGCAAAAGCAATGAAACTTTCAGCAAAAGATTTATTAGAATTAAAAGTTATTGATGAGATAATTCCTGAGCCACTTGGAGGGGCCCATAGAGACAGGGATCAAATGTTAGAAAGTTTAAAAGTCTCTATATCAAAAAATTTAGATTATTTTAAAGATTTATCATCTGAGGAAATAATGAACGAAAGAAAAAATAAATTTTTAAAAATTGGAAGAAATCAAGGATTTATTAGCAACTCTGACGATTTAAGTACGCTGACGATTAAAAATAATAATTTTGATAAAATATTTAAATCAAAAAAAGTTTTATTTGGATCAATAATTGCTGGAATAGTTTTATTGCTTATTGCTTTTAGTTTGTTTTAAAATTTATAAAGCACCACAACAATTTTTAAACTTTTTTCCTGTTGCTTCACATCTATCGTTTCTAGATATTTTTTTTCCTTTACTTAAAATTAAAAGACATTTTGGGTTATTATCTATTTCAATTTTATTTTGTGTATTTGTGACTTGGTCTGATTGTGTTTCAACTTTTAAATTCATTAAAATTGTAACATAATCTAATTTTAATTTTTCAAGTAAATTAGAAAATAAATCAAATGCTTCTTTTTTGTATTCAATCAAAGGATCTCGCTGGCCGTACGATCTTAATCCAATTACTTGTCTCAGCTGTTCAAGATACTGAATATGAGATTTCCAATTAAGATCGATTGATTGTAAGAAAATTCTTTTTTCAATTTCTTTTGCATGATCTTCTCCTAAAAGTTTAATACGATCTTCTCTAGACTTTAAAAACTTATTTGTAATTTTTGTTTTTATTTCATCATCTTTTGAAGCAATTATTTCTTTTAATTCACCCTCTTCAAAACTTTTACCAACAATCTGTCTTAAACGATTACTAAACTCATTACTTTTTGGATTTGATAAATTTTGGATTTTTAATTTGATGATGTCTTCAATAATTTCTTTCAAAAATTCATCTGAATAGTCAAATATGCTTTGACTATTCATTGCATTTTTTCGCTGAGAAAACACGACATGTCTTTGATCATTTAAAACATTATCAAATTTTATTAAGGTTTTTCTAATATCAAAGTTTCTGGCTTCAACTTTTTGCTGTGCTCTTTCAAGAGCTTTATTGATCCATGGATGATCAATACTTTCTCCATCTTTAAGTCCCAATTTTTCAAGCATTTTATTCATAGACTCTGATCCAAAAATTCTCATTAAATCGTCTTCTAGACTTACATAAAAGATGGAGCTACCCTCATCGCCTTGTCTTCCAGATCTTCCTCTCGCTTGATTATCTACTCTTCGAGACTCCATTCTCTCGGTTCCGATAACAAATAATCCCCCTAAAGATTTGATTTTAGTTTTATCAATTTGCAGTTGATCTTCTAAGATTGATCCTTTTTTACCACCAAGCTGAATATCCACTCCTCTTCCTGAGATGCTTGTTGTGATGATTACCGATTTTTCTTTACCAGCGTTAGCAATTATGTCTGCTTCGTTTTCATGATTTTTAGCGTTTAAAACTACGTGTTTGATGTTCTTTTTTTTTAATAGATCTGAATAAACTTCAGATTTATTAATACTAGATGTAAAAATTAATATAGGTTGACCTATTTCATGACGTTCAATTATTTTGCTAATAATTGCATTATTTTTTTCTATCTCTGTTCTAAATATTTGATCATTATAATCTTCTCTGATCATTTCATTATTTGTTGGAATTATTACGACTTGTAGATTGTAAATTTCAAAAAACTCTTCTGATTCTGTTGCAGCAGTACCAGTACAACCAGATATTTTTTTATAAAGTTTAAAATAATTTTGATAAGTTATAGAGGCTAAGGTTTGATTTTCTGCTTGAATATTAATTTTTTCTTTTGCTTCTAAGGCCTGATGTAAACCATCACCAAATCTTCTACCCTCAAGTATTCTACCTGTAAGCTCATCTATGATCTTTAAACTTCCATCTTTAACAATATAGTCTTTCCCTTTCTCAAATAAATGATTGGCGCGTAGCGCTTGATTGACATGATGGACTAATTGTAAATTTTCAGGATCATAGAAATTGTTGTTTTTTAATATTCCAGCATTAGAAAAAATTTTTTCCACGTTATTAATTCCTTCATTAGTTAAAAGAATACTTTTTTCCTTTTCATCTATTTCATAGTCTTCATTTTTTAAACCTTTGACTAAATTATCAACTGCAAGATATTGGGCTGTTTTATCTTCAGCTGAACCTGATATAACTAGCGGTGTTCTAGCTTCATCAATAAGACAAGAGTCAATCTCGTCAACAATAGAAAAAAAATGTTCTCTTTGAACTATTTCTTGTTCAGAAAGTTTCATGTTGTCTCTTAGGTAATCAAAACCTAACTCACTATTTGTTGCGTAAGTAATATCACAATTGTAATTTTTCTTACGCTCCATATCATCTTGATCATTATTTATGTAACCAGACGATAAACCTAAAAAGTTATAGATTTGCCCCATTTCTATGGAGTCTCTTTTGGCGAGGTAATCGTTCACTGTAACAATATGAACACTTTTTTCAGTTAGAGCATTTAAATATGCAGCAAGAGAAATTGTAAGAGTTTTTCCCTCTCCAGTTCTCATTTCGGCAATCTTACCCTCGTGAAGAACAACTCCTCCAATTATTTGAACATCAAAATGTCTTTCATTTCGAGTTCGTTTTGAAGCCTCTCTTACCAATGCAAATGCCTGTGGCAAAAGTTCATCCAAGGTTTTTCCTTGTTTAATTAACTCTTTATATTCTTGGGTTTTTTTTGGAAAATCTAAGTCATCAAGTTTTTTAAATTCATGCTCAAGTGAATTTATTGTTTTTACAATTTTGCCTATTCTATCTAACTCTTTTTGATTGCTAGATTTAATAAATTTTGTAATTAGCTTTAAAGGATTAAACATGAGTATTTGATTTATTCTTTACTTATATTGTTTAATATATGTATTAAATAATTATTTTAAACACTATGGGAATTAATTTATCAAACTTTTTATCTTCAAAATCAAAAAATGCCAGAATGATTGATTTTCAAGACCTTGATCATGTTGATGGTCTGTCTATTTCTGTTATCAGTGCAAATTTGTATAATGATAATAGAGATGACTTATCCATGTTCTATTTTAGAGAAGGAGCAAATTATGCGTCAGTTTACACGCAGTCAAAAATAATATCTGAAAATATTAAATGGAATTTAAATCAAAATAGTAAAAGAATTTATTCTCTTCTAGTTAATACTCGGAATGCCAATGCCTTTACTGGCAAACAAGGATATGAAAGTTTAAAAAAATTATCAGATATCATTTCATCAGAATTAACTAAAAAACAAGAGCAAGATGAAGATAGTCCAAAAAAAATTTCCTCAAAAGATATAATGTTTGGTTGTACGGGAACTATTGGGGAACCTTATCCCTATGAAAAAATTTCTCATCAAATCCCACGTTTAATTGATAAAATTAAATATACTCAAAATAAATTTATTTGGATGAAAGCTGCTCTTGGTATCATGACAACTGATACTAAGCCCAAGTTAGCAATGGAAGAATGTACAATTGCAAATAAAAAAATTAAGATTTATGGAATAGCAAAAGGCTCTGGGATGATCCATCCCAATATGGCAACTACATTAGCTTATGTTTTTACAGATGCAAAACTATCAAATGATATTTTAAATAAGCTACTTAAAAAAAATATATCAACAACTTTTAATGCTATAACTTGCGACGGTGACACAAGCACCAATGATATGGCAACTATTTTTGCAACTGGTGAAGTAGATAATGCCCAAATAAAAAATATAAATGACAAAAAAATTCAAAATTTTGATAAGTCCTTAAATAAGGTTTTGTTAAATCTAGCAAAAAGAGTGGTTTCAGATGGGGAGGGCTCTTCTAAGTTTGTCACCGTTAATGTTAAAAAGTGTAAATCTGAAATAGAGGCAAAGCAGATTGCTCTTTCAATCGCCAATTCTCCATTAGTTAAAACTGCAATTGCTGGCGAAGATCCTAACTGGGGCAGAATAATTATGGCAATAGGTAAAGCTGGACCAAAAATAAATTTGAAAAAACTTTTAATTAAATTTGGGAATTTGAAAATTGTACAAGATGGAAAATTACATCAGGGCTATGATGAAACAAAAGCTTCTGAGTACATGAAAAATGAAAATATTGATCTTGATATTGAAATTTTTACTGGAAAGAAAAGTTTTACTGTTTAC
>JAOIVP010000019.1 GCA_028224115.1 Candidatus Pelagibacter sp. | reverse complement strand
TTTCTTCATAGCATCTCTTCTAAAAGGCTCGCCTAGCTCTTGGTTTAGAATTACTTCAATAAACGTTGTAATTCCTTTCTTTTGATCTTCGCAAGATTGTTTTATTGCTACTGTAGTTTCTTCCATTGTTCTAACAGTTACACCTTTTAATCCACATGCATCAGCAACTTTAGCATAGCTTAGTTCAGGATCTAATTCTGTTCCAACAAAATTATCATCAAACCAAAGAGTAGTATTTCTTTTTTCTGCACCCCACTGATAATTTCTAAAGATAACCATTGCAATAGCAGGCCATTCTTCTCTGGCACATGAGCTCATCTCGTTCATGCTAATTCCAAAAGCCCCATCACCAGCAAAACCAATTACTGGAGTATCAGGACATCCAATTTTTGCTCCTAAAATTGATGGGAAGCCGTATCCACAAGGACCGAATAATCCTGGAGCTAAATATTTTCTTCCTTTTTCAAAAGTTGGGTAAGCATTTCCAATTGCACAATTATTTCCAATATCACTTGAAATAATTACATCATCAGGCATTCCTGCTTGAATTGCTCTCCAAGCTTGTCTAGGAGACATTCTGTCTGCATCTCTTTTTCTAGCTTCTTCATTCCAAACTGTACCCTCATCATCATCTTCATGATCAAGACTTGATAATTTTTGTAACCAAGCTGATTTAGTTTGATGAATGATATCTTTTCTCTTTTGTCTATCAGTATCACCTGCTGTTGGTGAAAGTTGAGCTAAGATTTGTTGTGAAACTAATTTAGCATCTCCACAAATACCAACTGTAACTTTTTTTGTAAGACCAATTCTATCTGAGTTCATATCAACTTGAATGATGCTTGCATCTTTTGGCCAATAATCCATTCCATAACCTGGAAGAGTTGAAAAAGGATTAAGTCTTGTACCTAATGCTAAAACAACATCAGCTTTTTGAATTAATTCCATTCCGGCTTTTGAACCATTATATCCTAATGGACCTGCTGCTAATGGATGACTTCCTGGAAAACTATCATTGTGTTGATAACCAGAACAAACTGGTGCATCTAACTTTTCAGCAAGTTTTTTACAATCTTCAATCGCGCCACCAATGACAACACCTGCACCTGATAAAATTACTGGAAATTTTGCATTTGATAATAATTCTGCAGCTTTTTTAATTGCATCAACACCACCTGCTTGTCTTTCTAATCTTACAATTGGAGGAAGATCAATATCAATAACTTGTGTCCAATAATCTCTTGGCACATTTATTTGTGCAGGAGCTGAACCTCTTATTGCTTTTTCAATTACTCTATTTAATACTTCTGCCATTCTTGAAGGGTCTCTAACTTCCTCTTGATAACAAACCATATCTTTGAACAAATTCATCTGTTCAACTTCTTGAAAACCACCTTGTCCCATAGTTTTATTTGCGGCTTGAGGAGTTACTAATAAAAGAGGAGTATGGTTCCAATATGCAGTTTTAATAGGTGTAACTAAACCTGTAATACCAGGTCCGTTTTGTGCAATTACCATTGACATTTTACCAGTGGCTCTTGTGTAACCATCTGCAATTAATCCACCATTTGTTTCATGAGCAACATCCCAAAAAGTAATTCCAGCATCAGGAAAAATATCTGAAATTGGCATAAAGGCAGATCCAATAATTCCGAATGCGTGTTCAATACCATGCATTTGTAAAACTTTTACAAAAGCTTCTTCTGTTGTCATTTTTGTCATAAAACTAGAACCTCTCTAATGTGTAAATTTGATACTATTTAAAATTTCATTTGTTAATTTTAGCGATTAATATATAAGATTTTACAAATTTCAAACAAACAAATCGACACGATATGGCAACAGATATTATAATTCATGATAAAAAAGACAACGTTGGAGTAGTTGTAATTGAAAAAATAACTCCAAAACAAGATTGTGATTGCTGGATAATGGAAGATGATAGCTCAACAAATATTCAATCTTTAGACGAAATTCCTTTAGGGCACAAAATTGCAATGGTTGATCTAAATGAGGGTGACACTATTCTAAAATATGGTCATGACATTGGTAAAGTGGTTAAATCAATTAAAAAAGGTGAACACGTTCATGTTCACAACGTTAAAACAAAGAAGTGGTAATAATATGGAAATTCCAAAAAGTTTTTTAGGTTATAAAAGAGAAAATGGCAGAGCTGGTACAAGAAATCATGTAATTATTCTTCCAGTTGATGATATTTCAAATGCCTGTGCAGAAGCAGTAGCAAACAATATTAAAGGAACAATAGCTCTACCTCATTCATATGGAAGACTACAATTTGGAGCAGATTTAGAACTTCATTTTAGAACTATGATTGGAACAGGTTGTAATCCAAATGTTGCTGCTGTTATTGTTATTGGTATTGAGCCAAAATGGACTAAAAAAATAGTTGATGGTATTGCTAAAACTGGAAAACCAGTTGAAGGATTTCATATTGAGAGAACTGGAGACATTGGAACTACAATGAAAGCCTCAAAAAAAGCTCAAGAATTTGTAATGTGGGCATCAGAAAAACAAAGAGAAGAGTGTCCAATGAGTGATCTTTGGATATCTGTAAAATGTGGTGAATCTGATACGACATCTGGATTAGCGGCAAACCCTACAGTTGGTAATCTGATGGATAAATTAGAACCAATGGGTGTTCATTTATGTTTTGGAGAAACATCTGAATTAACAGGTGCTGAACAAGTTTGTGCCACAAGAGGAGCAACTCCTGAAGCATCTGACAAGTTTATGAAAACTTGGAATTCTTACAATGATTTTATTTTAAAAGAAGCAACAGATGATCTTTCAGAAAGTCAACCAACAGCTGGAAATATAGCGGGTGGGTTAACCACTATTGAAGAAAAAGCTTTTGGAAATTTTCAAAAAATTGGAAATTGTAAATTTATTGATGTTTTAGAACCAGCAGAAGAACCAACTAAAGGTAAAGGTTTGTACTTTATGGATACATCTTCAGCAGCAGCAGAGTGTGTTACACTTCAAGCTGCAGCAGGTTTTAACATTCACTTATTCCCAACAGGTCAAGGTAATATTGTTGGTAATCCAATTGAACCTGTTGTTAAACTAACTGCAAACCCATTAACTGTAAAAGGTATGGGTGAACATATTGATTGTGATGTTTCTAAAATATTAACTCGAGAAATGAATATGTCTCAAGCAGGAGATGAATTAATTAAAACTACTCTAAGAGTAGCAAATGGAAGATTAACTTGTGCTGAAGCTTTAGGTCATAAAGAATTTGTGATGACTAAACTTTACAGAAGTGCTTAATCAATTTTAGTTTTCTTATGCATTACAAACAGCACCTGGTAGTAATACCTGGTATTGTTTTAGCGTTCGTTCTTTACACTTTATCTCAAGGATTTAATAACATTCTTGGAATTGAACTTTTAGGTTATGAGAAAAGTCCAATTTCTACAGCAATGTTTGCTATTTTATTTGGTATGTTTTTTGGAAACGTATTCAAAATGAGAGAAAGTTTTATCAAAGGATTAGACTTTACTCAAAAATATATTTTAAAACTTGGAATAATTTGTTTAGGAATACAGTTAAAACCTTTTGAATTTTTAGAATTTGGAGCAATAGCCATACCGTTAATTATTATATGTATTGTTAGTGTTCTAATAGTAATTAAGCTTTTAGTTAAAAAACTAAAAATCCCTACCAGGATGGCTTATTTAATTTCAATTGGTAGTACTGTATGTGGAACAACTGCAATCATGGCAACAGCTCCAGTAATTGGTGCAAAAAAAAATGAAGTATCTTATGCAATTGCTAACATTACAGTATTTGGAATACTATCAATGCTTATTTATCCATATTTTGCTAACTTTTATTTTGATGCAAACCCAACTTTTATTGGTCTATTTTTAGGTACATCAATACATGAAACATCTCAGGTGGCAGCTGCTGGACTTATTTATGATCAACAATTTAACAGTCCTGAAACAATGAATGTTGCAACCGTTACTAAATTAATAAGAAATACATTTCTTGTGATAATGATCCCTCTTTTTGCTTTTCTTTACAATAGAGGTCAGTCTAAGGGTAAAAATTATTCGATATTGGCAATATTTCCTTATTTTGTATTAGGATTTGTTGGAATGATCATTCTAAGAAATGTAGGAGATCAAATTTTTTTAAGCACAAATAACGAATTTTGGATAAATACTGTTCAGTATATCAAAGCTTCATCAAAAATATTTTTAACTATGGCTATGGCTGCTATTGGTTTGTCAACAAATCTTAGAGATTTGAAAAATATGGGCTACAAACCATTTGTTGTTGGTTTTGTAGGAATGGCTACAGTTGGATTGGTTAGTATTCTTACAATAGAATTGTATATAAATTTTTTAAGTTAAGACTTCATTAACATTTTTTTCTTAAAGTCAGATACAAAGCGTCTAATAAAGGCTGCACCAACTCCTAAAAAAACTGCAAACATAATTGAAAACAATCCATAAAAGAATGGCATATCATTTGAAAATTCTTGAATAAATTTTGAGAAAAAGTTTAAATCTGAATTGGATACGCTGGATATTTCTCTTTGAACTTGTTCTGCAAAAAAAGTATCATAAGCAATTGCTATACCAACAAATAATAGCAAGATTGCTAGTAACGCTCTAAGTCCTGAACTGTCAATTTTTTCACCTAGTTTTTGTCCTATTTGAACTCCTAAAATGGAGCCAACAACTAACATCGCTACTAATAATAAATCTATTGAGCCATAATTAAATGAATGTAAAAAAGTAACTATGACGCTTACAAAAATAGTTACAAACAAGGAAGTTCCAGGAACTAATCTTGTTGGCATCTTAATAATATAAATCATTGCAGGTACTAAAATAAAAGCACCGCCTATTCCCATAATAGCTGCAATAAATCCTACAAGTAAACCTATTATAATTGGAGTAAATATACTTTCATATAATTTAGATTTTGGAAATCTCATTCTTAATGGAAGACCATGTATCCAGTAATGAACATGTAGTTTTTTTTTAACTATAATGTTTCTTTTAGCCCTGTCTATCTCTCTAAGACTTTCAACAAGCATCAACGTACCAATTATTGCTAATATATACATATAGGCTAATGAGATGACTGTATCTATTTTTCCTATCCCTTTAAAATATGAGAATGTGTAAATTCCAAGTGCTGTTCCTATTGTTCCTCCTATAACAATCATAAAACCCATTTTATAATCTAAAGTATTTTTTAGATAATGAGTTGTAGATCCTGAAACAGATGTAGCTAAAATATTATTAGCCTCATTTGCTACAGCATAAGCTGGGGGAACCCCTAAAAAAATTAAAAAAGGTGTCATTAAAAAACCACCACCAACACCAAATAAACCTGAAAGAATTCCAACTATTGCACTTAATAAAAGTATTTCGATTGGGTTAACAAAAACCTGAGCTATCGGTAGAAATACTTCCATAAAAAAATTAAAAGCTGTTAAAAAACAACTTAGTTAAATGTGATAAAAGTTCCAACTAAAATTACACCCCAATACACAGCTAAACTAATAACTATGCCAGTTTTAATGAAAGCAGATTTAAGATTTGAGATTTTATTTATGATTTTTACGTTAGAAAATAGCATTTGAACCGTCAATACACCCATGACGATATTTGTCAAATAAATATTTAAATTTTTATATTTTTTTATTTAGTAGATGGTTGCTCCAAAAACTTTAACAACATCATCTTCAACACCTAGAACAAGTCTACCTAAAAACTCTCCAGAAATTTCTTTATTAGTCTGCTTTATAAGAACAGTAACATGAAGGCCTCTTCTAAGGCATCCAAATGGCTCAAAAGTTTCCTTTAAATTAGTTATTATCTTGTTATTAGCCCACTGTTTACCAAGCTCAACTTCATTGGCTCCAAATAACATTTGTGTTGAAAAATCTTTAGTGAAACCACCATAATCCTTAAGATTTGATGATCTAACTAAATTATCCCAAATAGGTTTAGCAATTGCATAAACCTCATCGTCTTTCATTGACAATATATCCATAAATATTTACTTAAAATTTAACTACGAAGCTTTTTTCTTCTCGTTCTCATCCACGATATGGTAGACAGGAACTTTCTCCATACTAAATTTGCCAGTTTTAGGATCTCTTCTAGAAACTGTTAAACAATGCCAGTTGTCATCATCAAGTTTCATATGATCGCCTCTATAGTAGTATCCTGGCCATCTAGTTTCTTCTCTGAACATAGTATGTTCTGTTACACACTGAGAAGTTAAAGCTCTATGTTTAAGCTCCCAAGCTCTCATTAGTTGATGATAATCCTCAGCACCAACATTTTCTAAATCTTCCTCTAACCAAGCTAAAAGCTCCAAACCTCTTTTAAGCATATTAGCATTTGTCATGTAATTGGTAGCAATACCACCAACATATTCGTCCATAATTCTTTGTAGACGCTGTAATCCTTGAATTGGTGAAATGTAGCTTGGAGATACTGTTCCTCCCGTAATTTCATTTTGAGCAACTGTATATGTTTCAAGCGGTTTATAGACTTTAGTTTTAAAATCATCACATTGCTTATCAGAGACTTTTAAACCTTCAGCCTTTTTATCTTCAATATATTTAACCGCAGCTTTTGCAGCTAATCTACCTTCAGTAAATGAGCCTGATGAAAATTTATGAGCACTTCCACCAACTGTATCACCTGCTCCAAACAATCCATCAATTGTAAGCATTCTGTTATATCCCCAGAAATATTCTGGAGGAGATAAATCTTCTGGACCACTAACCCAAGCTCCTGAACATGTAGCATGTGAACCCATTACATATGGCTCTGATGTAGTTAATTCTGGATTTGTGTATTTTGGATCGATATTTTGAGATGCCCAAACAACAGCTTGACCAACAGTCATACCTAAAAAATTTTCCCAACCAACAGTTTCTAGATGTGGGTCCTGGAATGCCTCAGTTGTAACCATGTGAATTGGTCCACCACCTGCCATAGTTTCTTGAATAAATGCATGATTTCTTAAACAAGTTGGAGTTGGGTGATGATCAATGTATTCACCTACTAACTCTTTAGTTTGGTCGTACCATTTTTTCTCATAATTTTCACCATTAGCATTTTGAGTATAAGTTTTTAAGTGCAAGAAATATGCACCAACGGGTCCATATCCATCTTTAAATCTACATAATACAATTCTGTTTTCCATTTGTGTCATCTTAGCTCCTGCTGCAATCGGTAAAGCATAAGCTGAACCATTACTCCAAGGTGCATACCAAGTTCTTCCCATTCCTTCACCAACAGCTCTTGGTTTGAATATGTGAGAAGCTCCACCAGCTGCAACAATTACAGCTTTGGCTCTAAACACATGGAAATCACCAGTTCTCATATTAAATCCAACAGCACCACCTACTCTGTTTTCTTGAGCCTCATCCATTAATAGATGAGTAATCATAATTCTGTTATAAATTTTATCAGCTGACTTTTTTGCAGCCTCTGCAACGATTGGCTTGTAACTTTCACCATGAATCATGATCTGCCATTTACCTTCTCTAAGGTATCTACCAGTTTCTTCATTTTTCATCATCGGAAGACCCCATTCATCAAACATATGAACTGTTGAGTCTACGTGACGTGCCATATCATAACCTAAATCTTCTCTAACCATTCCCATTAGATCATTTCTTGCATATCTTACATGGTCTTCAGGTTGATTTTCACCCCACTGCATTCCCATGTAACAGTTGATTGCATAAAGACCTTGAGCAACAGCTCCACTTCTATCGATATTTGCTTTTTCAACACAAATAATTTTCATGTCTCTTCCCCAGTGTCTAGCTTCAAAAGTAGCACCAGTTCCAGCCATACCACCACCAACAACTAGAACATCACAATCTTCGTAATGTGTTTTATGTTTAGCCATTAGTAGTAAACTCCTTTTTTAAACGAGTCCTTTGGAACAACAGGTAACTCTCCATCAATATTAAGACCTTCTGGTTCTGTGTACAATCTTTGAGAATTAATTTCACCTTGATTAGGTTTTTCTCCATCAGCTAGTTTAGGAATAAATTTACCCCACGGTTTCGTTGTAATTGGAGAAACAAAATCTTTTGTAGTTCCATTTCTGAATTTAATTTTCCAAGAAATAGTTCCTTTTTCCTCTTCTCTTCTAACTCTAACACTGTGTCCCATAGGAGCAAAATCAGCATATCCTCTAACATCAATAGCATGATTAGGGCAAGCTTTTACACAAGAGTAACACTCCCAACAAAAATTAGGTTCAATATTTTTTGCACGTCTAATATTTTCATCAATGTGCATTATATCTGATGGGCAAATATCTACGCAATGACCACAGCCATCACATCTAGTCATGTATACAAATGTTGACATATTATCTATTCTCCTTATTTAAAATTTTCATAATTAATAATGTTTAGGTTGTTCTCTTTTAATACCTAAACCAAATTGTTCAGGTGCATCTGCTGGTGGAGGTAAATTATCTCTTGATCCATCAGCTTCTGCAAGATTTTTTTGTATTGCTGCACCAGGTTTGTAAAACATGTGCGCAAATTTAGACCAGTAAACTCCACCAAATAAAACTAAATTTGAAAGAACAAATAAAGCTAAAAATAAAAATGAAAGTCCTGTCTGACCATTAAATTGTGTGTATGACCAAGCTAAACCAAATGTTGAGCATGCTAATAATGCTAAAACAAATAAATCTGCTTTAATAATTCTATACCAAGGATGAGCTTCTGCAGATACATCAACTCTTAAAAAAAACCAAAACCAATATCCACCTACACATGTTAATATTGCTCCAACGTGCCATAATGTAGACCATGTAACTGATGAAGCTTTGTCAGTTCCAGTGTAACAAAATACCAACATTGCTGATGAAACCCAAAAAATAATAGTACCATACATGCCTAGTACATGTGAAAGTCTTCTCTTTCCAAATCCAAGCTCTGCTGTAGTTCCAATATCAACAATAGTTGTTTTTGCAATTATTGAAGCTTTTTCTCCAGCACCTACTTCTCTAGTTGCTTGTAGTTTTGCTTTTTTTGCATTGTTAAAAAAATAAGTGATATTCTTGTGATGGATCATTTGAATAATTGTACCTAAAGCGATCAATACAATCATAGCAATTATAAAGCTTTGCATTGCAAACGGTGAAACTGTTTCAGCTAAAATAGAAAATGGATTTGTTCCTAACATGTTACCTTTATGTAAAATTTATAGTAAAATTAGAAAGTTTTCTAATCTAGATAATTCTATAGTTCAACCCTAAGAATTGGTCAATTTGTCTTTAATAACAACCTATAATTTAGATTTTCCGTTTATAATGTTGTTTTTGGGGTATGACCGATCTAACACCACCTTGAGGGTTTTCAACGTCACCTTCTCTTCTTGGAATCAAATGAATATGACAATGCATTATTGATTGACCAGCAATTTTTCCTGCATTTGTTCCAATATTAAAAGCCTTCACATTTTTGTCTTTAAATAAGACCTCTTCTTTAATTAACTTAATTAAATCATTACAAGCAACTAACTCCTCATCTGTTAACTCAAAGTAATCTATTACATGTCTTTTTGGAATTATTAGGCAATGAAACTCAGACACAGGATACGTGTCATAACTTGCGTAAGCCAAATCGTTTTCATGGGCTATACCACTAATTTTTGAATTACAAAATAAGCAAGGATTATTAGGATCTCTCATTAATTAATTGTACGTTGGGCAATTGTTTATTGCTGATTTGTAGTGTTTTAAGAGAACATTATAATATTTCAAACTTTTTCGTTTCCATTTAATTTGATCAATTGATTTGACAGATGCAACTCCCTTTCCAGAACCTATCAGAATAATTTCCTCAAATTCTTTCAGAGAATTAATCATTATGTCTCTATTGATAATCTTTTTAATTTTTGATTTAAAAAAGTTATAAGTAATTCCCTTATAAAATTTATTAATTGGTGAATATATTTTTCCATTTT
>JAOIVP010000018.1 GCA_028224115.1 Candidatus Pelagibacter sp. | reverse complement strand
GTAAAAATTAGCAATCAAGCTTTTTCAAGAATTAAAACTCTAAGTACTTTAAGATTTAATTATTATCCCAATCAAACAAAGCCAGTAGAAATTTCAAAGCAAGATGGTGTAGCTCTTGGATGTGAAACGCATGTTGATAGTGGAATTTTCACTATTCTTTATCAAGACAAAAAAGGTGGTCTTCAGGTACAAAATAGAAAAAATAAAAAGTGGTATGATGTTCCATTTAACAAAGATGCACTGATAGTAAATACAGGATTAGCCTTAGAGTATTTAAGCAAGAGTAAATTCAAAGCAACCAATCACAGAGTGTTATGGAATAAAACAAAAAGACTGTCTGTTCCCTTTTTCTTTGAACCCTCTTATGATTTTAGGATGAGTCCTACCTTTTTAAATAATTCTAAGAGTAAGGAAAAAGGGCTTTTTTTTGAAAATTTTTTAAAGAACTCCTTGAAGAAATTCATTGAATATCAACGCTAAGATTAATAGTATTACAATATTAAAGCGATACATAACTCATCGTTAAATCCAATACGAAAGCGGGATCGATCGTCTTTTTTTAAATTAGAAAGTTTAAAGGAGGAAGCATGAAATTTGGATATTTTTGTAATACTACTAACTGGACACACAAGCCTTATCACGAACTATTAGATGAAACTCGAGAGATCACGGAATATTGTGATCAAAATAAATGGAATTCAATTTGGTACACCGAACATCATTTTAATCATGAAGGAATGGAGTCTTGCACTAACCCATTAATGATGGGTGTTGATGCTGCTGCAAGAACAAATCAAATTAGAATTGGTCAAGCATGCAATGTAATTACTTTTCATAACCCCATACAAATGGCTGAAGATATTGCTCTTTTAGATCAACTATCTAAAGGAAGAGTTGAGGTTGGTATTGGTAGAGGAATTTATGGAAGAGAAGCTGTGAACTTAAAAAACCTGGTGATGTAAATCCTCTTTTTATTGCCAATAAACCTATACTACTTTTAAGAAATAATAATAATGAGATTAAAGCTTTTCACAATGTTTGTAGTCACAGATGCTTAAAACTTGTTAATGAAAAAAAAAATGTAGGAAAAATTATTCGTTGTCCTTATCATTCATGGAGTTATGATCTTGATGGTAAACTAAAAGCTGCACCTCATATAGGTGGGACCAACAATCATAATCCAACAGGTTTTAATTATTCTGATCATGGATTAAAACCAATTCAAATTCATATTTGGCATGATTGGATATTTATTAATTTAAATGGTAAAGCAAAAAAATTTGAAGATTATGCTAAACCACTTATGAATAAGTTTGATGACATTGATCTTACAAAATTAAGATATGCTACAACTTTAGATTTTGGAAAAATAAACACAAACTGGAAGTTTCTTATTGAAAATTTCATAGAACCTTATCATGTTCAATTTGTTCATAAAAGCACCACTAATCAACCTTTAAAAGATCACTACACAATTGTTGATGGCTTATGTTATGGAAGTGGTGTCAATGTAGACAAAGAAGACTTTAAAAATAGTTCTGCATTATCGGTAACCTCTAAATATTTGTCACTTTTTCCAAATTTTATAATTGGTACATATTTTCCAAATCAAATTGGTGTTTACTTAAACATACCAATAAGCCCAAGTATAACTTCTCAAAAAAGAGTAATTTATACTACCGACGATAAAGATATGAGTAAAAAAGAAATAAAGATGACAAAAAATATATGGTGGAGTGTTCATAAAGAAGATCATGAAATGTGTGAGAGACTTCAAGAAGGAAGGTATTCTCCAGAGTCAAATGATGGAGGTCTTTTATCTCCGATTTGGGAAAAAGGTGTGCAGGCATTTCAAAAACTTATAGTTGATGCTACAATGAAGGCATCTAAATCAATAAAAAGGAAAAATAATGTCTAAAGAAATCAATCTAGAGGGCTATAGACTTGCTCACACAATGATAAGAGTAAAAGATTTAGAAGCATCTTTTAATTTTTACTGCAAAACCTTAGGTATGAAGATTTTAAGAAAAACAGATTATCCTGATGGAAAATTTACAAATGCGTTTATTGGATATGGACTTGAAAACGAGTCTCCTTGTCTAGAGCTTACACATAATTGGGATCAAAAGGAAGATTATGATAAAGGTAATGGATGGGGACATGTTTGTATCGAAACACCAGATGTTTACAAAGCTTGTGAAGATCTTGAAAAGCTAGGTGTGAATATCACTCGAAAACCAGGTCCAATGAAACATGGAACTAGAGTAATTGCATTTTGTGAAGATCCCGATGGCTACAAAGTAGAATTGAATGAACCAATAAAAATATAAACCGAAAGGAAAAATAATGTCAAAAAAACCTCAACTATATAAGTTTAAAGATATAGAAAATAGACTTCATACTTTAGAGCCAGGTAAAAGTTATATCAAACCGTTTGTAACTAGCAAAGTTAGCAATACAATGTGCGGAGGACTAAATTTTTTAAATAAAGTTTCTGTACCATGGGATTTAACTTGTGATGAAATTATTTACTGTATGGAAGGAACCTTTAGACTAACATGTGATGGGCAGTCTTATATTTGTAATCCAGGCGATGTCCTTTATATCCCTAAAGATAATCACATAGCTTATGAATGTGATGAAAAATGTGTAATATTTTATGCTGCTTACCCTCATGACTGGAAACAGCAAGCAGGCATAACGTTTGTACCTGGAATAGATCCTGAGGATATGCCGCAATAATAAAAAGACTTAAGGAGATCAATATGAGTAAAAATGAACAAGTGTATTTTGAAAATTTTAAAGATGCGGTAGCAAGAAATAAAAAAATAATACCTTCTGTTTATAAAAAATTAAAAAATGCTGGTGTAAAATATGTTTTATCAAGCTGGATTGATCTCCATGGTATTCCAAAATCAAAACCTGTTCCGATGAGTGATTTTGAACCTTTATGCTTAGGAAAAGGACCCCAGTTTGCTGTTCATTCAATATCTTTTGTTCCAGAGCTAACTCCCGCAGACTCTGATCAAGTCATGCTTCCAGATTTAGATGCTGTTTATATTTGTCCTTGGGACACGTCGACTGCAATTATTTTTGCAGATCTTTATTGGGAAGATAAACCTTATAATGTTTGCCCAAGACAAGCTTTAAAACGAAATATGCAAAAGGCTCAAGATGCAGGATACAAAGGCATGGCAGGTGTGGAACCTGAGTTCATTGCAATGAAATATGATGAAAATGGTCAACCTGTAAAAGCTATAGATACAGATCCTATAAAAGGAATAAGACCACGACGCCAAGCTTTTGGTTATGACGTTGAACACTCATTAGACTCAATGCATTTTCTAAAAGAGTTAATAGACATTCTTAATGGATTAGGTTGGAAGCTTCATGATGTAGTAGCCGAAGGTGCTTACTCACAATTTGAATTAGATTTTCATTATACAAATCTTTTGGAAATGGCTGACAGACTTGTTTTTCTACGTATCCTTCTTAAAGAGGTCGCTAAAAAACATAATATGTTTATTACATTTATGCCTAAGCCAACTATAGGTGATTGGAGATCAGGAGCTCACATAAACTTTTCTATGATAGATAAAAATGGAAAAAATATCTTTGATGGCGGAAATAAATGGTCTAAAGAATCTTTATTCGCTGTTGGGGGCCTAATGAAACATGCGGAAGCAATAACTTCAATCACATGTTCAACTGTAAATTCATACAATGGTTTAGTACCAAGAGTAGGTGGATTTGAGGGAGGTACAGTTACTTGGGCACCAACAAATATCACTTATGGACATAATAATAGATCTGCCCAATTTAGATTGCCACAAAATAGATATTGTATTGAAAATAGAGCTGCAGATATGACAATGAATGTGTATTTAGCTTTTTCAATGACACTTTCAGCTGCAGTTGAAGGTATCAAAAATAAAATTCATCCAGGCAAACCTACAGATCAGGATCTTTACAATATGACAGATAGTGAATTTAAAAAACTTGGAATAAAAAGACTTCCAAAAAATTTACTTATGGCTTTAGAAGCTCTTAAAAATGATAAAATGTCTGATGAAGTAATAGGATCTGTTATGAAAAAATCTTTACTTGCTTATAAAAATGATGAGTGGGAAAGATATCATCAAGCAGTTACCGATTGGGAAGTAAAAGAATACCTAAGACTTTATTAATTCATGGTAAAATATGAAAAGTTTAAATTAGGTAATATAAAACTTTTATCAGGAAAAATTTTAAAATCAGCTGAACTAGCGTACAAAACTTACGGTACATTAAATAAAAGTGGATCCAATGTTATAGTTCTTCCAACATTTTATACAGGTAGTCATATTAGAAATGAAGGTTTTATAGGAAAAAATAGAGCCCTAAACCCAAATAAATATTTTATTATATCAATTAATATGTTTGGAAATGGCTTTTCATCATCTCCAAACAATTCTACAAAAGATCAATCAGGTTCAAAGTTTCCAACCTTAACTTTGTGGGATAATATTTATTGTCAACACAAACTAATTGCAGAAAAATTAAAAATAAAAAAAATTGCATTAGTAACAGGTTGGTCTATGGCTGGCTGTCAATCATATCAATGGGCTGCTCAATATCCAAATATGGTAAAAGCTATTCTTCCATTTTGTGCTTCATCAAAAACATCAATTCATAACCATGTTTTTTTAGAGGGTGTTAAAGCTGCACTTATAGCCGATAAAAATTGGAACAAAGGTAATTATATAAAACAACCCACAGAAGGTCTCAAGGCTTTTGGTCGTGTTTATGCAGGGTGGGCCTTTTCTCAAAATTTTTACAGAGAAAAGTTATTTAGAAAACTTGGTTATAAAAATTCAGATGAATTATTAAAAGATTGGGCTAATGATCATGCCAAAAACTGGGACGCAAATAATTTATTATCAAAATTAAAAACATGGCAATTAAACGATATAAGTAAAGGACCATTATATAAAAATGATTATATCAAGGCTCTAAAATCAATTAAGGCTAAAACAATTTTAATGCCCTGCAAACAAGACCTTTATTTTAGAGTTGAAGACAATGAATATGAAAATAAATTTATACCCCATTCATCTTTAAGACCAATTGATTCATCTTTTGGACACTGTGCAGCAAATCCAGGAAATGATAAAAAATTTGAAAAAGAACTTGATAAAAATATTAGAGAATTATTGAACTAGTAATGAAAAAAATAAAAAAAGTTGCTGTAATTGGAACAGGAGTGATAGGTGCTGGTTGGATTATTCGATGTTTAGCACATAACAAAATTGTTCATGCTTTCGATAAGGAAATTAAATTAAAACAAAATTTAATTTCTGAGATTAAAAGAACTTGGCCATATGTAAAAAAACTTTTTAATAAAAAAACTCTCAATCTTAAAAATTTCAAATATTTTACCTCAATTGAAGAAGCTCTCAAAGATGCAGATTTTATTCAAGAATGTGCAAGTGAAAATTATGCCTTAAAAACTAAATTGATGAGCACTATTGGAAAATATGCAAAACCAAATGCAATAATTTCATCAAGCTCATCAGGATTATTGCCAACAAGAATTTATTCTAAATGTAAAAACCCTGAAAGAGCAATGATTGGACATCCATTTAATCCAGTCTACTTATTGCCTGCTGTTGAAATTGTACCTGGAAAAAAAACATCAAAAAAATATTTAGTAACAGCTAAAAAATTTTATAATTCAATTTCAATGAACCCAATCATGGTTAAACACGAGCTGCCCGGTTATTTATCAGATAGATTGCAAGAAGCTTTATGGAGAGAAGGTTTACATATTATTAACGAAGGTCATGCAACCACAGAAGAATTAGATAGAGCAATTGAAGATGGACCAGGTTTAAGATGGTCTTTGATGGGAACTTTTTTAACTTTTCATTTAGCTGGAGGAAAAGCAGGAATGAGACATATGTTAGAACAATTTGGACCTGCTTTAAAACTTCCGTGGACTAAATTAAAAGCCCCAAAGTTATCTAATAAGTTAATTGATAGACTGGTTCAGGGAACCAAAAAACAATCTAAAGGAAAATCTGTTAGTAAAATTTCAAATATTAGAGATGAATATTTAGTTGAGCTTCAAAAGTTGAGAAAAAGATACGAAAAAAAATTAAGATAAATTAATCATTTCTCTCTGTATGGCCATCAACGGAGATTACTTGACCAGAAACTTTACTAGAGTCGTCTGAGATTAGAAAAGAACACATCTTTCCAATATCTTCTTCCAAGATCCATTGTTTCATTGAACTCATTGAAACAAAATCTTTCTCAATAACTTTAGTTGAAACTTTAGTAAATTTTGCCTTATCTCTTATAACTCTTTTCATTCTATCTCCCTTAATTGTTCCAGGACATACTGCATTAACTCTAATGTTAAATTTACCAAGCTCCATGGCCAATGTTTTTGTAACACCAATAATTGCCCATTTACTTGCCGCATAAGGTGATCGAAGTGGAAAACCAAGTATTCCAGCAGTGGATGAAATATTAATAATTGACCCATTTTTAGATTTTTTAAGTAACGGGATAGCTTTTTTTGTAAAATAGAAGTGACTGTTAACATCTACTTGAATAGTTCTTTCCCAATCTTTAGATTTTAATTTTTCAAGTGAGCCTGTGGGTCCTGCAATACCCACATTATTAATTAGAGCATCAATTTTTTTAGTTTTCTTTTTTACTTTCTCAAAAAAATCTGAAACCTGATTTTCATTTGATGCATCACAAAGGTATACAAATAATCTTTTATTTATTAATGGGTGCTTATTTAATTTATGAAGTGATTTATTATCTATATCACAAAGATAGACAGAAGCACCTCTTGCAAGACAAACCTTAGCAGTCGCTAAACCAATTCCAGATGCACCTGCTGATATAATGATTTTTTTATTTTTTAATGATTGGTTAACCATTAATTATGATTTTGTTAATGAGGACTGTAATTCTTTATTAGTGATATAGCCTTTGGTGTTTCCACTTTTATCAACTACCTCACAATTAGCGTTAGTACAAACTATTTGTGGTAAAAATTCTTCTATAAACTGGTCTTCATTAACTCTAACTAGATTTGATTTATCGATACCATTAGTCTCGTTAATATCTGTCATGATGATTTTTGCTTTAATAACTTTCGCTCTATTAACATCTTTAACAAAAGCTTTTACATAATCATCTGCAGGTTTCATGATAATATCAACAGGTGTTCCAACTTGAACTAATTTTCCAGCATTTAAAATTCCAATATGATCACCTAATCTTAACGACTCGTCCAAATCATGAGTAATAAATACGATTGTTTTTTTTAATTCCGATTGAAGATCAATTAATTGTTTTTGCATGTCACTTCTAATAAGTGGATCTAACGCACTAAATGCTTCATCCATTAACATAATATCTGAATTAGTAGCTAATGCTCTAGCTAGACCAACACGTTGCTGCATCCCTCCAGATAATTGATTAGGAAACTGGTTTTCAAAACCATTGAGTCCAACTGCTTCAATTTTTTCCATAGCAACTTTATCTCTTTCTTCTTCAGATTTTCCTTGCATCTCTAAACCATAACCAACATTTTGCATTACTGTTTTATGTGGAAATAAACCAAATCTTTGAAAGACCATACTCATCTTGTGTCTTCTAAAATCAATTAATTGATCTGGATTAAAACTCATAACATTCTCACCATCAATTAGAATTTCTCCAGCTGTTGGATCGATCAATCTATTTAAATGTCTTATTAGTGTAGATTTTCCAGAACCTGATAACCCCATACAAACAAAAGTTTCTCCTTCTTCAATATTTAAAGAAACATTATCTAGACCAACTGTGTGGCCAGTTTGTTCAAGAACTTCATCTTTTGTAGATCCATTTTGTACCATACCCATTACTGAGTCTGGATCATTACCAAAAATTTTATAAATATTATTTATTTCTATTTTTGACATCATTTTTTAACCTTTTTAGCTGGAGCATTTCTCTCCTGAAGAGTTTCACCATAAGATTGAGTAATTCTATCTAATACAATTGCTAACAATACAATTGCAATACCAGCTTCAGCAGCACGACCTACGTTTAATTGTTGAAGACCTAAAAGAACCTCATCACCCAAACCTCTTGTCCCGATCATTGAAGCAATAACAACCATTGATAAAGCCATCATTGTACATTGGTTAATTCCTTGCATAATATTTGGAAGTGCTAATGGGATTTGAACTCCCCACAATTTTTGTTTTTTGCTAGCACCAAAAGCATCAGCTGCTTCTGTTACTTCACTGTCTACCAATCTAATTCCTAAATCTGTTAATCTAACCAAAGGTGGTACAGCATAAATAAAAGTTGCAATAATTGCGGGCACAGCTCCTAAACCAAATAACATAATTCCTGGTATTAAATACACAAAAGCGGGAATGGTCTGCATTAGATCAAGTATAGGAAGAATTTTTTCTCTTACTCTATTTGCTCTAGACATCCAGATTCCAATTGGAACACCTATTATAAGACATAAGAAAATACTGATTAACATTATAGATGTTGTTTCAATTGCTTTGTCCCAGAATCTTGGATGCAAAAATCCTATAAAAAATGTACAGAAGCCAACAGCAACAGTTGTTTTAATCTTTTTGCCACTAGCAAAATAGGCAAGTATTACAACACCTATAATTACTAAAGGCCAGGGGGCTTGAACTAAAAAATTTTTAAGCCCCATTAACATAGCAAGTAGAACATTATTTATTGCTTCAAAAATAAAACCAAAGTTTTCATTTAAAGCTTTGAACCATTTGTTGATCCAGGGCATTAATGGTAAGTCTAACCATTTAGGCCAATTACTTAGCCATGAAAAATCATTTAATAATTCGCCAACAGACTCTGGTTTTCTTTTAGATGAGCTGTAACTAGTAACTAATAACCATACAAAAATACCTAACAGACTTAAGTTAAATAAATTTTTTTTATCTTTAAACATATATGATTATTATTATCTAAAGAAAGAGCCCAGTAAAGGGCTCTTTCAAATTATTTTATTTTATCAGATTACAAAGCAGCTGTAACTTTTGAAGCTACATCTGCAGGTACCCAACTTTTCCACATTGCTTGAGTTTTTAAGAACTCTTTAGCAGTTAACTCCATATCACCATCAGACTCGTCTTCGTAGAAGGCTAACATTTTGTTAACTACTGCTGTAGGAATAGTATACTTTTCTAAGAAAGCTGTTTCTGCTGGATTAGCTTTTGCCCAATCAGTTAAAACAGACTTTGTTAAAGCCATATCTCTATATTCACATGCACAAGATTTAGTGTATGCATCTGGACCATCTGCTTTGATTTTTTCAACAACTGCTGACATATTATTCCAGCAATCAGAATCAAACTTAGGTTCTGTCAATCTAACAAGATCAACTTTACCCATTAAACCAGTAGGTGCCCAGTAGTAAGTAAAGATAGGTTTTTTCTTAGCAAATGCACCAGCGATAGCAGCATCTAATGCGCCACCAGAACCTGGGTCAAAGTTTGTATAGAAAGCATCTAGACCATACTCTTTTTGTTTTACTAAGTTTACTGTGTAACAAGTCCAACCTGAAATACAGCTAGTCATTCTACCTTTAGAAGGATTTTCTGGATCTTTAAATAGCGCAGCTATTTTAGGATCTTTCATATCCATTACTGACTTAAGATTGTATTTATCAGCTGTAGCTTTATCTACGTAGAAAGCTTGTTGAGAGTCTGGAGTGTTCACACCAATATTTTTGATCGTACCAGCTTTTTCGTGAGGCTCGTAGTTTGCAATAATATTGTCGTACCAAACTTCAGTGATTACATCTAACTGCTTATCGTAGTGAGCAGCCATGATTGGAGTTGTACTTCCTTTAGTTACTGAAACTTCACATCCATACCCTTTTTCAAGAATAAAAGATGCAATAGCAGTATGAATATTTGCACTACTCCAGTCAAAATCTCCCAGTCTAGCTTTACAATCACCAGCGTTAGCACTAGTTGCTAATAATGACGATACAAAGAAAGCTGAAAGAACTAATTTTTTCAAAAACTTCATTTAATTATCTCCTTAGGTTAAGTT
>JAOIVP010000017.1 GCA_028224115.1 Candidatus Pelagibacter sp. | reverse complement strand
AGATTAAATTTAACTAGGAAACAAATTGATGAACCAGACCACCCTAATGGTCTAATTTACAAAGAATTATTTAAACAAGGATTTAATAATCCTAAAAAAGTATATGCAATTATTTCTGGATTTAATAGTAAGCATGGAAATAGTGATGGGGGTGAAGGTGGTCCATTATTCACAATCTTATACGGACCTGCAATCAAATCATATGGATCTAAAGGCATGGAAATTGTAATTTTACATGAATTATTTCACACACAAGGAGCAGCTTATGATTGTGGAAAAAGAACTTATAGAGGAGCACACGTTAAAGGCTCTGATGTTTTAGGGTCAGGTGATGTTACAACAAAAATAGATAGTAAAAATGATACTTATTACAAACATGGCATTGAAGGCTGCCCTGATTTAGCAGACTCTATATTTCTTACACCAACATCAAAAAATCCTTGGGACCCTTATGAAGTATTTTGTAAAAAAAATGTTGGAAAATTTACTCATAAAAAATTGTTTTCTACAAAAGATGGTATTGATCGTTGTAAAAATCAAAGATTAATTGATAGCATGTAAATATAAAAAACCTTAATAATGAGGTGGCTTTTTATCCTCACTTATAAGGCTTTGAACATTCTCACTATCTATTTCCTCAATTCTATTAATAAGATTTATAATTTGCTTTTTTAGATCTTTAATTTCTTTTTGTTGTGAGTACAGCTCACTACTCAATTGTGAAATCTCCTGCTGAAGGAATGTAATTTGTTCTTCTAATTTTTTATCTAAATTTTCCATGATAATTAAGGAACTAACCAGTGATCTTTATTATTTTCTAAATCAAATCTAGCTCTTCTATGACCTTTGGCTGCTAAATAAAGCCATTCAATAGATTTTATTTTACACTGAATAACAGTAAAGTTTTTATATCCTTCTTCACTTTGCTCTTTTGTATAATCAAAGTTATCAAGCTCTGGTTTTAATCCTGAAGTTGGAATGTCACTTTCAGTTCCAGGTCCATTTTCAACTAAGTAACATTTTCTAGATATATGTTGAGTTTTAGACCAAGACTCTTTTGTAACTTCATTTTCATGATTAACAGTGCATTCTACTTTTAGTCTAACTTGGATCTTTTCTTCTTTATCATAAAATAACATTGCAGCGTTTTTGTTAGCTTTTAATTTAGCAATTTTATCTGATCTGATATCACTATGGTATTGAACTAAATTATTAGCTTCATCCGCTTTTCTAAGAACAACTATCCTTCCATCAAAGTCAGATTGGTTTCCACAAATGAATACGGGTATTCTAAAAGGTGAGCCTCTATCTTTAACTGCATTAGTTAACATAGACCAAATTTTCTTTTTGATCTCATTAAAGTCCTCGTAATAAGGAACTGTGTCAGTCACAAATATTATTTCTTCTTTTTTAAAAGAGCAATTAAACTTGAGCTATCCCATCGGTTTCCACCCATTTCTTGAACCTTAGCATAGTAGCCATCTATAAGTTCAGTGATTGGAACTGGGGAACCATTTTTTTTAGCTTCTTCGATTACAATTGCTAAATCTTTTCTCATCCAGTCTACTGCAAAACCATAATCAAACTTATCATCAGTCATAGTTCGGTATCTGTTTTCCATCTGCCAAGATTGAGCGGCACCCTTTGATATAGTTTCCATAACTTTATCCATATCAAGACCCGCATTAATTCCAAAGTTAATAGCCTCTGATAAACCTTGCACAGCTCCAGCTATACACATTTGGTTCATCATCTTTGTTAATTGACCACTTCCTGTGGTACCAATTAATTTTACTTTTCTGCTATAGCAATCAATAACTGGTTCAGCTTTTTTAAACACTTCTTCATCACCACCAACCATTACAGTTAGTATTCCACCTTCAGCACCTGCTTGACCACCTGAAATAGGTGCATCTAAAAAATCAAAACTTTTATCTTTTGCAGCTTTATATAGCTCTCTAGAAATTTCAGCTGATACAGTTGAGTTATCAATATAAACACAGCCTTCTTTAGCTGTTTTAAACAATCCATTTTCTCCAAGTGATACTTCTCTTAAATTGTCGTCATTACCAACACAGGTAAAAATAAAGTCAGCACCTTCAGCAGCTCTTGCAGGTGTATCAGCTTTTGCCCCTTTATATTCAGCAATCCACTTATCAGCTTTAGCACCTGTTCTGTTATAAACAGTTACATTGTGACCAGCTTTTGATATATAACCTGCCATTGGATAACCCATGACACCAAGACCTATGAAAGCGACATTAAAAGACATAATTTTTATTTCCCATGTTTAGTAGTTTGAAGTTTAAAGTAATTCTATTTGGATTTATTTTTACATTTTTTTCTAGCTTTGGACAGAGTTATTTTTTAGGTCTATTTAATTCTAGTATTAGAGAGGCACTATCTATTACCCATGGACAATTTGGCTCAATTTATGCCTCAGCAACTTTATGTAGTAGCCTTCTATTAATTTGGGTTGGAAAAAAAATAGATGATGTAAATATTTTTAAATTCGCTTTTTTTGTAACTATTCTTTTATCTTTTGCATGTTTTTTCTTTTCAAGAGTAACTTCAGTTTTTTTATTATTTATTGCAATCTTTTTAATGAGATTTTCAGGTCAAGGAATGATGTCTCATACAGCATCAACCACTATCTCAAGATATTTTACTAAAACAAGAGGAAGAGCTTTAAGTATAAGTTGGTTCGGACTTTCCTCTGCAGAATTTATTATGCCTGTTTTAATGGTTTATTTATTAACAGTTATAGATTGGCAGAATCTTTGGCTTATTTTTTCTATTTCAGTTTTAATTATTTTACCAATTGTATCATTTTTATTAATTAAAAATTTAAACTTAGACTCAAGAGAAGCAAATGATGAAAACATTAAACATGTTGAAATAAAACAGTGGAGGAGGCGAGATGTATTAAAAGATTATAGATTTTATATAATTAGCTCTAACATGTTGGCTATGCCATGGATTTTCACTGGCTTTGCTGTTTTTCAATCTTTTGTGCAAACTTCAAAAGGATGGGGTCCATATGTTATTGCTCAATCATTTATGTCTTATTCAATTTTTTCTGTTTTAACTTTATTTTTATCAGGATTTCTAATTGATAAATTTACTAGCAGAAAATTACTAATTTATATGAATATTCCACTTCTATTATCTGTAATTGTCTTATTCTTATTTGATACACCAATTACAGCATTTTTATTTTTAGGATTAGTTGGAATATCTAATGGTTTTGCCAACATATTGGGATCTTCAACTTGGGCTGAATTATATGGAGTTAAGTATCTTGGATCCATCAAAGCCTTAACGACAGCATTAATGGTATTTGCTACTGCCTTTGGAACTGCTTTATTTGGATATTTGATTGATATTGGTTTTACTGTTGGGGATATTGCTATTGTATCAGGCACTTATATATTCATTTCTTTAATTCTTCTTTTCATGGTTAGAAAAAAGCTTAATCCAGTAATAATTTAGAAAATCCTTGCATTTTTAAGGTTCGAGGTATAAATAATCGCCCATGGCAAGAGTTACCGTAGAAGACTGTATCGATAAAGTAGAGAGCCCTTATGAATTAGTACTTGTTGCTAAAGAAAGAGCTACTCAATTAAATTCAGGAATTGAACCAACATTAGATAGAGATAACGATAAAAATACAGTTATTTCTTTAAGGGAAATCGCAGAAGAAAAAATTAAAGTTTCAGATTTAACTGAAAGTGCTGTTTACAAACTTAGAAAACATGTTGAGCAAGTAGATGATGGCACTGAAGATGATGAAGAAATTGGTGATGATTTTGAAAATATGTACAAAGGTGAAATTTCAAAAAGTGGTACACCAATTCTACCATCTAAGAGAGCAAGAAAAACTCCAGAAAAAATTCAAGTATCTCAAGAAGATCTAGCAGAATTATCTGAAACAGCTAAACCAGATGTAGATGTGTCAGCTGGAGAAGAAACGATGAACGAACAAGGTGAAGTTTCTTTAGATGAAGTATCAGAACAAGAAAATCAAGAAGCAGAAGCAATTACAGAAGATTCAGAAGCTTCAAACTCATAGTAAAATAATATAAAGTTAAACAATGAATAGGAAAGTATCAGTTGCTCCTAT
The DNA here is from genome assembly GCA_028224115.1 of Candidatus Pelagibacter sp. The sequence goes on along the minus strand of JAOIVP010000017.1, from coordinate 9,516 downwards.
GATGGATTGCACAGATCGTCATGAGCGTTACTTCTTAAGATTGATTTCAAAGAATACACTTCTTTATACAGAGATGGTTGTTGATGAAGCAATTAATAGAGGTGATAAAAAAAGATTACTAGAATTTAATATTAACGAAAAACCTGTAGCTCTTCAATTAGGTGGATCCTCTCCAAAACTTTTAGCCGAAGCTTCAAAATTAGGTGAAGATTTTGGTTATGATGAAATTAATTTAAATTTAGGTTGCCCAAGTAGAAAAGTTGAAAAAAGTAAATTTGGTGCTTGTTTAATGAAAGAGCCTAATTTGGTTGCAGATTGTTTAAGCAAAATGCAGGCTTCAACAAACTTACCCGTAACTATAAAAACTAGAATTGGGTATGACAATGTTGAAGATTATGAAAATCTTCATAATTTTATTTCAACATTAAAATCAACTGGAGTTAAGACATTTATCATCCATGCTAGAAAGGCAATGTTAGGAAAGTTTACTCCTAAACAAAATCTAAATATTCCTCCTTTAAAATATGAGTACGTTTATAAATTAAAAGAAGATTTTCCAAATGAAGAAGTAATTATAAATGGTGGAATAACTGCTGTTGATCAAATAAAACCTCATCTTCAAAAAACAGATGGAGTAATGATTGGAAGAGCTGCTTATCATACACCTTATATGTTAGCAGAAATTGAAAAAGAAATTTTTGGAACAGAAGAAGTTCCAAGTAGGCAAGATGTTATCGAACAACTAATTCCTTACGTAAAAGATGAACTTAAAAAAGGTACGAGATTAAATCAAATAATGAGACATACTATAGGCTTGTTTCATGGACAAACAGGTGCAAGTTATTGGAAAAGATATTTAAGTGAAAATATGTGTGTAAGAGATGCCGATGTTAAGAAAATAGATCACATTATGGATAAGATTAAGTACAATAATATTGATACAAGTGTAGGGCAATCTGCTTAATTCAATTCTAGCTAACGAATATAGTTATTTTATTTTATTAATGGCTTTAACGGCTGTGCCTGTTGGTTTTGTTGCTGGGTTATTTGGTATTGGTGGCGGATTAATTACAGTTCCATTTCTTTATTATATTTTTGGATCTCTAGGAATTGATCAACAATATATAATGCATTTAGCAGTTGGAACCTCTTTTGCAATAATAATTCCAACATCAATAGTTTCAGTTTTAACCCATCATAAATTTAACGCAGTCGATTTTAATGTAGTTAAAAGCTATGGTATTTTTGTAGTTGTAGGAGTTGTTCTAGGAACAATATTTGCTGCAACTTTTAAAACAAAATCTCTAGTACTTTTCTTTTCAATCGTAATATTTCTTTTAGGAATTTATTTACTTTTGATTAAAGAAAAAGAACAAAATGTAATATCTGAAATGAAAATATATTTAAAAATAATACTTGGTTCGATTGTTGGATTTATTTCAGCTATAACTGGTATTGGTGGTGCTGTCATGAATGTACCAATTCTTAAGTTTTTTGGTTATTCAATTAATAAAGCAATTGGTAGTGCAGCAGCAATTGGTTTTTTAATTGCATTGTTTGGTGCTACAGGTTTTTTTATTTCAGGAAGTTATTTAAAAACAAATTTACCTTTTAGTATTGGATTTTTAAATGTACCAGCTTTTTTAATCTTTATTCCTATTACAACTTTTATGGCAAGGGTTGGTGCACGAACAGTTCATAAAATTGATAAAAATAAAATTAGTAAACTTCTTGGTATTTTCTTACTAATCGTAGCAATTAAATTTTTCTATGAATATATAAAATTATAAATATGTCATTTAAATTACATAAGAAATTTTTAAAATCATCACATCATTTATTGGATTTAAAACTATGCACAGTAAGACTTCATGATAATTCCAAATTTCCATGGATCATGTTAATTCCAAAGAGAAAAAATATTAATGATATAACTGATCTTAATTCCAAAGATCAAATGCTTCTTATGAAAGAAATAGTTTTTTCAAGTAAAGTAATGAAGAAATTATTTAAAACTTCAAAACTGAATGTTGAAAAAGTTGGTAACATAGTTCCTCAATTACATATTCATATTATTGCAAGATACAAAAAAGATAATTCTTGGCCTTTGTCAGTTTGGGTTGTTAAAGGTAAACCATTTTCGGCTAAAGCTTTAAAAGAAGTTGTAAATAAAATTAGGATAGCTTTTAAATAGAAAGAGGTGACTTCAGTCTCCCTCCATCACCTCACTTAAATAATTACCTGATTCTTGGTTAATAACTAAGCACGTTTTGATTGAATCTTTGTCTGATTGTATAACTTTATTGAAGTATTTTTTTTTCACAGAATTTAGCAGCAAACTCAGTATCTTTATAAATATCTTCTGGTTTTTGTTTAAATACAGCATCCAACTCCTCATCGGAAAATTTTTTGTTTAATTTATCAACCGTACATTGGCAGTAGGATTTAGCTTTATTTGCACCCAAATACTGTTTAGAGTTTTGATAACACCCAATATACAATTGTTGTTTATTTTGCTCACTTAAAGCGTGACTTTTTAAGGGTATTAATAAAAATAGAATTAAAATTGGCCTAAATTTTTTGATCATATTCACCAACTTTTCCAGTTTTTTGAAGCAAATCATCAATAAAATTAAAGATTTTCTTCTTTCTATCATCTGATGTTGGGCTTTCTGTAACGATCACTAATGACGGTTTATTTGATGAAGCTCTTATCAATCCCCAAGAACCATCCTCAAAAGAAAATCTTACTCCATTAACTGTTAATACTTCAGTTATTATTTGATCATCAATTTTAGTTTTATTATTCTTAATTTCTTCAACTTGATTAACTAGTTCTTCAACTACCTGATATTTTTCTTCATCTTTACAAAAAGGGGCCATAGTTGGTGTTTGGTAGGTATTAGGTAATTCATTAATGATTTCGCTCATTTTTTTATTTTGATTATCTAATAAATGGCAAACATGAATTGCTGAATTAATTCCATCATCATAACCATAACCTAAAGGCTGATTAAAAAAGAAATGACCACTCTTTTCAAACCCTGCTAAGGCTTTTTCGGTATTAACTTTTCTTTTAATATGAGAATGTCCTGTTTTCCAATAGATTGTCTCACATTTATTTTCTAATAGGACCTTATCTTTTGAATATAACCCTGTTGATTTTACATCTACAATAAATTTAGAATTTTTATGTTTTGTAGATAAGTTTCTTGCAATTAGTAAACCAATTTTGTCAGAAAATATTTCATTTCCTTCATTATCAATAACACCAACTCTATCTCCATCACCATCAAAACCAAAACCAATATCTGCATTATTATCTTTTACAGCTTTGGCGATAGCATGTAACATTTCTAAGTCTTCAGGATTTGGATTATATTTTGGAAAAGTCCAATCTAAATTACAATCAAGCTCTATAACCTCGCAACCAATACCTCTTAATATATCTGGAGCAAAAACACCTGCTGTACCATTACCACAAGCAACAACAGCTTTTAATTTCTTATTAATATTATTACCGTTAATTAAATCATCTTTATAAACTTGTTGAAAATTTTCTATTTTTTCTTCATTACCTTCGCCATTTGAAAATTTTTCATTTAACGTAATATCTTTTAATTCCTTCATTTCTTCAGGAGCATGAGTTAATCCTTTTTTGATACCCATTTTTACACCGGTCCATCCATTTTCATTGTGACTTGCTGTAACCATTGCAACAGCGTCTGCATCTAAATTGAATTGTGCAAAATAAACCATTGGAGATAAAGAAAGACCTACATCTTCAATATAACATCCTGTTGAAATTAAACCTTTTTTGAGAGCACTTTTTATTTCTTCACTGTAAGATCTATAATCGTGTCCAACGATTACTCTTGGATTCTCTTTTTGTGTATGTTTTTTTATTTGAGTTCCTAGACCTTTACCAAGATTCGTGATTCCATCCTTGCTTATGTCCTTTTCATACAACCAGCGAGCGTCATATTCTCTAAAACCATAGGGATCAATTTTAATATTTTGATTCATCTGTTAATTACTTACTCTTTTTTAAATTTTTTTATTGTAAAATATTTTGTCGCGTTCTATAAATGTTCTGTTGATTAATTGTTTATATGGTATATCAACGTAAAGCGCATACAACATATAGTTGTTTTCGTCACAAAAACAAAATATAGTATTAATTATGAATAAGATTCTATCACAAGCCCTTAAGAAAGCTGTCTCTGAATATAATCCAGAAGTAAAAGAAGTTTCAAAAGGAAGTAGACCTGATCTCTTTTCTTTAAGCACTGAAACAGAACTTTTTCAAAATGAAAAAGGAATCATAATTAAGATTGATAGATCGAAAGATGCAAACTTAACTGATTTTGGCAAAGCAACTTTAAAAGATAGATATCTAGGGCATAACGAATCTTTTCAAGATTTATTTGCACGTGTTGCAAGCTCATATGCAGATGACAATTTACATGCACAAAGAATTTATAATTACATAAGTAACCTTTGGTTCATGCCTGCAACACCAGTTTTATCAAATGGTGGAACTAAAAGAGGATTACCTATTTCATGTTTTTTAAATGAAGCAACAGATAGCTTGGGAGGAATTCTTGATCTTTGGAGTGAAAACGTTTGGTTAGCTGCAAAAGGTGGTGGTATAGGAAGTTATTGGGGTAATCTTAGATCTATTGGTGAGAAAATTGGAAAAGTTGGAAAAACTTCAGGAATAATTCCTTTTATTAAAGTTATGGATTCTTTAACAATGGCAATTAGTCAAGGCTCTTTAAGAAGAGGATCCGCTGCTTGTTATTTGCCGGTTGATCATCCTGAAATTGAAGAATTTATTGAGATGAGAAGACCCACTGGTGGTGACCCAAATAGAAAAGCTTTAAATTTGCATCATGGTGTTTTGCTTTCAGATGCTTTTATGAGAGCTGTTGAAACTGATGAACAATGGGCACTAAAAAGTCCTGCAGATGGAACCGTTCAACAAACAATATCTGCTAGAAATTTATGGATTAGATTATTAACTGCTAGAATTGAAACAGGTGAGCCTTATATTATTTATATTGATACTGTTAACAGATTAATTCCTCAACATCACAAGTTGGCTAACTTAACTGTTAAAACATCAAACCTGTGTAGTGAAATAACTTTACCAACAGGCATTGATAAAGATGGACGAGATAGAACAGCCGTTTGTTGTTTGTCTTCATTAAATTTAGAAAAATATAATGAATGGAAAGATGATCCAGATATGATCAATGATGTTATGAGATTTTTAGATAATGTTCTAACTGACTTTATTAAAAAAGCTCCTGACCAATTTAAAGATGCAAAATATTCTGCCGAAAGAGAAAGAAGTGTTGGATTAGGTGTGATGGGTTTCCATTCTTTTTTACAAAAAAATAGAATTCCTCTTGAGTCAGTAATGGCAAAATCTTGGAATAAAAAAATATTTAAACAAATTGATGAACAAGTTAATAAAGCTTCAAAAGATTTAGCTGAAGAAAGAGGTGCTTGTCCTGATGCTGCAGAGTATGGATATCAAGAAAGATTTTCAAACAAAACTGCAATTGCTCCAACGGCTTCAATTTCTATTATTTGTGGTGGCGCTTCCCCAGGAGTAGAGCCAGTTGCAGCTAATAGCTATACACATAAAACTTTGTCAGGTTCATTTAATGTTAGAAACAGGTACCTTGAAGAAATATTAGAAAGTCACGGTAAAAATGATGATGAAACTTGGTCAACTATCACAACTAACCAAGGTTCAGTATCACATTTAAATTTTTTAACTGATTTAGAAAAAGATGTTTTTAAAACTGCGTTTGAATTAAATCAAAAATGGATTATTGAGTTAAGTGGAGATAGAACACCTTACATATCTCAAGCTCAATCAGTAAATTTATTTTTACCTGCTGATGTTCATAAAAGAGAATTACACCAAATTCATTTTGATGCTTGGAAGAAAGGCTTAAAGAGTCTTTATTACTGTAGATCAAAATCAATTCAAAGAGCTGAAAACATTAATGATTCAAAATCAACAGATGTTTTGGCCAATGTTTATAAAAACAAAGCAACTAAAACTGAAGAACCAGAATACGAGGAGTGCCTATCATGTCAGTAGTAGAAAAAATAAAACAAGAAATTATTCAACCACAAAAAAATAATAACGGACTACTTGTAGGTAATCCTGTTTACAAACCATTTAGATATCCATGGTGTTATGATGCATGGTTAACCCAACAAAGAATTCACTGGTTGCCAGAAGAAGTGCCACTGGGTGATGATGTTAGAGATTGGCAAAAAAATTTAAGTGCTTCTGAAAAAAATTTATTAACTCAAATTTTTAGATTTTTTACTCAAGCTGATGTTGAGGTAAGTAACTGTTATATTAGACATTACATGAATGTATTTAAACCAACTGAAGTTTTGATGATGATGTCAGCTTTTGCTTCAATGGAGACAGTTCATATTGCAGCTTATTCACATTTGCTTGATACAATTGGAATGCCAGAATCTGAATACTCAGCTTTCATGAAATATAAAGAGATGAAAGATAAGTATGATTACATGCAAGGCTTTGATGTTAAATCAAATCACGATATTGCAAAGACGATAGCAGTATTTAGTGCTTTCACTGAAGGGCTACAGTTGTTTGCAAGTTTTGCAATCCTTTTAAATTTTCCAAGACACAACAAGATGAAGGGAATGGGCCAGATCGTTACCTGGTCTGTTAGAGACGAAACTCTTCATTGTAATTCTATGATAAGATTGTTTAAAGATTTTATTAAAGAAAATCCTGAAACTTGGACACCAGAACTTAAAAAAGAACTTTACCAAGCTTGCAGAACTATCATTGAGCATGAAGATGCTTTTATTGATTTGGCTTTTGAAATGGGTCCAATGGAAGGTTTAACTGCTCAGGAAGTTAAAGATTATATTAGATTTATTGCAAACAGAAGACTTGATCAATTAGGATTAGATCCAATTTACGATATTCAAAAAAATCCTTTAACTTGGTTAGATACGATGCTTAATGCAGTAGAACACATGAACTTCTTTGAAGGTCGTGCAACTGAATATTCTAAAGCATCAACTCAAGGTACTTGGACTGAGGCATTTAGTTAATCAAGGTTAATGCTCAAGCTATTATTAAGCATTCTTATTTTGATAATAACAACTGGTTGCAACACAGTTACTGGAAGTATTGAAGGTACGGCTTTGGGTGTAGTTAAGGATGTTAAAACCACACATCATTATTCAACTTGTATTTTTACAAAAACTCAGTGTGGCGATCTAGACTTAGATTAGATTATCTTTGATTTAATTGCATTACAGTTCGGTGCTTGCTTCCTTTATACTTAGCAAGTGGTCGAATAAGTTTGTTGGCAGCATGCTGCTCCATTATGTGAGCTGACCAACCTGTAATTCTTGATATTACAAAAATGGGTGTAAAGAAATCTGTATCAAAACCCATTAAATGATAAGTAGGACCAGTAGGGTAGTCTACATTTGGATGAATATTCTTTTTCTTAATCATCACTTTTTCAACAATGTCGTAGATTTTCTCAAAAGTTTTATCTTTTTTAATTTTCGCAACTTTTCCAAAATATTCTCTCATAGTTGGAACTCTTGAGTCTCCAGATTTATAAACTCTGTGACCAAATCCCATCACCACTTCTTTATTTTTTAGAGCATTGTTAATCCATTTTAATGCATTTTCAGGTTTTTTAATTTTTCTCATCATGTGCATTACTTCTTCATTAGCACCACCATGTAATGGACCTTTTAAACTTGCTATAGCACCAGTTATCGCGCCATGTATATCAGACAAGCTACTAGTGATAGTTCTTGCGGTAAATGTTGAAACATTAAAACTGTGCTCAGCATATAAGATTAAAGATACATCAAATGCCTTAACAATTTCTTTTTGTGGAACTTTTTCAAAACACATATAGAAAAAGTTTTCAGCAAATGACAAATCTTTTTTTGGTTTTATAATTTTTTGTCCTTTTCTAATTCTATAAAATGCAGCTAATGCAGTTGGAGTTTTTGCAAAAATTCTTAAAGCTTTTCTCATATTAGCTTCTAGTGAAGAATCTGATGTTTCTTTATCTTCTAATCCCATTACACTAACAGCTGTTCTTGCAACATCCATAGGATGAGATTTTTTTGGCATATGTTTAATTATCTCATACAAATTTTTAGATAATTCTCTGTTATTTTTTTCCTCTTTTTCAAACTGTTTTAATTGAATTGAATTTGGAAGATCTTTATTTAAAATTAAATAAGCAACTTCTTCAAATCTACAGTACTCACATAAATCTTGAGCAGCATAACCTCTATATGTAAGAGAATTAATTTCAGGCATTACTTTAGAAACTTCTGTTTCATCAACTACAATCCCTAATAAACCTTTTTTAATTTCATCACTCATTAATCATGTCCTTCCGTACTAAAGTTATAAATTTTTTCATCAAGTGAGTTGTATTTTTCATACTCAACTAACTCATAAAGTCTTTTTCTAGTTTGCATTTTATCAATAATATTATTCTGATGTCCATTTGCATAAATGTCCTTTAGCCCATCTTCTACATTTTTCATTGCTAATCGTTGAGTAGTAACTGGATAAATCACTATATTGTATCCAAAATTCTCCAATTCTTTGTAATTAAAAAGCTTTGATTTTCCAAACTCAGTCATATTAGCTAATAAGTAGCACGAAAGTTCTTTTCTCACTTTTTCAAAATCTTTTTCATCTTGTAATGCTTCTGGAAATATAATTTCAGCTCCTGCATCTATATATGCTTTACATCTGTCGATCATTTTATCAATTCCTTCAACGCCTTTAGCATCTGATCTTGCAATAATTTTAAAATTATTATCTTTTTTAGCAGCAACACATTCTTTAATTTTATCAACCATAGCTTCTGTTGAAATTAATTCTTTATTATCAAGATGACCGCATCTCTTTCTTTCAATTTGATCTTCTAAATGTACAGCTGCAATTCCAAATTCCTCAAAAGTTTCAATAGTTTCTTTACAAGACTTAAAGCCAGTATCTATATCAACGATTGTTGGTAAGTTTGTAACTCTTGAAATTAAATATGATCTAGTGCTAACATCTTGGAGTGTTGTTAGACCAATATCTGGAAATCCTAAATCATTAGCCATTACTCCACCTGATACGTAGACTGCATCATAACCAATCTCTTCAATTAATTTAGCAGTTAAGGGGTTATAGGCACCAGGCACTCTTAGAATTTTATTTGATTTTAATTTTTCAACAAAATCTATTCTTTTTTGACTTGGTTCTTTTTCAACAAAATGCACTAAAAAATTCCTTTTTTTAAATTTCTTTTTAAATTACTTTTTTTAATTTCTATATTTAGTTTATCTAATTGACCTGATTTTAGATTTTTTAAATTTTGAACCATTTTTAAGAAACGATTACTATCTCTTTTATCAATAATACCTTCAGTTAATGTTAAAAACTTATTAATATAATTTTGTCTTTTA
>JAOIVP010000016.1 GCA_028224115.1 Candidatus Pelagibacter sp. | reverse complement strand
ATGCTGCTTTATTTAAACCATCTTCAATGGATAATGGATCAATTCCTCTTTCAAATCTAAACTTTGCATCTGTATCTAAGTTTAGTTTTTTTGATGTGCTTCTAATAGATCTGGGATCGAAATAAGCAGACTCTAATAAAATATTTTTAGTATCAAATTCTGTACCAGATCTTGTTCCTCCAATAATTCCACCTAATCCCAATACACCCTTGCCATCACTAATTACACACATCCCATCTTCTAATTTATAACTTTTATTATCTAGAGCCATGAATTCTTCACCCAATTTTGAATTTCTAACTACAATGCCTTTTTCAATTTTATCAGCATCATAAGCGTGCAACGGTCGATTTATATCAAGCATTACATAATTAGTAATATCAACTATTGCTGAAATTGGCTTTTGCCCTATTGAAACCAATTTATCTTTTAGCCATTTGGGACTTTCAGTATTTTTTACATTAGTAATTAAACAGCTACCAAAAGAATTACATGCTTGATTTTTTTCTTTATTAATTTTTACTTTTAAAGTTTGCTTAGTATTCGACTTAATTTTTTTTTGTTTTAAATTTTTTAGTTTTCCAAAACCTGATGCAGCAAGATCTCTAGCTATTCCTCTAACACCAAGACAGTCTGGCCTATTAGGTGTAATTGATAAATCTATAAGATTTGAATTTGATTTTGAAAAATAACTTTTTCCAATACTCTTTTCATATTTTTTTGATGATAATTCTGTAATTCCATCACTTTCATCCGATAAATTTAATTCAGATTCAGAACAAAGCATCCCATATGAAATAACATCTCTAATCTTAGCAACAACTAACTTTACTTTATTTTTTGGAACTACCGCTCCAGGAGGAGCGTATATTGTAATTAATCCCTCTCTTGCATTCGTTGCACCACATACAACTTTTTTTAATTCTTTTTCTCCAACATCAACATCACAAACTTTAAGTCGATCTGCATTTGGATGTTTTTCAGTCTTTATGATTTTTGCTACTTTGAATAAATCAAGACCTTCATACAAGTTTTCTACGCCTTCAACTTCCAGCCCAACATTCGTTAACTGTTCTAGAAGTTTTTCTTCATTTAATTTTGTATCTAAATGATCTTTTAACCAATCAAATGTGATTTTCATCGGCTCAAACCTCTATAATTTGTTGGTACATCCAAAGGATCAAAACCAAAATGATTTAACCATCTATAATCACAATCAAAGAAAGCTCTTAAGTCATTAATACCATATTTAAGCATTGCTAATCTATCAATCCCAATCCCAAACGCATACCCTTGATACTTTGACGGATCAACTTTGACATTTTTTAAAACATTAGGATGGACCATTCCACAACCTAAAATTTCAAGCCATTGGTCACCTTCTCCGATAACTATTTTTCCATCTTTAATTTCATAACCAATATCTACCTCCGCTGAAGGTTCAGTAAATGGAAAATGACTTGGCCTAAATCTCATTTTAATTTTTTCAACTTCAAAAAATTCTTTAATAAAATAATTTAAACAACCTTTTAAGTGACCCATGTTAATATTTTTGTCTATATGTAATCCTTCTACTTGATGAAACATTGGTGCATGTGTTTGATCACTATCGGATCTATAAGTTCTTCCAGGTGCAATGATCTTAAATGGAGGCTTGTCTTTCAACATAGTTCTAATTTGAACTGGCGATGTATGAGTTCTTAGTAAAATTTCTTTATTTTCATCAAGATAAAATGTGTCATGCATATCTCTCGCTGGATGATTGTCAGGAGTGTTTAAGGCAGTAAAATTATTATATTCATTTTCAATATCTGGACCCTCCTCAACACCAAAACCTATTTCAGAAAAGATTGATGAAATTTCATCTATAGTTTGTGAAACAGGATGAATTTTACCTCTAATAAATGATCGTTCAGGAAGAGTTACATCAATTTTTTCTTTTTCTAATTTTTCATTTATTTTTTTTGACTCAATTTCATTAATTTTGTTAGTAATTAAATTTTGCAACTCATCCTTGATTTGATTTAGATCTGATGCAAATTTTTTTCTATCTGCCTCTGGTATAGATCCAATATTTTTGAATTGAGTAGAAACCAAACCATTTTTCCCAAATAACTCTGTCTTGATTTGATTAATTTCTTCTAAACTTAAATTATTATTAAGTTTAGCCAAATAGTCATTTTTAATATTTTTTATGTCTGACATATTGATAGATTATTTCGTTAAGAAATAAAAACAATAGCGAAGATTAATTTAAAGCTGATTGAGCTTTTTGTACAATTGTTTTAAATGCCTCTGGGCTATCGTAAGCAATTTCAGCTAGAATTTTTCTATCAATTGTGATTCCACATTTTCCAAGACCATTGATAAATTTAGAATAAGTCAAACCTTCAGCTCTAACACCAGCATTAATTCTTTGTATCCATAGAGATTTGAAATCTCTTTTTTTATTTCTTCTATCTCTGTAAGCATACTGCATTGCCTTTTCCATAGCTTGCTTTGCAACTCTGATAGTATTTTTTCTTCTGCCCCATTGGCCTTTGACAGCTTTTAAAACTTTTTTATGTTTTGCTTTGCTAGTTACGCCTCTTTTTACTCTTGCCATTATTAACCTCTTAAACTGTAAGGCATATATGATTTAACAATTTTGCCATCTTGTTTTGACATAGTTGTTGTGCCTCTTAATTTTCTAATTTGAGAATTCGTTCTTTTAATCATACCATGTCTTTTACCAGCCTGGGCTGTCATTACTTTGCCAGTTGCAGATATCTTAAATCTTTTTTTAGCTGAGCTTTTTGTTTTTAGTTTTGGCATAATTCTGCGGTGTTATACAAAGATTGATATAAATTTACAACCTATATTAAGGCCTATAAAGGCTGAATTACCATAATCATTTGCTTACCATCAAACTTAGGGTGCAATTCTACCTTACCAATATCCTTCATGTCTTCTTTGATCTTATCCATCAATTCTTTTCCTAAGTGAGAGTGCTGTAGTTCACGACCTTTAAATCTAACGGTAAATTTTACTTTATCTCCCTTAGCTATAAATTTTTTTGCATTTTTAACCTTAAAATCATAATCATGTGTTTCTGTAACAGGTCTCATTTTAATTTCTTTTAATAAAACAATTTTTTGTTTTTTCTTAGCAATATTTGCTTTCTTTTGGGCGTCATATTTAAACTTACCCATATCCATAATTTTACAAACAGGTGGGTTTGCGTTGGCAGCTATCTCTATTAAATCTAATCCTTGATTTTTTGCCATTGAAATTGCCTCATTAGTATTCATCACACCAAGGTTTTCACCATCGCTTGCTATAACCTGTACATCAGGAGACGAGATTCTATTATTAGATCTAGGACCTCTGTCTTTTGTTCTTCTTTGAAAGTAATTTTGTTTAAAATCTGCCACTTAGTTTGAGGATGCTTTGTTTAAAGCAGAGAAAGTTTTTAAGAATAAATTTAAATCCATATTTTCTTGTTTGTTCGAGTCCAATCTTCTAATCGTTACAGAGTTAGAGTCAACTTCTTTTTTACCACAAATTAATAAAAGAGGTATTTTTTCTAATGAATGATCTCTTATTTTGTAATTTAAATTATGTTTTTTTAAATCAACGTTTGAACTTATGCCTACTTGTTTAATTTTTTTTGACACTTCAATGGCATAATCATCAAATTCTTCTGATATTGGTATTACAACTGTTTGTAATGGAGAGATCCAAAAAGGAAATTTTCCAGCATAGTTTTCAATAAGAATTCCTATAAATCTTTCTAAAGATCCAAATAAAGCTCGATGAAGCATAACAGGTACTTTTTTAGTTCCATCTTTATCAACATAAGAAGCATCCAATCTTCCTGGTAAGTTTAAATCAACTTGTAAAGTTCCACACTGCCAATCTCTACCAATTGCGTCTCTTAATACAAACTCAATTTTTGGACCATAAAATGCACCCTCACCTTTATTAATAGTATATTCTAACTTTGATGCTTTAACCGCCTCAAGTAAAGAGGCTTCAGCTTTATCCCAAACTTCATCTTCCCCAACTCTTACTTCTGGTCTGTCAGCATATTTAAGAATTACATTTTCAAAACCTAAATCTTTATAGATATCCAAAATCAAATTAGTAACCTCTAAACATTCACTTGTAATTTGATCTTCAGAACAGAATATATGAGCGTCATCCTGTGTAAATGCTCTCACCCTTAATAGACCATGCAAAGCTCCTGATGGTTCATAACGATGTACTTTTCCAAATTCTGTAATTCGTAAAGGGAGATCTCTATAGCTTTTTAAACCTTGGTTAAATACTTGAATATGTCCAGGACAATTCATGGGTTTAATTGCAAATACTTTTTCATCTGGTGTTTCAGATGTGTACATATTTTCTCCATATTTTTCCCAATGACCAGATTTTTCCCACAATTGTCTATCTAATATCTCTGGCGTATTTACTTCTTTATATCCTGCTGCATCCTGTCTGCCTCTCATATAATTAATTAATTTTTGAAATAAAGCCCATCCTCTTTCATGCCAAAATACAGACCCTGGACTTTCTTCTCTAAAATGAAATAAATCCATTTCTTTTCCAAGTTTTCGATGATCTCTTTTTTCAGCTTCTTCAATTCTTTTTAAATATTCATCTAAATCTTTTTGGGTTGCCCAGCTTGTTCCATATATTCTTTGCAACATTTCATTGTTAGAGTCTCCTCTCCAATAGGCTCCTGAAACTTTAGTAAGTTTAAAAAATTTTCCAACTTTACCTGTTGAAGAAAGATGAGGCCCTCTACATAAGTCATGCCAATCTCCATGAAAATAAATAGACACATCCTCATTTTCTGGAATTGCTTCAATTAATTCTGCTTTATAGGTTTCTCCTTTTTCTTTAAAATGTGAGATAGCTTTATTTCTTTCCCAAACTTCTCTTTTTGTAATTTCATTTCTATCTACAATTTCTTTCATTTTATTTTCAATTTGTTCCAAATCATCTTCAGTAAAAGGTTCCTTTCTGGCAAAATCATAATAAAAGCCATTTTCAATAACTGGACCAATAGTTACTTGTGTTCCAGGAAATAATTCTTGAACAGCCATAGCTAAAATATGAGCTGTATCATGTCTTATAGTTTCTAAGCCCTCAGGGTTTTTTGATGTAAAAATTTTAATTGAACAATCTTTTTCTATTAAAAAATCTAAATCTTTTAGATCGCCATCAATACTTATAACCATTGCTTGTTTAGCAAGTGACTTACTAATTTTTTCAGCTACATCTAGACCTGTAACTTTGTCTGGAAATGATAAATTATTTCCATCGGGTAATGTAATTATAGGCATTTAATTTAATATTCTTTTATACTCTGAATAAGTAGAAAAGCACATTTTTTCAACATTAAATTTTTGAATTATGTTTTTTCTTCCTTCTCTACCTATTGAACTTAATGATGCTTCATCCATAGAAAGTATTTTTAAAATTTTTTGGCTTAATGATTTCGCATTGTTAGACTCAAATAAAAAACCTGTTTTTTCATCTATTACTGTTTCATTAGAGCCACCAATATTACTTGCAATTATAGGCTTTTCCATTGATTGAGCTTCAACAGCAACTCTTCCAAAAGCCTCTGGCTCAATTGATGCTGACACCACTATATCTGAAACTTTGTAAGCTAAAGCCATATCTTTACAATGATCAATAAACTTTACCTGATTAATTAATCTATACTGCTCTGTAAGTCTGATAAGTTTTTTTTTATATAAATCTCTCCCTTGATCACTTCCAAGTATCACGGCATAAAAAGCTTCATACCCAAGTTCAATATTAACTAAATTAATTGCCTCTATAAAAACTTCTTGTCCTTTCCATCCTGTTAATCTTCCAGGTAAAAGAATTATTTTTTTATCTTTTTCTATTTCCCATTTTTTTAATAATTTTTTTTCATCACTATCTAATTTGGTAGTTGGATCAAAATAATCAATATTGATACCTCTAAAAATAACTAAAAGTTTTTTTTTAGCATTAAGATATTTACTATAATTTTCTTTGATGTGAGAAAAAATAAAATTAGATCCTGCTATAATTAAATCAGACCTAACCATTACAGAATTATAAAATTTTTTAATTTTACTGTTGAAATTATAAGTCCCATGAAAGGTAGTAACAAATTTTCTACCAGTAATTTTAGCTGCCATCAAACAAGACCAAGCTGGCGCTCTACTTCTAGCATGTACAATTGAAATATTATTAATAAGTATAATGAAAATTAAAGCTAAAAAATTAATAAATATAATTAATGGATTTTTACTATGGACAGGAAGTTTTATTATTTTTACTTTTCTTTTATCAACAAATTTAAGAAGTTCTCCTCCACTAGTTACAATATAAGATCCACAATTATTTTCAGGTAAATAATGAGCAATGTCGTAACAACCGGTCTCTGCTCCTCCGTAACCTAATTTTGGTATGACTTGTAAAACTTTTAAATTAGATGACATTTGATATGATTATATATTATTAGATTAAACATATAAACGATTATGACTCATTTCAAATATCTCAAAATCTCAAAAAGTAAGAAAATAAGATTTATTTGCAACATTTATAGAAACGCTCCATTTGTTGTTTTTTTACATGGTTTTATGTCTGATTTAGAAGGAAAAAAACCAAATGCTTTTTTAAAATTTGCTAAACAAAATAAACTAAGTTTTTTAGCACTAGAATATACAGGACATGGAAAATCATCTGGAAAATTTACTAATGGTAATATTACAAAATGGAGTAATGAAACATCGATACTTATTAAAAAATTTGTTAAACAAAATGACTTTACTATTGTTGGTTCAAGTATGGGTGCGTGGTTAGCACTTAAACAGTTTCAGCAATTTAAAAGTCAAATAAAGGGATTTTTGGGAATTGGATCTGCGCCTGAATTTTTAGAAAATTTGATGTGGAAAAAATTTACAAAAAAAATGAAGTCTGAAACTATTCAAAAAGGAATTCTGCAATTAAAACATGGCGACTATGAATATCCAATCACTCTCCAGTTAATAAAAGATGGTAGAAAAAATAAAGTTTTAAACAAAAAAATTAAATCTAAAATAAATATCACTATGGTACATGGACAAAAAGATGAGGTTGTGCCCGTTTCTTATTCAAGAAAAGTTTTGAAAATTTTTTTAAATGCCAAAAAAAAATTAGTAATTGTTAAAGATGGAGACCACAGTTTATCAAGTCAAAAATGGCTTAAAATAATAATAAAAGAACTTAAATTGATTATTTAGCCAACTTCTTTAATAACTGGTTTGTAACTAATTGGATTACTTAATTTATCTAACATTTCTTTCGGACAAACTTGAACAAAATTCTTTAACTCTTCATCATAATTTTCAATTAACAATTTTGATAAATTAGATCCTGTTTCTTCAAAATGTTCTTTGATTAAACCTTTAAGATATGTTTTCCAATAATCTGTTTCTACATTTTGCCATACAACAGATTCGTTGTTTACTTTTTTTTCAAATTCTGATGATTTATCATAAATAAATGCCATTCCCCCTGTCATACCCGCTGCAAAATTATCGCCTACATCACCTAAGATTACTACTGTTCCTCCTGTCATATATTCACAACCGTTAGAGTCACATCCTTCAATTACGGTAGTTGCTCCAGAGTTTCGAACCGCAAATCTTTCTCCCGCTTGCCCAGCTGCAAATAATTTTCCTGATGTAGCACCATATAAAACTGTATTTCCTATAATGGTGTTTTCATTTGAAATTAGATTGCTTTCATCAGACAATTTGATTGAGATTGTAGCGCCTGATAGCCCCTTACCTACATAATCATTAGCATCTCCTTTAAGAACAAGTTTTAAGCCTTTTGCTGAAAAGGCACCAAATGACTGTCCTGCTGATCCTTTGAAATTTAATACTAAAAAGTTTTCATTAAGTTTTTCATATCCATATTTATTATATAGATGATGAGATATTCTTGTTCCAACAGCTCTATTTGTATTTTTAATCTCATATTCTTTTTCTATTTTTTCAGAACTATCTAAAGCTTTCTCAATTTCTGGCCAAATTTCTTGATCAAGTGTATCTGGTACATGATTTATTTCCTGGTTTTCACAATATCTTTTATTATTACCATTATCTGCCTGTACAAAAAGTGGGTTCAAATCTAAATCATCAAGATTCGGAGAGGCTTTACTAACCTGCATTAAAAGATCTGTCCTTCCAATAATTTCATTTAATGATTTAAAACCTATTTTTGCTAAAATTTCTCTTACTTCGGATGCAATAAATGTAAATAAATTTACTACTTTGTCTGGAGTCCCTGTAAATTTTTCTCTAAGTTTTTCATCTTGAGTGCAAACACCAACTGGACATGTATTTGAATGACATTGTCTAACCATGATACAACCCATCGCAACTAAAGCGGTTGTTGCTACTCCGTATTCTTCAGCTCCCATCATTGCTGCAATAACAACATCTCTTCCAGTTTTAATTCCACCATCAGTTCTTAAAGTAACTTTGTGTCTTAAATTATTTAAAGTTAAAACCTGATTGGCTTCTGTCAAACCCATTTCCCAAGGAATTCCCACATACTTAACACTAGTTTGTGGTGTTGCACCAGTACCACCATTATGTCCCGATATTAATATGATGTCTGCTTTCGCTTTGGCTACTCCAGCCGCAATTGTTCCTACACCTGATGAAGCAACAAGCTTAACTCCAATTCTTGCTTTAGGGTTTATTTGTTTTAAATCATAAATAAGTTGGGCAAGATCTTCTATAGAATAAATATCATGATGTGGTGGGGGAGAAATCAATGTAACTCCAGGTGTTGAGTGTCTTAGTTTTGCAATTTCCTCTGTAACTTTAAAGCCTGGTAATTGCCCACCTTCTCCAGGTTTAGCTCCTTGAGCTATTTTAATTTCAATTTCATTACAATTGTTTAGATAATTAACTGTAACACCAAATCTTGCTGATGCTATTTGTTTTACTCTAGAGTTTGCACTATCTCCATTTTCTAAAACTTTAAACCTGCTCTCATCTTCTCCACCTTCACCACTACAAGATGCACCTTTAATTCTATTCATTCCAGTAGCAAGAGTTTCATGAGCCTCTTTTGAAAGAGCTCCATGTGACATGCTTCCACTTCCAAATCTTTTAAGTATATTTTGTATTGGTTCAACTTCAGAGATATCAATCGGTCCTTTCAATTTTTTTGATCTAAAATCAATTAAGTCTCTCAAATTAATTGGTGGTAAGTTATATATTCCTTCTGCATATCTCTTATAAGCCTCATAAGAATTAGATCCTACAGCACTTTGTAATAAATGAATTAACTTGCCCTGATATTGGTGTGTTTCTCCATTTTTACGGTATCTATATATTCCACCTATTGGTAAAATTGTTTCAGAACTATCAAATGCTTCCTTATGAATTGATCTGATTTTTTTTTCTAATCCTGTTAATCCAATTCCAGATATTTTTGATACAACGCCTGGAAAATAGTCAGCAACAATTGTTCTGCTTAAACCAACAGTTTCAAAATTACATCCTCCTCTATAAGAACTCAAAACAGAAATTCCCATTTTAGACATAATTTTTAATAGACCAGCATTCACTGATTTAATGTATCTCTCTACACATTCATCAAAACTAAATTTTCCAAAAAGTTTTTTTTCATGTCTTTGATATAAACTATCAAATGCAAGATAAGGATTTACTGTTGTTGCTCCTACACCAATCATGGTTGCAAATGAGTGTGTATCTAAAGCTTCTCCAGATTGAACGTTTATAGAAACATATCCTCTTAATTTTTTTTCTATCAAAAATGAATTGATTGCACCAACACACAAAAGCATAGGAATTGGCAAATTAGTTTCTGATAATTCTTTATCACTTAAAATTAATTGGGTAATACCTTGCCTCACGGCAATTTCTGCATCTTTTTGAATTTTTTTTAATGACTGAAACAAACTTTGTTCTTTTGAAAAAGTACAATCTATAACTAATGAATTTTTGCCAAAAAAATTAATAAATTTATCAAATTGAGAATTTGATAAAATAGGGCTATTTAAAACGTATATATTTTGTTTGGTTAAATTATCAAAATCTAAGATGTTACCCAAATTTCCAAATCTTGTTTTTAAACTCATAACCTTATTTTCTCTTAAGGAGTCGATTGGTGGATTTGTTACTTGACTAAAATTTTGTCTGAAAAAATGATATAGAGGTCTATATTTATCAGACAATACTGCAAGAGGTGTATCATCTCCCATAGAGCCTATCGCTTCTTTTGCATCTTCAGCCATTGGGTGCAAAATAAGCTCTAAATCTTCTAGACTCATTCCAAATGTGTATTGTCTTCGTCTTAAGTCATCTCCAGAAAATGTATTTTTTTCCCCAGAAATAGTAATTTTTTCGTCTAAATCGATAATTTGAGAATTAAAATGTTTATATTCCTTTGCTAAATAATCTTTAATTTTACTATTAGTAAATACTTTTCCTTTTTCAATTCTAACCCCTATTATTTCTCCTGGACCCAATCTTCCTTTTGTTAAAATTTTCTTCTCATTTAATTCGATCATGCCTGTTTCAGAACCTGCAAATAATAAATTATCTTTAGTAATTGCATATCTTAATGGTCTTAATCCATTTCTATCATTTGCAGCAATTACCCACTCATTATCTGTTCCAGCTATAGCCGCAGGTCCATCCCATGGTTCCATCGTACTATTCAAAAAATTAAATAATTGTTGGTGATCTTTAGATAGAGTTTTATTCTTTTTAGACCAAGCATCAGGCACTAACATTAATTTTGCTAGTGGCGCTGGCTGACCTGAGATATTTAATAATTCAAAAACGTTATCTAAAGCTGCAGAGTCAGATGCACCTTGCTGAATTACTGGTTTTAAATTTTCTATGTTATCAAAAAGAGGACTATTCATTTCTTGCTCATGAACTTTCATCCAATTTTTATTTCCTCTATATGTATTAATTTCTCCATTATGAGCAATCGCTCTAAATGGTTGGGCTAAATTCCAGCTTGGTGCTGTATTGGTAGAAAATCTTTGATGAAATATTGCATATCTAGAGACAAATCTTTCGTCCTTTAAATCTAAGAAAAAATCTGAGATAGCTTCTGCTAAAAACATTCCCTTATAGATAATTGATTTTGAGCTAAGAGAACAAATATAAAAATTATTCAAAGAAACTTGAAAAGCTTTATTTTCTATTATTCTTCTTGTTTCATATATTTTTCTCTCAAGATCTTTGTTAAGTAATTCTGGGTTATTAGATTTAAATAGTACTTGAATAATTTCAGGCATTGTTTGAAATGCTTTTTCACCTAAAACTTTTGGATTAACTGGAACTTGTCTCCAGCCAAATATGCTAAAATCATTTTTTGTTAATTCGCTCTCAACTATTGTTTTGCAGCTTTCTTGTGCTGCATAATCATTTCTTGGTAAAAAAATCATTCCAACACATATTTCTGAATTATCGTAGGAATGACCAGTGACTTCTATTTTTTCTATAAAAAAATCCTTTGGTATCTCTACATGTATACCTGCACCATCCCCTGTCTTTCCATCAGCGTCAACCGCTCCTCTATGCCAAACAGCTTTTAAAGCTTCAATTCCATATTCAACAACTTTACGAGACTTCTTCCCTTCGGTAGATGCAATTAAACCAACACCACAAGCATCGTGTTCCATCTCTTCAGAATAGACATGGTTTTTTTTTAGTATTTCAAGATTTTTTTTATAATTTTCCATTAAGCTACTCTTGGCTGTTTTAAACGCTTATTTTCTATATGCTTTTTAATTGAAGTAGCAGCATCTCTTCCATCTTTAATTGCCCAAACAACTAAAGATGCTCCTCTAATTATGTCACCTGCCGCAAAAACTCCACTCAAATTTGTTTCCATTGTATCAAAATCAGTTTTTATAGTTCCCCATTTTGTCACTTGTAATTCATTTGCGTCAAACAAGGTTGGTAAATCTTCAGGATCGAAACCCAGTGCTTTAATGACCATATCAGTTTTTACTTCAAAGCTTGAGTTTTCTTGAATCTCTGGTTTTCTTCTACCGCTTTCATCAGGCTCACCTAATTTTATTTGATCTACAATTAATTTTTCAACTTTATTTGTTCCTTTAAATTCTTTGGTACTTGATAACCAAACAAACTCTACACCTTCTTCTTCAGCGTTAGCTACCTCTCTTGCTGATCCAGGCATATTCTCTTTATCTCTTCTGTATAAACACTTAACAGATTTCGCTTTTTGTCTTATTGATGTTCTTACACAGTCCATCGCTGTATCTCCACCACCAATAACAACAATATCCTTTCCTTCTGCATTCAAAATTCCCTTATCAAATAATTCTACCTTATCCCCTAATCCTTTTTTATTTGACGCTGTTAGAAAATCCATTGCTGGAAAAATATTATTTAAATCGTTTCCTGGCAGCTCAATCTCCCTAGCTTTATAAACTCCTGTTGCAATTAAAATTGCATCATGTTTTTTTCTTAATTGTTCTAAACTTGCATCTTTTCCGACTTCAAAATTTTGTATAAATTCAATTCCCCCATCTTTTAAAAGCTTCGTTCTTCTCTCAACAACTTCTTTCTCAAGTTTAAAATTTGGAATACCGTAAATCAGCAATCCTCCAGCCCTATCATATCTGTCATAAACTGTAATTTTATATCCACTTTTTCTCAATTCTTCAGCAGCAGCTAGTCCAGCTGGACCCGCTCCAATTATTCCAATACTTTCATTTTTTTCATTAGAAATATTTATAGGTTTTACCCAACCTTGTTCCCATGCATTATCAGTAATATATTTTTCTATTGAGCCGATTGTAACTGTTCCATGTCCAGATTGTTCAATAACACAATTTCCTTCGCACAATCTGTCTTGTGGACATATTCTTCCACAAACTTCTGGCATATTATTTGTGCTTTGAGATAATTCATAAGCCTCCTTAAGTCTTCCTTCTGCTGTTAGTTTTAGCCAATCTGGAATATTATTGCTCAATGGGCAGTGAACTTGACAAAAAGGAACACCACACTGAGAACATCTACTGGATTGCTCCTTTGCCTTTTCATTAATAAATTCGTCATAAATCTCATTAAAGTCTTTTTTTCTGACATCTGTCTCTCTTTTAGGTGGAGTTTGTTGACCTATTTTTACAAACTTTAGCATTTTATCAGTCATATTTTTTTACAATTTAAGGCAAATTATATATTGTTTTTATTAAATAAAGCTAAAAATAGGTCAGTTACTATGACTTTATTAAGCCATATAAGTTTGAAAATTATAGGATTTCTAATAATTGCATAGCTAATATGCTTAAATCGAATTGTTTTAAATGAATATTTTTTAAGCTAGTTAGATAAAATGTTACAGAACATTATAGAAGTTTTAATACTTTCTGCCATCCAAGGCATATCTGAGTTTTTGCCTATAAGTTCATCAGCACATCTAATAATAGTGTCAAGTTTGTATGAATTCAAGTCTGGCTCATTATTAATAGATATAAGTCTTCATCTAGGGTCTTTATTTGCAATCATATATTTTTTTAGAAAAGATTTATTAGACGTAAAAAATAATAAAAGACTTTTAAGTCTTATTATTGTGGGATCAATTCCATTAATAATTGTTGGATATATTTTATATTACACTGGAATTATTTATGAACTAAGAAATATTAAAATTATAGCATGGACAACTTTAATTTTTGGAATTGCTCTATTTATAGCAGATAGAAATCGTTTCGATAAAAAAATTTCTTCAAATTTAAATCTTCAATCAATTCTATTTATAAGTTTATTTCAAATTCTTTCTTTGGTGCCAGGAGTGAGTAGGGCAGGTATAACTATCACAGCTGCTAGAATATTAAGATTTAATAGATTAGACTCAAGTAAAATTTCATTTTTACTTTCTATTCCAGCTTTAGCTG
>JAOIVP010000015.1 GCA_028224115.1 Candidatus Pelagibacter sp. | reverse complement strand
CAATTTTCTTTTTTGAATTGGTTTTAATTAAAATTTTTTTTTTTAATATTCTTTCAATTTTTGAAATATCTAATCCTCCAAATCTTAGTATTGTTGGTTTACTTAATAGATTGATAATTGTGGACTCCAAACCAATTTGGCATCTTCCTCCATCTAGGACATATTTAATTTTTGATCCAAACTCCTCAATAACATCAGATGCTTTAACAGAGCTTAATCTGGTCGATATATTTGCACTTGGTGCAGCTAATGGGTAGTTCAAAACTTTAAGTAGTTTTCTAAATAGAGGATGTTTAGGAAAACGAACAGCAAGGCTTGTTTGTTTATTGGTTACAAATTTAGAAATTTTACTGTCTTTTTTTAACTTCAAAATAAATGTAATTGGTCCAGGAGAGAAGCGATTATAGAGCTTAATAAAATTATCATCAATATGACAATCATCCTTAAGCTTATTAATATCCAAATAATGAACAATTAAAGGGTTGTTCTTAGGTCTTTTTTTTAAATTAAATATCTTGTTTACTGCAATGTTTGAATAAGCGTTTCCAGCTAATCCATAGACAGTTTCAGTAGGCACAGCTACACAATGATTTTTATCTAAATAATTTTTAGCTTTTTTGATATTTGATTGAATAGATTTCATGTATTAATAATTATTATTATATGAAAGATAAAAATTTACTACCTGATAATAATACAAGTACACTTGAGGAGCTAACAGACCAGGCAAATAAAATAATAGAATCTTTAGAAAATGAAAAAGATCTTAATAATTCAGTAGAAAGCTATCAACAATTATTAAAGCTAAACAATATTATTGAAAAAAAATTTCATAAAAGTTTTAGATCCATAGGTGAAGAAACAAATAAAAAAGTTAAAGAAATCATTAAAAAAAAATGAAAACTGAACTTGATAGGATTGCAAAAGATACAAACCTTTTTCTGAAGAAATTTCTTAAGCAACAGAATAATTCTAAATTAATTCCAGCCATGAATTACGGCTTATTTCCTGGCGGAAAAAAAATTAGATCTAAAGTTTTAATTGATATTGGCTCATTACTATCAACAGACTACAAAACATTAATTGCTATCGGAGCTGCTGTAGAATGTATTCATGCTTATTCTCTTATTCATGATGATTTACCATGCATGGATAATGATTTATTCAGAAGAGGAAAACCATCTACACATATTAAGTTTGGAGAGTCTACAGCAGTGCTTGCTGGAAATTCATTACTTACAATGGCATTTGAAATTTTAGCAAGTCCTACTTTAAAAATAAGTGAAACAATTAAAATTAATCTGATTAAGAAATTGTCTCAATGTTCAGGTCACTTAGGTATAGCAGGTGGTCAATATCTAGATTTAAGTTACGAAAAAAAAAAGATATCTAAAAACAAGATCATAGAAATGGAAATTAAAAAAACAGGAAAATTATTTAGTTTTTGCTGTGCTGTACCAGCAATTATTAAGAAAAAAAATACTAGAGAAATCAAATTTTTTGAAAATATGGGATCTGATATTGGTTTATTATTTCAAATAGCTGATGATTTAATTGATTTCAAAGGTAGCTCTAAAATTGCTGGAAAAAAAACAGGAAAAGATCAAAAAAAAGGCAAAGCTACACTAATAAACTTACTAGGATATATGAATGCAATTAAATATTGTGATAGAATTATTTTAAAAATAAATAAGAATTTAAAAAAATATGGTTCAAATTCTACAAATATTAAAGAAACATTGAATTACATTTTACACAGAGAAAAGTAATGCAAAATTATAAATTTTTAAATGATATCAACTTTCCATCTGATTTAAGAAAATTATCAGAACATGATTTGCAAAAAGTTTCTGATGAAGTTAGAGAAGAGATGATTAGTGCAGTGTCTGAAACTGGAGGACATTTAGGTGCAGGTTTAGGAGTGGTTGAGCTAACAGTAGCTATACATTATGTTTTTGATACTCCTAATGATAAATTAATTTGGGATGTAGGACATCAATCTTATCCACATAAAATTTTAACAGGAAGAAAAAATAAGATTAGATCTTTAAGACAAGGAAATGGATTGTCAGGATTTACAAAAAGATCAGAAAGTGAGTACGATCCTTTTGGAGCTGCTCACAGTTCAACATCTATATCTTCAGCACTAGGAATTGCTGAAGCAAATAAATTAGCAAATAAATCCTCAAATGTAATTGCTGTAATTGGTGATGGTGCAATAAGTGCGGGTATGGCTTATGAGGCTATGAATAATGCAGGAGCATCAAAAACTAAAATGATTGTTATTTTGAACGATAACGATATGTCAATTGCAAAACCAGTAGGGGCTATGAGAACTTATCTGGCAAAGTTATTTACTGGAAAAATTTATTTTAGTTTAAGGGAAACAATTAAATTGTTAATGTCTTCATTCTCAAAACGGTTTAGTGATAAAGCTGGTAAGGCTGAAGATTTTCTAAGGTCTGCAGTTACAGGTGGCACATTATTTAACTCATTAGGTTTTTATTATGCAGGTCCAATAGATGGTCATGATCTAACAAGTCTTATTCCGATTCTTAAGAATGCAAGGGACCTGAAACATGAAGGTCCAATTATGATCCATATTAAAACACAAAAAGGAAAAGGTTATTCTTATGCTGAAAAAGCATCTGATCATTACCATGGTGTCTCAAAATTTAATGTGAAAACAGGTGAGCAAGCAAAAAGTGGAAGTAATCTCCCAGCTTATACAAAAGTATTTGCAAATACCTTAGTTAAGCATGCTCAAAAAGATAGCAAAATTGTAGGAATAACAGCTGCGATGCCTGGTGGAACGGGTATGGATATTTTTGGGAAGGAATTTCCAAAAAGAATGTTTGATGTGGGTATAGCTGAACAACACGCCGTAACTTTTGCAGCTGGTCTAGCAACAGAGGGTTATAAACCTTATGCTGCAATTTATTCTACTTTTTTACAAAGAGCTTATGACCAGGTTGTTCATGATGTGGCCATTCAAAGTTTACCTGTAAGATTTGCAATAGATAGAGCTGGCCTAGTTGGGGCAGATGGATCTACACACGCTGGTTCGTTTGATATTACTTATTTATCAACACTACCTAATTTTATTGTTATGGCTGCAAGTGATGAAGTTGAGTTAGTAAAAATGATAAACACTTCAGTTGATATTAACGATAAACCAAGTGCAATTAGATATCCACGTGGAACAGGTGTGGGTCTTGATTTGCCTTCAATTGATGAAAAAATTGAAATTGGAAAAGGAAAAGTAATTCAAGAAGGAAAACAAGTTTGTATTTTAAGTTTGGGAACAAGACTTGAAGAATGTAAATTAGCTGCAGAAGAATTAAAAAATAAAGGTGTGTCAGTAACAATTGTTGATGCAAGATTTGCAAAGCCTTTAGATCAAGAACTTATTTTAAAATGTGCTAGAGAACATGAGGTTATGATAACTATAGAAGAAGGGTCGATTGGAGGTTTTGGTTCTCATGTTAAAAATTTATTAGCTGAGAAAGGAATATTTGATAAAGGATTAAAATTTAGAGCAATGATGTTACCTGATGCTTTTATTGAACAAGACAATCCAAAAAAAATGTATGATGTAGCAGGGCTAAATGCTTCACAAATTTCAAAGAAAATTTTAGATGTCTTGTTTACAAAAGACTCTATTAAAGTAGTAAAAAACTAATTTGGTTTAACTGCACTGAGCTTTGTGCATCAAGTAATGATCTAATAAAACGCAATTTATCATAGCTTCACCTACGGGTACAGCTCTTATCCCTACACACGGGTCATGTCTTCCTTTAACTGATATAGTTGTATTTTTTCCAAATTTATTAATTGTTTTTCTAGTGGTTAAAATTGATGAAGTAGGTTTTACAGCAAATGAGGCAATAATTTCTTGACCACTTGATATTCCACCCAAGATTCCTCCAGCATTATTAGAATTAAATTTTAACTTTTTACCCTTTTGAGAAATTTCGTCTGAGTTTTGTTCACCACTTAATTGTGCTGAGTTCATTCCAGATCCAATGTTTACCCCTTTGACAGCGTTAATACTCATTAAACCAGAAGCAATATCAGAGTCTAGTTTTGAATATATGGGGGCACCTAATCCCGCAGGTATTCCTCTTGCTCTTATTTCAATCACAGCTCCACAAGAAGATCCAGATTTTCTTACACCTAATAAATATTTTTCCCAAAGTTTAATCATCGATTTATCCGGGCAGAAAAATGGATTTTTAGTTATTACTTTATCGTTCCATTGATTTACATCACATCCTAATATACCTAATTGGGTCACGGCCCCAATAACTCTGAACTTTTTACCTAATTTATTTTGCAAAACTAATTTAGCTATTGCTCCAGCAGCAACACGAGCTGCAGTTTCCCTTGCAGAGGATCTCCCTCCACCCCTATGATCTCTAATTCCATATTTCTTAAAATAAGTTAAGTCAGCATGTCCTGGTCTAAATTTATCTTTAATGTTTCCATAATCTTTTGACCTCATATCTTTGTTGTAAATTATTAGTGATATAGGAGTCCCAGTTGTCTTTCCCTCAAACACACCAGATAAAATTTGTACTTTATCGTCTTCTTTACGCTGAGTTGTAAATTTTGATTGTCCAGGTTTTCTTTTATCTAGTTCAATTTGTATATCTTGTTCTTTAATACTTATGTTAGGAGGACATCCATCGACAACACAACCTATTGCAGGTCCGTGAGATTCTCCCCAAGTTGAGAAACGAAATAGCTTTCCAAAAGTATTAAATGACATTATTTATATTGTATAGATTATTTTGTTTAAATTATGAATGAAAAAAACTCACTTGGTCTTAATAACTGCTTCTTAGATCTAGACGATCCTATTGAATTGTTTAAAGTTTGGATGGATGAAGCAAAAAAATCAGAGCCCAATGATCCTAATGCTCTTTCATTAGCAACATCTAATAAGAACAATATACCATCAGTAAGAATGGTTTTGTTAAAAGAGTTTAATCAAAACGGTTTTGTATTTTACACTAATTTAAATAGTCAAAAAGGAAATGAACTTAAAGAAAATCCAAATGCTGCAATGTGTTTTCATTGGAAAAGTCTTTTAAGACAAATAAGAATTAGTGGAACTATAACTCAAGTAGAAGATAGTATAGCCGATCAGTATTATAATTCACGAGGCTATGACAGTAGGATTGGAGCATGGGCATCAAAACAAAGTAAAGAATTAAAAAATAGAGATGAGCTTGAAAGCTCAATTAAAGAGTTTAAGCAAAAATTTGATGATAAAAATAATGTACCAAGACCCAATCATTGGTCTGGTTGGAATTTATCACCAACAAGAATTGAATTTTGGTTAGATGGAGACAGCAGAATTCATGAAAGGTTAAATTACACTATTGATAAAAGTGGCAATTGGATAAGATCTTTATTAAGTCCTTAAAAATTTCTAGCTAAACTAAACGAAGTAAGGCTTCTTAAAATAGTTTTTTCTTTTGAATCTTTAAATACCGTAAGAGAGTTTGAAGCAAGATTGATGTAATGTTGAGCTTTTTGATAGCACTCATTTATGATGTCATATTTTTTTATTAAAACAATTATTTTGTTAAAGTCATTTTTTTCTCTAAAATCTTTTTTAAAGAATTCTGTTAATAATCTTTTTTCATCAATATCTATTTTTTGAAATAGTAAAATAATAGGTAAAGTAATTTTACCTTCAAAAAAATCTTGACCTATCTTTTTACCAAATAATTTTAAATCAGAATTGTAGTCAAGTGTATCATCAGCAATTTGAAAGGTTAGTCCAAGATTTCTTCCATAGAACTCAAGAGCATCTTTTTCTTTAGTGTCAACGTCAGATAAAATTGCTCCTACTTTTGTTGCAGCTGCAAAAAGCTCAGCAGTTTTTGCTGATATAATTTTTAGGTAAGTTTCCTCAAGCATATCAACCTCACCTTTATGTTGAAGTTGCAAAACTTCTCCTTGAGCAATTTTTGAGGAAGTTGATGACAACAATTTTAAAACTTCCAAATTTCCATCTTCTACCATCATTTCAAAACATCTACTTAATAAATAGTCTCCAATTAAAACTGAAGAATGATTATCCCAAACTTTATT
The DNA here is from genome assembly GCA_028224115.1 of Candidatus Pelagibacter sp. The sequence continues at coordinate 8,055 of JAOIVP010000015.1, read as the reverse complement.
TAATGTATCCTTACCTCTTCTTACGGTTCCCTCATCAATTACATCATCATGCATTAGAGTTGCACTGTGTATCAATTCAACACAAGCTGCTAAATTAATATCTCTTGAGCCTTTGGAGTACCCACATAATTTTGCTGATCCAAGAGTTAATAGGGCGCGTAATCTCTTCCCACCAGTTTGAATGTGGTAGACAGTCATTTTTTGAACTAACTCAACATCACTGGCTAACTTTGATTTTATCTTTTCTTCAGTAAGAACCAATTTATCTTCAACAGAATCTTTAAGCTGAAAGTATGAGTCGTTTATCTGATTTTTAAGCTGAACTACAGTTCCCATATTTAAATTAAATTAATATATTTGGGTTTTATATATTACTTATCAATTGACGCACCTATTTCTTCATTTATAAGTAATTAATATATTCAATTAATAATTCTATAAGGATTAAAAATGTTCTCTTTTTTTAAAAAGAAAAAGACTGTAGCCCATATAAAACTGAGTGGCGTTATAGGAAATGCTGGAAAATTTAAACAAGGTATAGATTTTGCTGGCCAAGAAGAAATTATAAAAAAGGCTTTTTCTCTTAAAAAAGCATCTTGTGTTGCAATAACTATTAATTCTCCTGGAGGATCACCAGTTCAATCACATTTAATTTATAGTTTTATTAGACAGGAAGCTAAAAAGAATAAAAAAAAAGTAATTGTATTTGCTGAAGATGTTGCTGCATCGGGTGGATACTTAATCTCATGTGCTGGAGATGAAATTTATGCAAATTCAAGCTCAATCATTGGCTCTATTGGAGTTATTTATTCTTCATTTGGATTTACAGAATTGATTAAGAAAATTGGTGTTGAAAGAAGAGTTCACACAGCTGGTAAGAATAAAAGTACTTTAGATCCATTTTTAGAAGAAAAAAATGAAGATATAGAAAGATTAAAAAAAATTCAGTTAGATTTACACAAAGATTTTATAGATGTAGTAGAAAAAAGCAGAGGAACTAAATTAAATAAATCTGAAGTAGAACTTTTTTCAGGAGAATTTTGGTCAGGTAGTAAAGCTAAAGAACTAGGATTAATAGATGGGGTAGGTGATGCTCATCAAATTCTAAAAGAAAAATTTGGTAATGATGTTGTTATTAAAAAATTTGAAAAAACTAAAGGGTGGTTAAGTCAAAAACTTTCTTCTTCTAGTAACCAAGTGGATCAATTAGCCAACATTTTAGATGAAAGGTCAATCTGGCAAAGATATGGTTTCTAAATTAAAAAAACCAAAACAAAAATTTCAATCATTTCAAGATACAATTCTAAATCTTCAAAAATTCTGGAGTAAACATGGTTGTATTATTTTACAGCCCTACGATATGGAAGTTGGGGCTGGTACTTTTCATCCAGCAACTACGCTTAGATCGCTAGGTCCAAAGCATTGGAAGGCTGCTTATGTTCAGCCATCAAGAAGACCAACAGATGGAAGGTATGGTGATAATCCAAATCGACTACAGCACTATTATCAGTTTCAAGTTTTGATTAAACCTTCACCAGATAATATAAAAAAATTATATTTAAATAGCTTGTCATTAATCGGTATTGATCATAAGGAACATGATATTAGATTTGTAGAAGATGATTGGGAAAGCCCAACTCTCGGTGCCGCAGGTTTAGGTTGGGAAGTTTGGTGTGATGGTATGGAGATTACACAATTCACATACTTTCAGCAAATGGCAGGATTTGAATGTAAACCTGTATCAGTTGAGATTACATATGGATTAGAAAGAATTTGTATGTTTACCCAACAACAAAAAAATGTTTATGACCTTATTTGGAATGATGAAGGAGTAAAATATCATGATGTTTTTCATCAAGCAGAAAAAGAATTTTCTGCATATAACTTTGAACATGCAAATATTGATAGTTTATTTAAAATGTTTGATATGATTGAGCTTGAAGCCAAATCTCTTGTAGAAAAAAATGTATCACTACCAGCGTATGATCAATGCCTAAAGGCAAGTCACATATTTAATATTTTAGATGCTAGAGGAGCAATTAGTGTTGCTCAAAGGGCCGGATATATAGGCAGAATTAGAGATATTACTAAAGCTGCTGCAGGTATTTGGTTAAATAGTCAAAGCTAGATGTCAGAATTTTTTTTAGAATTATTTAGTGAAGAAATACCTTCGACCCTTCAAAAGAATTTAAGAGAAGTTTTATTAAATAGTTTTATTAAATCATTTAATGAAAAGTTTATTTTATTTAAAAAAAGCTCGTCATTTTCAACACCTAATAGACTAATCATTTTATTTGAAGGCCTGCAAAAACAAATAATTTTAAAATCTGAAGAAATCAAGGGCCCAAGTATAAAAGCTCCAGAACTAGCGTTAGAAGGTTTTATGAGATCAAATAATATTTTTAAAAAAGATCTTTTTAAGAAAGCAACAGATAAAGGAGAGTTTTATTTTTTTAAAACAAAATCAAAAAAGCTTAATACTCAAGATTTATTAGAGGAATTGGTACCTTTAATATTACAAAAAATTCAGTGGAAAAAATCAATGAGATGGAGTGATTTTAGTTTAAATTGGGGTAGACCGTTAAAATCAATTCTCGCAATTTTTGATAGAAAAAAATTAACTTTTAATTTTCATCATTTAACTTCTTCAAATTCAACATTTATAGATAAAGAATTTGAGGAAAAGAAAAAAATATTTATTGATTTCAAAGATTATAATAATTTTTTTAAAAAATTAAATATTATCATTGACCATAATCAAAGAAAAAATTTAATAGAAAAAAAATTAAATGAAATTTCAAAGAAGAAAAATATATTAATTGAAGATAATTCCAGGTTACTTGATGAAGTTGTTGACCTAACAGATCAACCTAACGTTATATTGTGTGAATTTGATAGAAAATTTCTAAATATTCCTAAAGAAATTTTAATGATTACTATGCAACACCACCAAAAATATTTTCCAACTTTTGATAAAAAGGGAAATATTACTAATGAATTTTTAGTTGTAACTAATAAGCATGACAGGAGTGGTTTAATAAAACTTGGAAATGAAAGAGTTGTAGAAGCTAGATTAAGTGATGCTGAGTTTTTTTGGCAAAAAGATAAATCACAAAATTTAGTTAAAAGAGTTTCAAGTCTAAAATCTATGAATTATTTTAAAGGGTTGGGAACATATTTTGATAAAGTTCAAAGAATGAGAAAGCTTGGCGGTATGCTTTCCGATGAATTGCTAATAAGTAAAGACAAGGTTGAACTATCTGCATCCATCTGTAAAGTTGATTTAGTCTCTGAGCTTGTTGGAGAATTTCCAGAGCTTCAGGGAATTATGGGTGGTTATTTTGCAGAAGCACAAGGCTTTGAGAAAGATGTTTGTAAAGCAATAAGTGAACAATATTTGCCAGCTGGATTAAATTCAAAAGTACCCAAAAAGCCATATAGTGTGGCATTATCATTAGCTGATAAAATAGACACCTTAGTTGGTTTTTTTGGAATAAATCAAAAACCAACAAGTTCCAAAGACCCATTTGCTCTAAGAAGATTGGCCTTGGGAGTAATTAAAACAATAGTTGAAAATAAAAAAGATTTTAAAATAAGAGATTTAATTAGTTATTCTACAGGCTTGTATTTGGATCAAGGTTTTGAATTTGAAAATAAATCTCTTCAAAACGAATTAATCAGTTTTTTGATGGATAGATTGAAATTTTATATGAAAGAAGAGAAAATTCGTAGTGATATTATTTTAGCTTCAACAAGTTCGTTTAATTTAGATCAGTCAGTGGTTATTTTTGGTAAGGCTAAAAGTTTAAACAAATTTGTTAATAAACCTAATGGGGTAGATTTAATCTCAAGTTACAAAAGAGCCTCAAGTATATTAGAGAGTGAATTAAAAGACAAAAACCTTGAATTATCAAATACAACTGACCCTGGTATTTTCAAAACTGAGTTTGAGAAAAACTTATATAAAAAGATTAATGAACTTAGTAAGTATTTTCGAAGTATTAATAAAGATGAGGATTTTGAACAATCTATCAATAATTTAGCTGAGTCAAAAAAAGTAATTTTTGATTTTTTTGACAATGTGATTGTAAACGATGAGGATATCACAATTAAAAAAAACAGGCTGGAACTAATTCAAATGTTATGTAAAACGTTTGAATATTATGTTAATTTTTCTTTAATCGATTCCCTTCAATGAAAAAACTAATTCTAAATTTTAAATCTAAAGATAGTAAAAAAATAAAAAATCCTAAAAATTTTTTAGGGGGCAAAGGTGCAAATTTATCTGAAATGGGAAGAATGGGCCTACCAGTTCCACCAGGATTTACTATTTCAACAAAGGTATGTGAACTTTTTTATAAAGATAAAAAAAAATTAAATAAAAACTTAGTTGCTCAGATAAAAAAAGAATTAAAGATTATTGAAAAAGATGTTGGTAAAAAATTTGGTGATTTAAAAAACCCTTTGTTACTTTCAGTGAGATCAGGAGCCAGAGTGTCAATGCCAGGAATGATGGATACAATTTTAAATTTAGGTTTAAATGATAAAACTGTTAATGCCTTAGCTTTAAAAACCTCCAATGGAAGATTTGCTAAAGATAGCTATAGAAGATTTATTCAAATGTACGGAAATGTAGTAATGGGAGTCGAAGGTTATTATTTTGAGGAATTAATAGAAAATTATAAACTTACAAAAGGAGTTCTTTTAGATACTGATCTAGATGAGGGTGATTGGGATGGTTTAATAGTTGATTTTAAAAGAACAGTTAAAGAAAAAACCAAAAAAGACTTTCCTCAAGATGTTTATCAGCAATTACTTGGAGCAATTAGTGCAGTATTTTTATCCTGGGAAAGCAACAGAGCAAAAGTTTACAGAAAATTAAATCAAATTCCTGCTGAGTGGGGTACAGCAGTAAATGTTCAATCAATGGTTTTTGGTAACATGGGTGAAGATTGTGCAACGGGTGTAGTATTTACTAGAAATCCTTCAAATGGACTGAATGAGATTTATGGAGAATATTTAATAAATGCTCAAGGTGAAGATGTGGTGGCTGGAACTAGAACGCCTCAATACATAACAAAAAAAGCAAGACAACAAGCAAAAGTAAAAGCTCCATCAATGGAAGAAGTTATGCCAAATGTTTACAAGCAACTTCATAAAATTTTAAAAAAATTAGAAAAACATTATAGAGACATGCAAGATGTTGAATTTACAGTTGAAAATAAAAAACTATGGATGCTACAAACAAGATCTGGAAAAAGAACTGCTAAATCAGCGGTAAAGATTGCTGTAGACATGGTTAAAGAAAAATTAATTTCAAAAAAAGAAGCTGTCCTAAGAATTGATCCTAGTTCTTTAGATACTTTACTTCATCCAACATTGGACGAAAAAAGTTCAATAAATGTTATAGCTAACGGTTTACCAGCATCTCCAGGTGCCGCTAGTGGAAAGGTAGTTTTTACTTCAGAAGAAGCCGAGAGATTAACAGGGATGATGCAAGATACAATTTTAGTTAGAGTGGAAACATCACCAGAGGATATTCAAGGTATGCACGCAGCCAAAGGGATTTTGACCGCAAGAGGAGGAATGACAAGTCATGCAGCTGTTGTTGCAAGAGGAATGGGTAGACCATGTGTTTCTGGTTCAAGTGAAATTGATATTAATTATGAGAATAAATCATTTAAAACTTCATCAATAGAAATAAAAGAAGGTGAAGTTATAACGATTGATGGATCTACAGGTAGAGTTATATCAGGAAGTGTTGCAACAGTTAAGCCAGAGATTTCTGGTGATTTTTCAAAATTAATGTCATGGGCAGATAATTTTAGAAAATTAAATATTAGAACTAATTCAGAGACACCAAAAGATACAAAAACAGCTAAAGATTTTGGAGCAGAAGGTATTGGTCTTTGTAGGACAGAGCATATGTTTTTTGATGAAGAAAGAATTTTATCTGTTCGTGAAATGATTTTATCTAAAACTAAAGAAGATAGAGCTAAAGCACTTGAAAAACTTTTACCTCACCAAAAAAAAGATTTTGTAGAAATTTTTAAAATTATGAGTGGTTTGCCCGTTACAGTACGTTTGTTAGATCCACCTCTTCATGAATTTTTACCTCGTACTGAAAAAGAAATTAATGAAGTGGCAAATGTTGTAAGTCTTCCAGTAAAAGAAGTTGAATCTAGAATAGAGGAATTACATGAGCAAAACCCAATGTTAGGTCATAGAGGTTGTAGACTTGGTATATCTTTTCCAGAGATTTATGAAATGCAATGTAGAGCTATTTTTGAAGCATTAGCTGAATTAAAAAAGAAAAAAATTAAATCAGCATTTCCAGAAATTATGATTCCTTTAGTGTCTACTGAAGCTGAAATTAAAATAATGAAAGATTTAGTAATTAACATTGCTAGTAAAGTTCAAAAAGAACATAAAATCAAAATAGAATTTATGGTTGGAACAATGATTGAACTTCCAAGAGCTGCAATAAAAGCTAAAGAAATTGCAAAACATGCGGAGTTTTTTAGTTTTGGAACTAATGATTTAACGCAAACAACATTTGGAATTAGTAGAGATGATAGTGGAAAATTTTTAAATGATTATTTAGACAATAAAATATTTTCAGTTGACCCATTTGTTTCAATAGATGATGGGGTTGCAGATTTAGTTGAAATTGCTGTTGAAAAGGGAAAAAGCCAAAATAAAAGATTGAAACTTGGAATTTGTGGAGAACATGGTGGTGATCCTAAAAGTATTGAGTTTTGCTCTAGGGTTGGTCTAAATTATGTTTCTTGTTCACCCTATAGAGTTCCTATTGCAAGACTTGCTGCCGCTCAAGCAGAATTAAAAAAATAAATATATTTAATATTAGAAAGGGGCGTTCTGTTGCCAGGTGCCCCAAACCCCGTCTACTTAATTAACAAAGTTAATTAGGCAGCAAGTGCGTAACTTTCGTTAGCAATTATAAATTAGCCCGTCACGGTGGAACAATCCCGAACGAAAGAATAGCCTTTAGTCACTCGTCGATTCTAGTTCACCCCCATAAGTTGTAATGGTGGAGGTGGTGGGTACTGCCCCCACGTCCGCAATGGTTATTACGAAATTCGTTTATCGTCGTAGTTGGAAAACCAACATTATTAATATAAAAGCATTTAGAAGAGATTCAATAAAAATCATGAAATTAACTAACGAACAATCACAAGAGATTAAAGAACAACAGTCACAAAAGAATCAAACAAAGAGGGTTACAGCTCCCGCACTTGAAAATATTTTATATGAAGCAATTCCTGCTTTAGACCATGGGTTTGTAAGAGTGATTGATTACATGGGAGACGACACATCAATTGTTCAATCAGCCAGAGTTTCTTATGGAAAAGGAACCAAAAAAGTTTCAACAGACGCAGGTTTGATTAAATACTTAATGAGACATTGGCATAGTACTCCATTCGAAATGTGTGAAATCAAATATCATGTTAAGCTTCCAATTTTTATTGCTCGTCAATGGATTAGACACAGAACAGCAAACGTAAATGAATACTCGGCAAGATATTCTATTTTAGACAAGGAATTTTATTTACCAAGTGCCAAAAATCTAGCCGCACAATCTTCAAGTAACAGACAAGGACGAGGAGATGTTTTGGAGGGTGAACAAGCAAAAGAAGTTTTGGAACTTTTAAAAAACGACTCAGAAAGAACTTATGACAATTATGAAACCATGCTTAATGAAAGATTTGATGGTTCGACTATTGATAAAAATAAAAAAGGTTTAGCAAGAGAACTTGCAAGAATGAATCTAACATTAAATACCTATACCCAGTGGTATTGGAAAACAGATTTATTAAATTTAATGAATTTTTTAAGGTTAAGAGCTGACAGCCATGCTCAATATGAAATAAGAGTATATGCAGATATAATGTTAGATACTGTTAAAAAATGGGTTCCGATTACTTATGATGCTTTTATGGATTATAGAGTTGGTGGTACGGAAGTTTCTGCAAAAGGAAAAATAATCATTCAAAAATTAATTAAAGGAGAAAAAATCTCTCTTGAGGAGTCAGG
>JAOIVP010000014.1 GCA_028224115.1 Candidatus Pelagibacter sp. | reverse complement strand
TAAACAACTTCTTTAATTACTATTTTTATATATTTAATAGGTTTAAAATTAAAACTTCCTAATATTATTATAATAAAAGATAAAAATATAAGAGTTAATAAAGAAAATTTTTGCTGATAGCTTTTTTTTAAAAAAGCAGATCTAATTGCAATTATAAAATCATCTCTGCTTGATGCCATTGATCTTAGTATTCAGATAACATAGTAGAAAAAGTTTCTTCTTGATCCAAAGCTTTTCCGGTTCCAACTGCTACACACGATAGTGGATCGTCTGCAACATGAACTGGCAAACCTGTTTCTTTAGAAAAACGTTTATCAATATTTTTTAATAATGCACCCCCTCCAGTTAATGTTAAACCCATATCAACTAAATCAGCTGACAATTCTGGAGGAGTATTTTCTAATGCTTGTTTAATAGCATTAATCATTTCTTTCATAATATCATTTAATGCTTCCGCAGTATCTTCTTCGGTAATATTCACTTCTTTTGGTGTACCTGATCTTAAATCTCTACCTTTAACTGGATAAGTATTAGCACCTGATGGTATTGCTGTACCCATTTCCTTTTTAATTTTTTCTGCAGTAGTATCTCCGATTAACAAATTATATTCTTTCCTCATATAATTTACTATTGCTGTATCCATAGCGTCTCCAGCAATTCTTAGTGATTTAGAATAAACTAATCCACCTAATGACATTACAGCAATTTCACTAGTCCCGCCACCTATGTCAACAATCATAGATCCAGTTGCTTCAGAAATTGGCAATCCAGCACCAATCGCCGCTGCGATAGGTTCTTCAATTAATTGAACTCTTCTAGCGCCTGCTGCAAGTGCACTATCTTGAATAGCTTTTCTTTCAACTGGTGTTGATCCTGTTGGTACACAAATTAAAATTCTTGGATTTGCAAATGTACTACCTTTATGAACTTTTTTAATAAAATGTTTGATCATTTCTTCTGTGACAATAAAATCTGCAATCACTCCATCTCTTAAAGGTCTAATTGCACTTATGTTCCCCGGTGTTCTTCCCAACATTGTTTTTGCTTCATCGCCAACTGCCAAAACATTTTTTTTTCCACCCTGCTCCACAATTGCAACAACTGAGGGTTCATTTAAAACTACTCCCTGACCTTTTAAAACAACTAGTGTATTTGCAGTTCCAAGGTCAATTGCCATGTCTTGGCTCCAAATTTTTTTAACTTTGTCAAATATTCCCATTTTATATACCTTTTACCTTTTGATTTTCTTGCTCCATTGGAGCAGTTTTATCTCGTTTAATTATCATTTTATTTAGTGCGTTTATGTAAGCATTCGCTGATGCAACTAATGTGTCAGTATCAGCCGCTTGACCTACTGTTGTTTTTCCTTTTTCTTCAATTTTAACACTCACTGTTGCTTGTGCATCTGTTCCTTCAGTTACTGCATGAACTTGATAAAGTTGTAAATTTACATCATGTGGATAAAGCTTTTTAATGCATTTAAATATTGCATCAACTGGTCCATCACCCAATTCTGCGGCTTGCTTTACATCTCCATAAACATTTAAAGTCATCTCTGCTCTTTGAGGTTCTCCTGTTCCTGCAAATACTTTTAATGATTTTAAGCTAATAGCATTAACTTTATTATCAATAATCAAGCTATCATCTACTAACGCAATAATATCTTCATCATAAACATGCTTTTTCTTATCAGCTAAAACTTTAAATTTCGCAAATGCATTACTTACAACATCGTCAGTAAGATTAGGATAACCTAAACTATTCATCTTATCTTTGAAAGCGTGTCTTCCAGAATGTTTACCCATAACTAATGAAGTTTGTTTAACTCCAACACTTTCAGGAGTCATGATTTCATAAGTTTGTCTATTTTTTAACATTCCATCTTGATGAATTCCTGCCTCGTGTGCAAAAGCATTTTTACCTACAATTGCTTTATTATATTGAACTGGGAAACCAGTAGCGTTGGATACAATTTTTGATGCTTTGCTTAATAATGTTGTATTAATTCCTGTATCATAAGGCATCAAATCAGGTCGTGTCTTAATTGCCATGACTACTTCTTCTAATGCTGCATTACCAGCTCTTTCACCTAAACCATTTATTGTACATTCAATTTGTCTTGCTCCTGCTTGAATACCAGCTAAAGAGTTTGCAACTGCTAAACCTAAATCATTGTGACAATGAGTTGATAAAATTGCTTTATCAATATTTGGAACTTTATTAAATAAAGTTTCTATAATCTTTGTAAATTCAGAGGGGATTGTATACCCAACAGTATCTGGAATGTTTATTGTCGTAGCTCCACTTTTAATAGCAAGCTCAACTGTCTTACACATGTAATCCATGTCTGTTCTTGTTCCATCTTCACAAGACCACTCTACATCATCAGTAAATTTTCTTGCATAAGTAACATGTTTTCCAATCGACTCATATACATCCTCTGGTGACATATTAAGTTTGTGTTTCATGTGTAAAGGACTTGTTGAAATAAAAGTATGAATTCTAAATCTTGGAGCATGTTTCAATGCTTCATAAGCTCTATCAATATCTTTTATAGAATGTCTAGAAAGACCTGCTGGAATAGAGTTTTTTAAAATTTTACTTACTTCTGAAACTGCTTCAAAATCTCCAGGAGATGCAATTGGAAAACCAGCTTCAATAATATCAACACCCAATTCATCAAATACTCTCGCAATTTGAATTTTTTCTTCCAAACTCATAGACGCACCTGGCGATTGTTCACCATCACGCATAGTAGTATCAAATATAAAGACTCTATCTTTATCTGCCATAACTTAAATTTTTTGAAAAGGTATAATACAATCTATAAGAGAGAATGCAAAATAATAAGTAAAATTAGTCCCAATATTCGTTCATTTTAGGCTTCTCAAAATTAATTATATATAGACTCAATTTTTGGCATTAAGTGCAAAAGTTTTTTTGTGTAATCATGCTGAGGTTTTAAAAATATTTCCTCAGTATTTGCAACCTCACATAATTGACCATCTTTTAGCACTCCAATTCTATCACACATTTGTCTTACAACTGGCAAATCATGACTAATAAATAAAATTGTTAAATTTAATTGTTCCTGAAGGTCTTTTAATAAGTTTAAAATTTGTGCTTGTATGCTAACGTCTAGAGCAGAAGTTGGCTCATCACAAACAAGAAGCCTTGGTTGGGTAGCCAATGCTCTTGCAATAGAAATTCTTTGTCTCTGGCCTCCAGAAAATTCGTGAGGATATCTATCAGCAGATTTTTGTGAAAGCTCAACTGACTCTAGTAAGTCAAAAATATAATTATTTAAGTCATTAGAGGATATTGAAGGGTTATGAAGAGTAATTGGTTCTGATATTATATCTTTAACTTTTAATCTTCCATTTAAAGAAGAGTATGGATCTTGAAAAATCATTTGTATTTGTTTTCTAAATTTCATCATTTCCAGTTTATCTTTAATTTTTGTAATACAAATATTATCAAAAAAAATATCTCCTGAAGATGGTTTAAATAAATTTACTATCATTTTGGCAATTGTGGATTTTCCACTTCCACTTTCTCCAACTAATCCAAAGGATTCTCCTTCTTTAATATCAAATGAAACATTGTCTACAGCCATTACAGAGTTCTTAGAACTTTCTGTAAAAAAATTATCATCAAAACTTTTACTAAGGTTATTAATCGTAACTAAATCTTGCTCTATAATTTCTTTTTTATTCCACCTATTTAGAATTTTAATATTATTATTTTGATTGCTTTTATTTTCCTTCTCAATAATTACAAATCGAGAAATTTTTTTATTAGTTGGTGGTACAGAACTAACCAAACTTTTAGTATATGTCTGCTTTGGCTTTGTTAATATTTCTTTTGTTTCACCAATTTCAACTAAGTTTCCACTTTTCATTACAGCTACTCTATCTGCTGTCTCTGCTATTACACCCATATCATGAGTAATTAAAATTACTGCAAGATTTCTTTCTTTTGTTAATTTTTTAATTAATTCAAGAATTTGGGATTGAATTGAAACATCTAATGCTGTGGTTGGCTCATCTGCAATTAAAAGTTCTGGTTCACAGCACAATGCAAGTGAAATTACTACTCTTTGTCTCATTCCTCCTGAAAACTGATGAGGGTAATTATTAAATCTTTTTTCTGCATCTTTGATTCCAACTTCTTTTAAAAGATCAATTGATTTATTTTTTGCCTCATCATTTGTTAAATCAAGGTGAGTTTGAATAGTTTCAATTAATTGTTCACCAACAGTAAGTATTGGATTGAGAGAGGTTTGAGGGTCTTGAAATATAAGTCCAATTTTTTTACCTCTATATTTAACTATATTTTTTGGATCTTCATGAATATTCAAATCACCTAAAATCACTGATCCACTTGAAACTTTGCCAGGTGCATCGATCAGATTAATTATTGCATTTCCAACTGTGCTTTTTCCAGACCCAGATTCTCCAACTAATCCTAAAATTTCTCCTTTATTTACTTCAATATTTACGTCTTTAGCCGCATAAACAGTTTCTTTTCTCATAGGGTAATCAACGCTTAAATTTTTAATTTTTAAGAAACTCATTTTTTTAACCTTGGGTTTAATGTGTCTCTCATCCAATCTCCTAATAGATTAATTGAGAAAGCTAAAATCACTAAAAATATTGCTGGAAAAAAAGTAATCCACCATTCACCAGAGAATAAAAAATCATTACCTAATCTTATTAAAGTTCCAAGTGAAGGAGTTGTCGGTGGAACACCCACTCCTAAAAAACTCAAAGTTGACTCTGCTATAATTGCAAGTGCAAGACCAATGGTTCCTATTACTAATACTGGTCTTAAAATATTTGGTAAAATATGCTTGAACATTATAATTAAGTTTGAAACACCAATTATTGTTGAAGCTGAAACATAATCTTTATTTTTTTCAACTAATGTAGCGGCTCTTGATACTCTTGCAAATTGAGGCCATTCTGAAATTCCAATTGCAAATATCAAAACATATATAGCCATCTCATCATGCATTTCTCTTGAAATTACTCCTCTTGCAATTCCATCAACTAAAAGTGCCATCAAAATACTTGGTACTGTTAGCTGAACATCTGTTAATCTCATTACTATCATTTCGTATTTGCCACCAAAATATCCTGCAGTTAATCCTAATCCTACTCCAAGTATCAAGCTAAATATAATTGCTGAAAAACCAACTATTAATGAAATTCTAGATCCATAAAGAATCGTTGCTAACATATCTCTACCTTGGCCATCAGTTCCTAAAATAAATTTTGCTAGTCCATCTTCTGTCCATGAGGGTGGGGTAAAAGCTTCCATTAATGACAACGATGATGGATCGAATGGATTATAAGGAGTGATTAATTCTACAAAAAAAGAGCAGAAGAAAATTATAAATAAAATTATAGATGATACAATTGCGGTCGGAGACTTTATAAAGCTATGATAGATGTCACTATCTTTAATTCTACCCCAAGTACTAATATTATTATCCACTTGAAACATCCCCTTTAATTCTAATTCTTGGATCTATAAAATAATAAAGAATATCTACAATAAAATTTATCATGACAAAGACAAAAGCAATAAAGACTAAATAAGCAGACATGATCGGAATATCAACAAACTGAACAGCTTGGATGAATAGAAATCCCATACCTGGCCACTGAAATACTGTTTCTGTTATGATTGAAAATGCAATTAAGGTTCCAATATTAATTCCAGCAATAGTTATTACCGGGATTAATCCATTTTTTAATGCATGTTTGTATTTTATGCTATTCTCACTAATACCGCGAGCTCGAGCAAACTTGATGTAATCTGTTTGTAAAATTTCCATCATCTCTGCTCTTACAAGTCTAATAATATAAGTCATCTGAAAAAGACTTAACGTAACTGAAGGAAGTATAATTGCTTTTAATCCTGTAATAGTTAAAAACCCAGTTGTCCAAAACCCAAGATCAACCACCTCTCCTCTGCCAAACGAGGGTAAAATTCCTAAAATTACAGCAAATAAATAGATAAATAATATTCCTATAACAAATGTGGGGAGAGAAACTCCCAGCAAGGAAACTGCTAAGATGATATCACTTAAAAAACCTTTTCTATTTATACCAGTATAAACTCCTAGAAATGTTCCAGTTACTAAAGCAATTAAAGCTGAAATAACTACAAGCTCAATTGTTGCTGGTAATCTCTCAACTATTAATTCTGATACTGGTCTTCTTAATTGATAAGAAATTCCAAATTCTCCTTTAGAAGCATTAACAATAAATCTTGAAAATTGAACATGAATTGGGTCCATTAAACCTAATGTTTCTCTTAGTTCAGCTCTTTCTTCGTCTGAAGTTTCTTCACCAACCATGTTATTTATTGGGTCTCCAACAAAATTAAACAACGAAAAAGATACAAAGGCAACAACTAGCATTACCAAAGCTGATTGAAACAACCGTTTAAAAAAATACTTTATCAATTTGAGAAGATTTAAAACTTACAAGCCCTCTATTAAATAGAGGACTTGTAATAATTTTTTTTAGTTAAAGCTAGCAGCCTTAAATAACGGTTCGTTATTCGGTCTGATAGGTACGTTAACTCCACTTTTAGATGCCCAAGAAATTACTTGATGGTGAAGAGGAAGATAAGAAATATCATCTTTCACAATTTTCCAAGCATTAGCAATTGCCGCATTCCTTTTATCTAAATCAACTTCACCTTCCATAACTCTTATAGCAGCATCTACTTCTGAATTACTAAAGTTAACTTTATTCCAGCTAGCACCTGTTTCATATAAGTAATGAAACACATAATGACTATCTAATGTCGGAACACCCCAACCAAGCATATAGAAATCACCTTGATCATCTTTTAGCTCTTTAAAGTGTTTGCTTTTAGTTTGTGCAAATAAGTTTACATTAACGCCAATTTTACCAAACATACCAACAACAGCTGTACAAATTGCTTCATCATTTACATACCTGTCATTTGGACATCTTAGTTCAACATCAAAACCATTTGGATAACCTGCATCTGCTAATAATTTTTTTGCTGCATTAACATCGTAAGGCAATCTTTTATCAAGATCTTTAGTGTAACCATTTACACCTGGAAAAGTTATAATTCCTGCTGGTTCACTTAAACCTCTCATAACTTTTTTCTTGATCGCTTCAATATCAATTGCTTGATAAAGAGCTTGTCTTACCTCTTTTTTCTTAAATGGATTATCACCTGTATTACCAGTTCTTAACTGATCAGCAGCTTGATCCATTCCTAAGAAGATTGTACGCATTTGTGCTGTACTTTCAACTTTATGCGCAGATGAAGATCCAATTCGAGCTAAATCTTGAACTGGAGCATCTGTAACTATATCGATTTCTCCAGATAATAAAGCTGCAACTCTAGTTGCTGCATTTTTAATTGGTAGTAATTCAATTTGAGTTACTTTTTTATCTTTCATCTCGCCCCACCAATGCATATTTCTTTTAAAAACTGTCTTAGTATTTGGTTCTCTTAAAGTAATTCTAAAAGGTCCAGTTCCTAAAGCATTTGTTGCAGAATAAGTTTCTTGCCCAGCATCCCAGTTTTGAGGAGAGATAGCAAAATTCTTTTCAGACCATGCTTTTGACATTATAAAAATGTTTGAAAGTTGGTTTAAAAGAATCGGATTAGGCTTGCTTGTTGTAATTTTAACTGCGTAATCACCAACAGCTTCAACAGCTGAAATTGTACTAATATATTCTTTAAAATCAGATGTTCTTTGCTGAGCTCTTAAAATACTGAACACAACATCCTCAGATGTCATTTTAGATCCATTAGAAAATTTAACATCTTCTCTTAATGTAAAAATCCAAGTATTAGGATCAGTTGTTTTCCATTTAGTAGCCAAAGCTGGTTGAATTTTCATATCTACAGCTCTTTCAACTAAAGCTTCATATATTTGTCTTGAGACTTGAGTTGTTGGACCTTCGTTTTGTGCATGTGGATCTAGTGTAAGACTATCTCCTTGCATTGACCACTTAATAGTTTTAGCCCATGCTGAAGAAAATCCAAATACCAGAACTACAGAAAGCAGAGCACTTATAAAATTTTTGATTTTCATTATTATCCTCTTTTTTAAATTTATTTAAAAAAGTATAGGTGAAATAATAAAATTATTATAGATAAAATTTTATACTAAAAAATTAACTTTTATCGCTATCTACTAATTTTTTCTTACCAATCCATGGCATCATAGCTCTTAATTCTGCACCAACTTTCTCAACTGAGTGCTCAGCTAATTTTGCTCTTGTTGCAAGAAAGTTTTTTTGACCATTTTTACATTCGTCCATCCACTCTTTAGTGAATTTTCCAGATTGAATATCAGCCAAAACTTCTTTCATTCTTTTTTTTGTTTCTTCTTTATTTACAATTCTAGGGCCTGAAACGTACTCACCATACTCAGCTGTATTGGAAATAGAATAGTTCATATTTGCAATTCCACCTTCATAAATTAAATCAACAATTAATTTAACTTCATGAACAGTTTCAAAATAAGCCATCTCTGGTTCATAACCAGCTTCAGTTAAAGTTTCATAACCATTTTTAATTAACTCAACTAAACCACCGCATAAAACAGTTTGCTCTCCAAATAAATCTGTTTCAACTTCATCTTTAAATGTAGTTTCAATAATTCCAGATCTTCCGCCACCTACTGCTGATGCGTACGACAAAGCTAGATCTCTAGCTTTACCTGAGCCATCTTGATGAACTGCAAACAAGCATGGAACACCGCCACCTTTTTCATACTCACTTCTAACTAAATGACCAGGTCCTTTTGGAGCAACCATAAATACATCTAAATCTTTTCTTGCTTTAATTAAATCATAGTGAACGTTTAATCCGTGAGCAAATGCAATACTTGTTCCTTCTCTTACTCTTTGTTCTATGTGGTTTTTATAAATTTCAGCTTGTAATTCATCTGGTGTTAAAATCATTACTACATCTGCCCAAGCAGCTGCATCAGATAAATTCATCACTTTTAAACCTTTAGACTCTGCTTTAGCTACACTTGTAGATCCTTCTCTCAAAGCAACAACTATTTCTTTAACTCCACTATCTTTTAAATTTAAAGCATGAGCATGCCCTTGGCTACCATAACCAAAAATTGCAATTTTTTTTCCTTTAATCAGCTCAACGTCTGCATCTTTTTCATAAAACATTTTCATTTTTTTTCTCCTTAATTAATTAATTAAATATTTCAGCGCCTCTAGTCATTGCAACCGCTCCAGTTCTTGAGACACTTATAAGACCGTGCGACTTTAAATTTTTTGCCATTTTATCTATTTCTCTTCTTAGAGCTGTAATTTGAATTACAGCAGATTTATTTGTTTGATCTAATATAACTGGATTGAAATTTTTACAAGCATTTAAAGTCTTTTTAATTTTTGTTGTATTTCCTAATACTTTAAATAAAGCCATTTCTTTAAAAATTACATTTTTATCTTTTCTTTTAAAGTTACCTACTTTGTGAACTGGAACTAGTTTTTTAAGTTGTAAAACGATTTGTTCAATTACTTCTGGAGTTCCTGTGGTCACAATAGTAATTCTTGAAAGATTTTTTTTTTGATCAACTTCTGCTACCGCGAGAGACTCAATATTATATCCTCTTCCAGAAAATAGACCTACCACCCTAGATAAAACACTTGCTTCATTATCTACCCATACAACAATTATATGAGTTTCTAATTTACTAAGTTTAGTTGGAATGCTGTATGCTGATTTAGATTTTGGCATTTAGACTAACGCTTTTCCCTTACCCGTAATTTTATTTTCTTCTTGGTCTTTTGGACCTAATAACATTTGATTATGAGGCTTTCCTGAAGGAATCATTGGAAAACAGTTCTCTGCTTGATCGACATGACAATCAAAAATAACTGGCTTATCAACATTAATCATTTCTTCAATTTTTCCATCTAATTCATCAGGATGTTCGGCTCTAATACCAACACATCCATATGCCTCAGCTAATTTTACAAAATCAGGTAAAGCCTCTGAATAACTCTCAGAATAATTTTTTTCATGAAGTAGCTCCTGCCACTGTCTAACCATTCCCATATATTGATTATTTAAAATGAAAATTTTAATTGGCAAATTGTATTGAATCGCAGTTGATATTTCTTGCATAGTCATCAAAATTGATGCTTCACCAGCGACGTCAACTACCAATTTTGTAGGATTTGCTACCTGAACACCTATTGCAGCTGGTAACCCATATCCCATGGTACCTAAACCTCCTGAAGTCATCCATCTATTGGGTTTATTGAATTTATAGTGTTGTGCGGCCCACATTTGGTGTTGACCAACCTCTGTCGTAATAAAGGTATCTTGATTTTTTGTTAATTCATAAAGTCTTTGCACGGCATGTTGTGGTTTAATTATTTTATCGCTATTAATAAAGTTTAGAGATTGTTTGGTTCTCCACTTTTGAATTTGTTGCCACCATTTTGAAATTTTTTGTTTATTTGATTTTTCTAAATTTAAATTTTTCTTCTTTAATGTTTTGGTTGTTGACTTAATAACATCAGCTACGTCTCCAACAACTGCTAAATCTACCTTGATAATTTTATTAATTGATGACGGGTCTATATCAATATGTACTTTTTTTGACTTAGGAGAAAACTCATCGATTTTTCCAGTTATACGATCATCAAATCTTGCACCAATATTGATTAGTAAATCACAATCATGCATTGCGTTGTTAGCCTCATATGTTCCATGCATACCTAGCATTCCTAAAAATTGATTATCATCACCAGGATACGAGCCAAGACCTTGAAGAGTTGAGGTAATCGGAAAACCAGTTAATGCAACCAATTCTCTTAAAAGTTCACTTGCTTTTGGTCCTGAATTTACAACACCACCACCAGTATAAAAGATTGGTTTTGAAGCTTTGCTCATTAACACAATCAATTGATCAATTTCTTTTTGAGTGAATCTATTTTTGTTTTTTATTTCTATTTTTTTTTCTTTTTTAAGAGATGCATATTGTGTTTTTGCAAATTGAATATCTTTTGGAATATCAACTAATACAGGTCCAGGTCTTCCAGTGGTTGCAACTTCAAATGCTTCATGCATTATTCTTTGAAGGTCTTTAATATCTTTTACTAACCAATTATGTTTTGTGCACGGTCTAGTGATCCCAGTTGTATCACATTCCTGAAAAGCATCTGTTCCAATTAAATGAGTTGGAACCTGTCCTGAGATACAAACTAATGGAACCGAGTCCATGTATGCATCTGTTAAAGCAGTAACAACATTTGTTGCGCCTGGACCCGAGGTCACTAATACAACTCCAGGCTTACCAGATGATCTTGCATAGCCCTCTGCTGCATGACCTGCTCCTTGTTCATGTCGTACTAAAATATGTTTAATTGAAGTGTGATTTTTTAATTCATCATAAATTGGAAGAACTGCTCCTCCTGGATAACCAAAAATATGATTTACCTTTTTTTCTTCAAGACACTTAAATACAATTTCTGCTCCAGTATATAATTTTGGCATTTCGCAATCTAGCTGAAGTTGTACTGATTGGTCAAGTTTTAGAATGAATTATTTAATTTTTTTTAAAAATTTTTTTAACTCTAGTGGTGGCAATTTAAACCAACTAATCATGTTACCCCTGGCCCAAGTGTTCTGTCTTTTTGCATATTGTCTAGTCTTTATTGATATTTTTTCAACAACATCAGTCAGATCTATTCTTTTTTCCAGATATTCTTTTATCTCCTGGACACCAATAGCTTTATTGACGCTCTTATCTTTTTTAACTCTTAATTTGAGAAATCTTTTTACTTCATTAATTGCACCCATCTTAATCATTTGCTTAACTCTTTTACTAATTCTTTGGATTAACTCTTCACGCGGATAATCAATATAGATTTTAAAAAAATCGTCTTTTTCAAAATATGATTCAGTATTTTGAAACCAATCATGAAGTGACTTTTTAGTAAATTGTTTAACTTCATAAGCTCTAATTGACCTTTGGGTGTCAGTTGGGTTAATTTTTTCTTTAGAATTTGGATCAAGCTTAATAAGTTTTTGATAAAATTTTTTTTGACCTAAACTTTTATGTAATATTCTTATTTCATTTCTAAATCTAATTGGAATTTTGGGAATACTTACTAATCCATCGGTTAAGGCTTTAAAATACAATCCTGTTCCTCCTACAAAAATTGGTATTTTTTTTCTTTTTCTTATTTCCTTAATTTTTTTAATTGCATGCTTCAGCCAATCTCCAGTTGAAAAATTATTTTTCACACTATGAAAGCCATATAAGTGATGTTTTATTCTTTGATAATCTTTAAGGTTTGGGCGAGCTGATAAAATTTTTAATTCTTTATAAACTTGCATACTATCTGCATTGATAATTTCGCCATTAATTTTTTTAGCAAGCTTAATTGAAAAATTAGATTTTCCTGAAGCTGTTGGTCCAGAAATTAATATAATCTTGGATTTAAAATCCATGATTAGTCTAGCTTAACACCAATATATCTTCTTTGATTTTGATTATTATATATTGCTAGTAAAATTGTTTTTTGATTAGATTCCAAAACATCTTTAACAATTTTTTCTAAATCTTTTGCATTCTTAATTTTTGTTTTTTGTGCTTCAATTATAATACTGTTAACCTCTACTGATTTAAGTAATGGGCTTGTATTCCCTATTTGTGTAACAACTAATCCTGAGATTTGATTTGGTAATTTTCTGGTTTTAATTTCTTCTTTTGTTAATTTTCTAACCGTAATTTTTAAATCCTCAATAATTATATCTGTAGGAGGTTGTGATTTTTTTTCACTTATCTTAAAATCTTCTGAAGTTTCTAATCTTCCTAAAAGAATATTTTTTGTTATTTCTTTTTTATTTCTCCAAATTTTAACTTTAACTGTCGATCCAACTTTTGTTTTTGCAACAATCGCTGGTAGCTCTTTCATTTGATTTATTCTAACTCCATTAAATTCAAGAATAATATCACCTGCTTTAATCCCCCCTTTGTCTGACGGACTATTTTCTGCAACACTTGCAACTAAAGCTCCTCTTGGTTCATCTAATTTTTCAACATCAGCAATTTCTTGGGTTACGTCTTGAATTCTGACCCCGAGCCAACCTCTTTTTGTTTCACCAAATTCTATTAGCTGGTCTATGACAATCTTTGCGCTGTTTGACGGAATTGAAAAACCAATACCAATTGATCCATTTCTTCCAAGGATTGCTGTATTAATTCCAATAACATTACCGTCCATATCAAACAATGGACCTCCTGAATTTCCTGAATTTATCGATGCATCTGTTTGAATATAATCCTCATATCTTGATAGTCCAATTGATCTATTTCTTGCTGAAATAATTCCTGAAGTTACCGTTCCTCCTAATCCAAAAGGATTTCCAATAGCTATCACCCAGTCTCCAATTCTAGCTTTATCAGAGTCACCAAAAGAAACTGGAATAAATTTTTCTTTTGCTTCTAATTGGAGCACCGCTATATCTGATAAAGGATCAGCACCAATAACTTTTGCTTTATATTCTTCATTGCCATTTACTCTAACAATTATATCTTCTGCATCTTGAATAACGTGATTATTCGTAACCACTATCCCTTTTGCATCAATTATGAAACCAGATCCAAGTGCTGAGGATTTTCTTTCTTGAGGAGTTCCAAATTCTTTAAACATATCTTCAAATGGTGATCCTGGAGGAAATTGAAATGGAAATGTATTTGATGTGGTAGTTACCGTTTGCGTAGTAGAAATATTAACTACCGATGGCATTAATCTTTCTGCAAGATCCGCAAATGATGCTGGTACAGTTTTTGAATTTGATTGTATTGAAAAACTAAATGCTAAAATAAATGTTAAAATTGTAAGCTTAATTTTTTTCATACTAACTTTTAATATAATAAATAATTATAAATCCTATAATTGCAAAAATTAGCCCACCAGTTCTCAATTGACTATCATTTACAAGTTCTAACTTCTTTAACATACTTTTCATTTTTGATGGAAATATGGCATATAAAATTCCCTCAATAAAAAGAAATAGACCAAAAGCAATGATCAATTCTTTCATATTTAACTATTATTGAGATTTAGGTTTTATATTTCCAAAAAATTTAAAAAATTCACTATCAGGAGATAAAATCAAAGATGTATCTCCACCAATTAAAGCTGTTTCGTATGCTTTCATTGATCTGTAAAATGCAAAAAATTCAGGGTCTCTTCCAAAGGCTTCTGCAAATATTCTATTTCTTTCACCATCACCTTCACCCTTCATAATCTCAGAGTCTTTATTCGCATTTGCTAAGATTACTGAAACTTCTTTATCCGCAGTTGACGTAATGGTAACTGCCATTTCCGCACCTCTTGCTCTAAATTCCTTAGCTTCTCTTT
This sequence comes from Candidatus Pelagibacter sp., assembly GCA_028224115.1. Next base: position 3,225 of record JAOIVP010000014.1, on the reverse strand, counting down.
CTCTTTCAGTTTGCATTCTTCTATAAATTGCTTCACTGTTTGCTTGTGGAAGGTCTGCTCTTTTAATTCTTACATCTACAATTTCAATTCCAAATTTTTGAGCCTCTGTATTAACTCCTACTTGAATTAAAGACATTTGTTTTGATCTATCTTTAGATAACAATGTTTGTAATTCTTGTTGTCCTAAAACATTTCTAATTCTTGAATTAATAATTGTTGCAAGTCTTGATCTCGCAACTCTTTCATTTCCAACTGAGATATAGAACTTTAAAGGGTCTACAATTTTAAATCTTGCAAAAGCATCTACAATCAATCTTTTTTGATCTGATGCAATAACTTCTGCTGGTGGAGTATCTAAATTTAATATTCTTTTATCTAGATAAACTACGTTTTGAATAAATGGGATCTTAAAGTTTAAACCTGGTTCTACTATAATTCTTTTTGGATCACCAAATTGTAAAACGATTGCTTGGTTAACTTCTTTAATAATAAATACAGAAAAGAAAACTAGAGCCCCAATTATAGCAATTATTGGTAATAAAATTTTTTGTGCTTTCATTTAATTACTCACTTTCTTTTTTCCTAATTCAGGAAGCGGCAGGTATGGCACCACACCAGAACCAGCACCTTTTTCAATAATTACTTTTTCAATATCAGCTAAAACTTTTTCCATAGTCTCAAGATACATTCTTTCTTGTGTTACTTCTTTTGCTTTATCATATTCATTGAAGATTGACACAAATCTACTTGCCTCACCTTCTGATGCAGCAACTACTTTTTGTTTATATGCTTCTGCTGCTTGCATAATTTTTGCTGCTTCCCCTCTTGCTCTTGGTATAACATCGTTTGCGTAAGCTTCAGCTTCATTTTTAGATCTTTCCATATCGGCTCTTGCAGCTTGAACATCTCTAAACGCATCAATTACTTGATCAGGTGGATCAGCTTTTTGAGTTTGTACTTGTGTAACTTGAATACCACTTTGATACTCATCCAAAATGGATTGAATAATTTCTTGTGTTTCAATTTCAATTTTAGCTCTTCCTTCAGTTAAAATTGGTTGAATGTCACTTTTAGCAATAACTTCTCTCATTGCAGTCTCAGCTGCAGCTTTTACAGTTCCCTCTGGGTCTTGAATTTCAAATAAAAACTTACCAGCATCTTTAATTACCCAAAATACTGAAAAGTCTATGTTTACAATATTTTCATCTCCCGTTAACATTAAACTTTCTTGAGGAACATCGGCCACTCCGCCACCTTGTGAAAAACCACTATCTCTTTCTGATCTAAATCCAATATCAATTCTATTTACTTTTGTAACTTTTGGTGTCTGAACTGACTCTATTGGAACTGGAATATGGTAGTGTAATCCTGGTTGAGTAGTTTTTATAAATTTACCAAATCTAAGGACAACACCTTGTTCGTCAGGTCCCACTCTATAAAGTCCACTTGCAAGCCATACAAAAAGTAAAATAATTAAGATTAGACCAATTGGTTTTCCACCTGATTTACTTCCACCAGGTAAAAATTTATTAATTTTGTTTTGGATGTCTTTAATAATTGCATCTATGTCTGGTGGTGTTGGGCCTCTACCTGAGCCATTACCACCTCCTCCTGGAGGTGTTCCCCATGGACTTCCGCCTCTACCTTTAAAATCGTCTGTCATACGACAAAGTATATAGTGTCTTTATTATAAAAAACAAGTAATGATAAAAAAATGACTGATAAAAAGCCAGAACTTAGTGACGCAATGAAAAAAAAACTGGAGCCTAGAAAGTTCATTAAAAATCCAATTTTAGGTACTAAGTTTACTATAGCAATTTCGAGTGCCAAAGGTGGAGTTGGTAAATCTACTTTTGCAACCAATCTTGCGTTAGCATTAAAACAAATTGGATGCAAAGTTGGTCTACTCGATGCTGATATTTACGGTCCATCAGTTCCAAAGATGTTTGATATAAATGAAAAACCTAAAAGTGATGGTCAAAAACTAGAACCAATAATTAAGTATGACATTCAATGTATGTCGATTGGTTTTTTAGCAGATCAACAAACACCGATGATTTGGCGTGGTCCTATGGTTACCAGTGCAATTAAAACTTTTACTCAAAAAGTTAATTGGAAAGATTTAGATTTTATAATCGTTGATATGCCTCCTGGAACTGGAGATACACAACTAACTTTTTCGCAAGAAATAAAAATGGATGGGGCAATTATAGTTTCAACTCCCCAAGAAGTAGCTTTATTAGATGTTAAAAGAGGAATTAAAATGTTTGATAAACTTGGAGTTAAAATTTTAGGCCTGGTGGACAACATGAGTTATTTCACAGGAGACGATGGCAAGAAATATAAAATTTTTGGTGAAGGTGGTGTTAAAAAAACAGCAGAAGAATTTGAAAAAGAATTTTTAGGCGAGATTCCAATTAATCCTGAGGTTGGAAAATGTGGTGATGAAGGAAAGCCTATTGTTGAAGCCAATCCAGGACATGAAATTTCAAAAATATATTTAGATTTTGCAAGTAAAATTAAAGAACTTTATTTTAAAAATTAACTCCTCTAAATAATTCTATTAAAGATAATGAGCCATCTAAACTAAAATGATGACCATCAATAAATAATTTTGCATATTTATCAGGATCGCAACCTAAACAAATATTTTCAAAAGTATCTAGCAATATTAGTTTTTCAAAATCTTTAAATATTTTCAAATCATTTTTCTTTATCAAATAATACTTATTAATTTCTTTTTTGTTTTTGTACTCATTAACCGATGGGTGAGGGTATATAAAAATAACAAGTGTATTAAGTGTTTCAAATCTATTTAATATTTGAGACATTTTTTTCTTTGAAAAATTATTAGCCGATAAAGAAATTATAACTATTTTTTCATCATATTTTTTTGAAATTTTTGAGTATTGACGAAAAATTTGATTTTTTTTATCAATGTTACATTTAAAAGATTTTACCAAATAACAATTATCAAATCTCGCTAGATACAGATCAGAGTCTAAAAAGGCTTTTGATGTAACAGGAACAATATGATCGCCATAACTGTTACCCAAAATATATACTAATTTTGAATTAGAATTTTCTCTTAAACAATTTACTCTAGTACTCCATCTAAAATTCTCTTGATAGTTTTCACAATGATCAAATTTGTTTACAAATATCGAGTTATAATTATTTGTTCTAGAGTTAACATTATCAACAATATGAAAAAAATTAATCGCA
>JAOIVP010000013.1 GCA_028224115.1 Candidatus Pelagibacter sp. | reverse complement strand
AACAATAAGAGTAGTGGAAATATTAACGAAGAAATTACAATAAATATTGGATTAGGAACAAGACAACTTATCAATGATAATAAAATGTTAGTTGGTTTGAACGCATTTTATGACATTGATGCTTTTGCTACTCATGAAAGATTAAGTTATGGTTTTGAAGCTAAATCTGCAGTTTTAGAATTTACAGCAAATAAATATGAAGGCATAAATTCATCTGGTTCTGAAGAGTTTGTTCTTTCAGGACATGACTACAAACTTTCATCACAAATTCCTTATTTACATTGGGCAAAAATTTCAGCAACAGGATATGTTTGGGATGGACAGGATGGAAAATCTGATATTGAAGGAAGTAAATACGGTACTGAAATGCAACTAACAAAAACATTTTCATTAGATGTTAAATATGATGACAAAGATGCTGAAGGATTGGAAGATGAGTATGAAACTAATCTAACTTTTAACTGGCCACCAAAAGAAGGTGCTACGGCTTTAGATGGTATCTCAAGTACTGCATGGAATTCGGATAAAGATATGAGTAAAGAATTATTAGATAAGGTTGATAGAAATAATAAAATTGTAGTTCAATATAATGGAACTGCAACAATCTCGAGAGCAAATTAATTATGAAAAATTTATTCAAAATTATTTTTTTAATATTTTTAACTACTTCAGTTGCTAAAGCAGATTATGAGGTAGCAACTATTACCCCTACCACTTATAAAGTGACAGTTGAAAAAGTAGAATTATGTGAAACTGGAAGCACTCAAGCTCTTTGTTTAAATCCAGTGGTACTTGGAACTGGATCTCAAGAAATGGATATAGCTGCAGTTGATGTTGGAGCTACAGCAGGATCTTACGGTAATCCTGCTAAGATGATTCCTGGAACAACTTATACTTATATTCAATCAACATTGAATAGAGCGATGACCATGAGCGCAGATGCTATTCTTAGATCTGGAAGAGTTTGTGCAACAGGCGGAGGAAGTAGCAGCGCAGGATCAAAATCAGCTTTTGCAAATGGACAAGGTTCTACTTCAGACAATTTAACTCCAGCTGAACAAGTGATTTATATTGCAGATGAGTCTGCAACTCATGCGGTTGCCGGAATAACAACATCTACAGAAGGTAGAAATGAAACTGTAGAGATTGCAATGGGTACAGATTTAACTGGTATTGTAACAGTTGATGGAACTGGAACTGCTGGAGTGGTTGGCACTTCTCATCAATATGTTCAACATAGAGTATTACTTACAACCCCTTTTACAGTAGGCTTATTAACACCAAATGTTGATATAGCATTTGGAGTAACAAACGCTCTATATGCTTATTGGACCAATGATTTAAATGAAAACAATACTACTGATGATCCAGACTGTGCTTTTTGGGCAGGTGAACCATCTGTTTCAGTAACCTTTAAATAAGGGATGAAAATACTTTTATTAGTATTAATATTTTTTTTTAATACACTTTCTATAAACGCAGCTAGCATAAAAGATTTTGAAAAAATAGATTTATCTCAAGATCAAAAGTCTGGAAGATATTTTGAAGATCAACCTGATATAACTGACGAACATCAAATACACTTTATTTATTTACTGCCATCTGATGGAGAAGATAGAGAGCTAGATATCAATGGTAAAATGCAGGATATTTTGGAAAAAGCTAATGATGCAATGTTTGAGGCTACTAAAGCAAACAAAGGCTCAGGTGGCGAAGGTAAAAAATTTAGATATGACTATAGAGAAGATGGAAAACTAGATATCACTTTTATTAGAACAAGTAAGAAGTGGAAAGAATTAAAAGATAACAGCGTTAATACTCAAATGGGTCATTACTTTCATCAACTTGGTGGTTTCACAAACAAGAAGAAAACGTATTTTTTATGGACCGACGTTAATGCTGGAAATCATGGTGGAGATGCTGGCGTTGGAATAGGTGGCATTTTTGTCAGAAGTAATGGTCATAACAATGAAGAAAGATTAACACAGATTAATATACATGAATTGTTTCATACTCAGCTAATGGGAATAAGATGTATTAAAGGTATTAAAAAGATTCACTATTCAGATCATGGTAGTGGTGGTCCAGGTGAAAGTCACATGTTAAGTGTTGGCTTTAAATTAAATAAAAATTTGTACACACATAACATTGAAGGGTGCCCTCAGTTAATTGATAGTGTTTATCTAACGCCAACATCTAAAGATCCATATAATCCGTATGAAATTATGTGTGAAAGAAATCTTGGAAAGTACACACATCCAAAGCTAGTTAAGATTATGGCTAAAGCTGAAAAATCAAACAAGTGGTACAAGAATAGAATTGGACCAACTTGTAATTGGAGAAACTGGACTAATAAGTTTGACTGGTTTGGACCAATGAATTAATTATTGATAATCAACCTTTTAAGTAATAGCCTACAAAAATTATGGCTGTTAACTACAAAGCATTCGCTAAAAAATTAAAGTTTGAAGGAAGAGCTTTTATCAATGGCAAATATGTTAACGCTATTGATGGTAAAAAATTTGAAACAATAAATCCTGCAACAGGTGAAAAGCTTTGCGCTGTTGCAAAATGTAATCATAAAGATGTTGATCTTGCAGTTAAAGTTTCAAGAAAAGCTTTTAATAGTGGTGTTTGGTCAAGATGTTCTCCAGAATATAGAAAAGAAGTTTTATTAAAATTTGCTGAATTACTTCGAAAACATGGGGATGAAAACTCAGTCTTAGAATGTGTTGATACAGGAAAGTTAGTTACAGATTGTATTAATGAAGTTGCAAATGATGCCCCAATGCATTTTCAGTGGTATGGAGAATTAATCGATAAAGTATTTGGTAAAGTTGGTCCAACTGAACCATCGATTACAAGTTTAATTGTTAAAGAACCAATAGGTGTTGTTGCGGGAATTGTTCCCTGGAACTTTCCTTTAATGATGGCTGTTTGGAAAATGGCACCAGCTCTTGCAGCAGGTTGTTCGGTAATCATTAAACCAGCAGAAGATACTCCACTTACAGCAATTCGAGTTGCAAAAATTGCTCAAGAGGCAGGAATTCCAGATGGGGTATTAAATGTACTTCCAGGCTACGGTGATGTTGGAGAAGCACTTGGTCGTCATAAAGATGTTGATGCTGTTTCATTTACAGGCTCAACTGAAGTAGGTGGATATTTTTTAAAATACTCAAGTGAAAGTAATTTAAAACCTGTAGCACTTGAGATGGGTGGTAAAAGTCCATTTATAGTTTTAGAGGATGCCAAAATTAATGATGACTTAATTGATAATGCAATAAATTCTGCATTTTGGAATGGAGGTCAAAACTGTTCTGCAAATATGAGACAGATCATTCATTCAAAAGTTAAAGATGAATTTTTAGATAAAGTTATTAAAAAAGTTAAAAAATTAAAAGTTGGTGATCCATTAGATTTAAAATCAAATATGGGATCTATGATTTCAAAAGGACATTTACAAACAGTTGATGGATATATTCAAAAAGGAATTGATGAAGGTGCGAAACTTTTATCTGGTGGGGTATCGAGCAATAATCAAAAAGGTTTTTTTGCAAAACCTACTTTATTTGATGGATTAAAAGAAAATATGACTATTGCTAAAGAAGAAATTTTTGGACCTGTTCTTGGTGTATTAACAGTTAAAAGTGATGAAGAAGCTTTAAAAGTTGCTAGCAATTCAAAATATGGTTTGCACGCCAGTGTTTTTACTCAAGACATAAATAGAGCATTTCATTTAGCAAAAAGTTTACCTTGTGGCACGGTTTCAGTTAACACTTTTTCTGAAGGAGATATTAAAACTCCATTTGGAGGTTACAAACAATCTGGCTCTTTATCTAGAGATCAAGGTACAGAGGCATTAAGCTCTTTTCTTCAAACAAAAACTATATGGATTAGTCATAATTAATTGTGATAATTTTGTAAAATATAGGCGAGATATATATATTTTTTATATCTTTATTTCCTTTGACTCGGTTAATTCATTCGCGTTAGACTAAATTTTTAAATTAATAGGGGAGAGATAATGAGAATAATTAAAACTACACTTGTAGCAGCATTAATTTCTATTTTTGCAACTGCATCATCATTTGCAGAGAAAGTTAAAATAGGAGATCCAGGTTGGACAGGTGCAACAGCTATTGCAAATTTATTAGCAGCAGTTGTTATTGATAAAATGGGCGGAGAAGCAGAACTTGTTCCTGGTAACAATACTGCAATCTACGGTGCAATTGACAGAAGTAAAGGTGAAATCGAAGTTCACCCTGATATCTGGTTACCAAACCAACAAGCTTATACTAATGATCTAGTTCCAAAAGGAACTTTAAAATTAAGTAGCAAGCCGTATGAAGGAAACCAAGGTTATTGTGTTTCTCAGCAGTTTGCAAAAAAAATGAATATTACTGCAATTGAAGACTTAGGAAGACCTGAAGTTGTTAAAGCTATGGATAGTGATGGCAATGGGAAAGGTGAATTCTGGATTGGTGCAGATGGTTGGGCTTCAGCAAATGTTAACCAGGTTAAATTAAGAGACTATGGTTTATATGATGCTGGTATTGAGCCAATCAGAGCAGCTGAAGCAGTTAAAAATGCAAGAGTTCTTGACTCTATTAAAAAAGGGGAAGGGTATGCATTCTATTGTTACAAACCACATGCAATTTGGGGAATGGCTGATGTAGTTATGTTGGAAGAGCCAAAATTCGATCCAGCTAAATACAAAATGGTTCAACCTAAAGAAGATGCTGACTGGTACAAAAAATCTTATGTTGCTTCGAAAGATGCACTTAAACAAATTCAAATTGGTTGGGGTACTTCTTTAGAAAGCAAATCTCCAGCTATCGTTGAATTCTTTAAGAACTTTCAATTAACAGCAGATGATGTGTCAGCTATGGCATATGCAATTTCAGTTGAGAAAAAACAACCAGCTGATGTAGCAAGAGCTTGGATGGATGCTAACAAATCAACAGTTGATGGTTGGTTAGGTCTTTAATCTAAAATAAATTATCTATACTCGGCAATTTCATATTGCCGAGTATATCTTCCTTTAATAAAAGAGAGCTAAATGGATTCATCTGGATCAGCAATTAAAATTGAAAATGTTTGGAAAGTGTTTGGCAACACTTCACTAGAGGCTTTAGATGCAATTCAAAATCAAAAAATTTCAAAAACTGAAGCTTTAGAAAAATATAATTCTGTCATTGGTGTCTCTGATGTTTCATTTGACGTTAAGCAAGGAGAAATTTTTTGCGTAATGGGCCTTTCAGGCAGTGGTAAATCAACCCTAGTAAGACATATTAATAGATTATTAGAACCAACATCAGGAAAAATTTTAATTAATGGTCAAGATGTAATGACTCTTGATAGAGATAATTTACAAGAATTAAGAAATAAAAAAATTGGAATGGTTTTTCAAAATTTTGCTTTAATGCCTCATAGATCAGTGGTGGATAATATTGCAATGCCACTCGAAATTAGAGGGATTAGTAAAAATGATAGATTAGATGCAGCTAATAAAATTTTAGAAATTGTAGAACTACAAGGTTGGGGCAATAAATTTGCACATGAGTTATCTGGAGGAATGCAACAAAGAGTTGGACTTGCAAGAGCACTAGCAGCTGACCCTGATTTTTTATTAATGGATGAACCTTTTAGTGCATTGGATCCATTAATTAGAAGACAACTTCAATCTGAATTTATTAAACTTTCTAAACAAATGAAAAAAACTACAGTATTTATTACACACGATTTAGATGAAGCTGTAAGAGTTGGTCATCGAATTGCAATAATGAGAGATGGAAAAGTTATTCAAGTTGGAACCCCTGAAGAAATTGTAGTTAATCCAGCTGATGATTATGTTGCTGATTTTGTAAAAGGAATTTCTAGGTTAAAAGTAGTTCAAGCAAAATCGATTATGCAATCAATCGAAAAATTTGAGAATAAAAATGGTAAATTATCCAATGATTTAGAAGTAGTTAAAGAAGACGATTTATTAAGCAAGTTAATTGAGACTTCGGCCTCAAAAGACAAGCCAGTAATTGTTCATAATTCTCAAAATCAAATAGTTGGTGTTATTTCACAAGCAGATCTTTTAAAAGCAGTTATTGAAGGAGGGGATGGTGAGTAAAGAAATTAACAACCCATCTAGATCAGAATTAATAACTGATTTTGTAAAAACGAACCCAAATTATTACATTGATCAATTCCAGAAAATAGGTAGCAAACCTACATTTTCTTTTTCATTCAACCTATATGCTGCAATTTTAGGACCAATTTGGTTTGGAATGAGAAATATTTGGAATTGGGCTTTAACTTTTCTAATTATAGAAACTTTTTCAGTTGTTCAAATTATAAGAGGCTTGTTTGGAAATATAACCAAAGACGCAGTTCAAAAAATTGAACAAGTGCAATCTACTATTGCTTTTAGAAACAAACAATTAGAAGCAGCGATAACAAATAATCCAGATAAAGTTGATGTTTATAAGAGAAATATCAAATCATTAGAAGATGCTATGCAAGGTTATATTGATGAAGTTAGTAGAATTGAAGCATCAGCTATTTGGATAACAATTTTTGGCATAGTTTTATTAATTTCAATAAAAATAGTTCAAGGAGTTCTCGCAAATTCTAAATTAGAAAAAAGATATTCAGAGTGGCTATCTGACAAAACAATAAGTCCTGGCATGCAAACAAAAAACTATATTTTAAGTACAGTTTTTACTTCTGTGATAATGTTTTTCTCAGTAGTTCATTATAGTTTTCCTGGTCTAATAAATATAATGAATGAGTTTCCAACTCACCCAGATATAAGATTAACTTCAATTGCATGGGTTGAAAAAATATTTAATTATGCAGTTATTAAAGGGGATGCTTTATTTACTGCTATTACAATTGGAATAAGATCAGTTTTAGATTTCTTAGAATTATTGTTTGTCAAAACTCCATGGATAGTAATTATTACTACAATTGTAACTTTAACAGGATTGTCAGCAGGACCTAGAGCTGCAATTTATTCAGCTGGATTTTTAAGCTATATGGGCTTTTTAGGTTTTTGGGTTAAAGCAATGACTACACTTGCTTTACTTGGAACGGCTGCAATTTTAAGTATTGCAATTGGTATACCTCTTGGAATTTTTTGTGCGAGACGTCAAAGATTTTATTCAATGATAAGACCGATAATGGATTTTATGCAAACAATGCCAGCATTTGTATTCATGATTCCTGTAATTGCTTTTTTTGGAACTGGAAAGGTCGCAGCTGTAATCATCACTATGATCTTTGGTGGAACACCTGTGGTTAGATTGACTGTACTTGGTCTAAGAGGAGTTCCAGAAACTATTCGAGAAGCTGCTATAGCTTATGGCGCAAGCAAATGGTATTTACTTAGAAAGGTAGATCTTCCTTTGGCTACTCCATCAATATTAGCAGGCGTTAACCAAACAGTAATGCTAAGCTTAGCTATGGTGGTTGTTGCATCTCTAATTGGTGCAAAAGGACTAGGTCAAGATGTATTGGAGGCTTTACAGTATGCAAATGTAGGTCAAGGTATCCTTGCAGGTGTAGCTATTCTATTTGTGGCATTGATTTTAGATCGAGTGGTTCAAGGTAAAAAAAGAGTATAGAATTTTAAAATATAACTTGCTTTTTAATAGTTTAGCCTTAAATACCCTTCATCCTGTCTAGGGATAATACACTTAACAACATCAATGAAAAAAAAACAAAAAATTAAAGACGAGTATTTTATTAGAGTAAAAAAGAGAATTTTAAGAGAAACGAAAGACTCTGATAAAAAATTTACAACTACTTTTAAAGAAATTAAAAAATATTTTAAGATTTTTAATAAATCTCTATTTAAAAACAAGTTAAATCCATTTAACGATATAAAAATAAAAAGAATATTTAAAGGCTCAGGGCAGTGTGTCGAGCATATATCTTATCGAAAAGGCACAAGTTTTTTTGTTTTAGAAATGATGCCTAAATATAAAAATAAATCAGAGTTTTTGAATACTTTATCTCATGAAATGGTGCATTTATGGCAACAAACAATTATGAAAGATACTGGTAATCATAATAAGCTTTTCTTTAGTTTTAGATCTAAGTTCAAAAGATTAAATTTACATCTCAGCTATTAAATAATAATAAATCATTGTGGATTTTTTATTATTAGGTTTTTTTACAGGACTAAGTTTGATACTGGCAATAGGTGCCCAAAATATATTTGTAATTGAACAAGGCTTAAAAAAACAACATATTTTTTTAATTTGTCTTATTTGCTCTTTTTCTGATTTAATCTTAATATTTTTAGGAATATTTTTATTTCACTATTTTATTCAGTATTTTAATTCAACGATTGAATTAATATTTAATATCTTATTAATAATATTTTTAATTCACTTTATTTATTCAAAGATAAAAGTTTTTAACTCAAGCATAGATTTTAGTAGTAACACTAAAGATATTCCAAAATTCAATATTTTATTAAAAACACTTGGGTTTACTTACCTTAATCCTCATGTTTATTCAGACACAGTATTTTTTCTTGGAAATTTTTCAAAAAACTTTTTAATAAATCAAAAAGTTTTATTTGGATTGGGAGCTTCTATTGCTTCTTTTTTATTTTTCTTTTTAATAGGATATTTATCTAAATATTTATCAAAATATGCTCAAGATCAAAAAATTTGGAAAATAATAAACTTATTTATTATTATTTTTATGAGCGCTTTAACAGTTTTTATATTTTTTAATATATTCTAGACACTGCAAGTCATATCTTGCCCACAACATAATGGTGATTTAATTTTACCATGATCAGTAGGGCATTTTGATATTTGAACTTCACTTCCATCATCAAGTTTAAGCATGTCATTTACAAGAGGCTCATTGCATTTACCGCAAGTAGCATTAACTGACATTCCACATTTTGAACATTCGTAAGTAGCCATATAATTCTCCTTTTTAATTACTATAACCGTATTTCTTTAATCTTACATCCCCAGTTCTTGCATGTGCTTCCATTCCTTCATATCTAGAAATTCTAGCAGCTGCAGCACCAACTAATTCAGTAGACTCTTTGGTCATTCTTTGGAAACTTAATGTTTTAACAAACTTACCTACAAAAAGACCACCAGTGTATCTTCCAGCACCTTTAGTAGGTAATATATGGTTAGTTCCAGAGCATTTGTCACCATAAGCAACTGTAGTTTCTTCACCAATAAATAATGAACCATAATTTGTTAATCTATCGTGGAACCATTGTAAGTTTTCAGTTTGAACCTCTAAATGTTCAGGTGCATACTCATCACTTATTTTAACCATTTCTTCATCAGTATCACAAAGAACTACCTCACCATAATCTCTCCAAGCTGCATCAGCATTTGTTCTTGGAACTTCAGGAAGTTCAGCTATTAATTCAGGAACTCTTTTCATTACTTTCTCAGCAAGATCTTTACTTGTTGTATATAACCAACATGGTGAGTTGTAACCATGTTCAGCTTGACCAACTAAATCAACTGCAACTATTTCGGGATCAGCTTTTGCATCTGCGATAATTCCAATTTCTGTAGGACCAGCAAATAAGTCTATTCCAACTTTACCAAATAAAATTCTTTTAGCTTCAGCAACAAATTGATTACCAGGACCCACAATAATATCAGCAGGCGGGTTATTAAATAATCCATTAGTCATCGCGGCAATAGCTGGGACACCACCTAAATTTAAGATTACATCAGCACCACATAAATCAGCAGTATAAATAATTGTTGGATGAGCACCAACCCCTTCTTTTGGAGGACTACAAGCAATTACATTTTTAACACCTGCAACTTTTGCAGTTGTTACACTCATTACTGCAGATGCTATATGAGCATATCTTCCACCAGGTACATAACAACCAGCAGTATTTACTGGAACAAGTTTTTGTCCTGCAAATAAACCATCTGATAATTCTACTTCAAAATCTTGACCATAGTTTTTTAATTGTGCTTCAGCAAATTTTCTAACTCTGTCGTATGAAAATTGGACATCATCTTTAGTTTTTTGATCTAAAGTTTTTTTAATTTCTTCAATTCTTTCTTTGGAAACAACAATATCACCATCATATTTATCAAATTTTTTAGTTAAATCGATACAACCTTGCTCTTTTGTAGTTTCAATATCTTTTAAAAGATCTTGAACTATACCAGTTGTTTTTGTGTCGTCAGTTGATGATGTTTTAGGTGATTTCTTTAAATATTGTATAGCCATTGATTGTGTCCTTTATTTTAAGAAGTCTTTAATAATGTATATAGTGTTTTATTTCAATGTTTTAAAAGTAAAGTCTATAACCAATATTTACACTTACGACACATAAAATAATAACCAAAAAATATAAACTTATATAATCAAAAGGTTTCATCGGTTTAATTTAGAATTAATCTAAAGCAACTACCGCAGCCGCAATAGAAGCCAATCTTGCTTGAGCTTCGTCAGATCTACTTGTGATAACAACTGGAACTTTTCCACCAACAACTACTCCTGCAGCACAGGCACCCATAAAATAGATCATCATCTTTACTAATCCATTTCCAGTTTCAACACTAGGAACTAATAATACATCTGCTTCGCCAGCAACCATGTTTTTAATTCCTTTTATTGCCGCAGATTTTTTTGAAATACTATTATCAAAAGCAAGTGGCCCAAATACATCTGCATTTAAATTTTCATCTTTTGCTAATTTTGTAATTTCAGCAGCATCTAAAGAACTTGGAACACTTTCTAGAACTTCCTCAGTTGCTGATAAAACAGCTACTTTTGGTCTAGATATTCCTATTCTGTTTGAAAAATTAATTACATTTTTAAGAATATGCATCTTAGTTTTTACATTTGGTTGAACATTTAAAGCACCATCAGTAATGATTAATGGTTTTCCGTCTTTTTCAACAGTCATGTGCCAGATGTGACTTAATCTAGTTTTACCTAATAAATTGTATTCTCGCTTTAAAACTTCTTTCATTAATACATCAGTATGAATGTGACCTTTGACAATGATCTTAATTTTATCTTCACTAGCAAGTTTTGCGGCTATTTTTGCAGTATTGTTTTCTACTGGCTCATCAATTATTTCATATTTTGAAATATCCCATTTTAAATCATTAGCACATTTTAATATTTCTTCTTTGTTTCCTATAAAAATAGGTTCAATTAAATTTTCTGTTACTGCATCTTGAACTGAAAGCATCGGCAAAGGTTTACCAGCGTTTACCACTGCAACTTTAACACCTTTTTTTTCTTGAGCTTTATCTAAAAGGTTATTCGGGCAAACTATTTCTTTATTTGAAAGCATAAACTATGATTATAATTAAATTTTAAAATGTATATAGTAGATTTTATTATTTTAGATATTAAATGATTAAAGAATTCAACATTAATTTTACTAAAAAAGAAATATCTTTGATTTATCAGAAAGTAAAAGACTATCCTTGGGACTCCATTGCTGATTTAGAAAAATGGGATCATGGAACTAATAAAAGTTATTTAAAAGAGCTGTGTAAATATTGGATAACAGATTTTGATTGGAATAAACAAGAAACAGACCTTAATAAATTCTCAAATTTCACCACAAGTGTAGATGAAAATGAAATTCATTTTATAAAAGAAAAAGGAAGTAGTCCAAATTCTACTCCCCTACTACTAATGCATGGATGGCCAGGATCTGTAGTTGAATTCTTAGATATTATAGAAAAACTTGCTCATCCTGAAAAATTTGGAGGAGACAAAAAAAACTCTTTTGATGTAATAGCTCCTTCATTACCTGGATTTGGTTTTTCTAGTAAGCCTAGTAAACCAATTGGTCCAAGAAAAATGGCTGAAATATTTAACAAACTCATGACTAAAAATCTTGGGTACAAAAATTACATTGCACAAGGTGGTGATTGGGGAGCAACTATTGCAAATTGGATTGGTTATGATCATTCCAAGTTTTGTAAAGCAATACATATAAATTGTCTTACCATGAGACATCCAGATGGCCCACAATCTATCGAAGAAAAAGAATGGCAAACAAGATTTGATAAAGATCAAATTATGCAAGATGGATACAGAACACAACAAGCAACTAAACCTCAAACTTTAAGTTATGGAATGATGGATAGTCCTGTGGGAATAGCTGCCTGGATAATTGAAAAGATGTATTCATGGTCTGATTTAAAGGATAACAAAATTGAAAGTGTTTATTCAAAAGATAAATTATTAACAAATATTATGGTTTATATTTTAACTAAAACCTTTGATACAGCTACTTGGATTTATTATGGAAGAAGAGAAGAGGGGGGAAGATTATTTCCAAGCAATTTTAAAAAAATAGAGATTCCTACTGCAGCCGCAATATTTCCTGCTGAAATGTCTGAGTGGCCACCCAGATCTTACGTAGAGAGAATTTTCAATATCAAACAATGGACTGAAATGCCTTCAGGGGGTCACTTTGCAGCATTGGAAAAACCAGATCTACTAGTAAATGATATTAAAAAATTCTTAAGAAGTTTTAGATATGACCCTTATGATGAAAGAGGTGGTCAGTTTACTCATTTAAAATTTTAATTTCTTGTTCATCAATACTTAAAAATACTTCTTCTCCTACTTTAAATACGTCGTTTGTATCTCCCGAAACAACATACAAGTTCCCTATTTTAGAGTTTAAAATATATTGATAACTACTACCAACAAAAGAGGCATTTTTAATTGTTGCGTGTATACAATTATTGTTATTGTCTCTTTTAATTTTAATTTTTTCTGGCCTCAAAGCTAGAGTAACTTTGTCTTTTAAATCTTGATTATTTTCAATCTTTACACTCATTTCAGCTAATTTTAGTTCGTAGGTATTTGATTGTTTGTTAATTATTTCAGCAGAGACATCATTTGCATCACCAATAAAATTAGCAATAAATTTATTTTTTGGAAAATTATAAAGATCTTTAGGACTTCCTTGTTGAGCAATCACTGCTTTATTCATAACGATAACTTTATCTGATATTGCTAAAGCTTCTTCCTGATCATGTGTTACATAAATTGTTGTTACTCCAAGTTTTTGTTGAATTTCTCTTATATCTTCACGAACTTGTCTTCTAAGTTTTGCATCCAAATTTGAAAGAGGTTCATCAAATAATAATACTTTAGGTTTTAGTACAATTGCTCTTGCGACAGCTACTCTTTGTTGTTGACCTCCAGATAATTCTGACGGCATTCTGTTTTCATATCCATCTAAGTTTACTAGTTTTAAAGTTTCTAGTGCTTTTTCAATATATTCTTCTTTATTCACATTGATCATTTTTAAACCATATGAAACATTTTCAATGACACTCATATGTGGAAATAAAGCATAAGATTGAAATACCATTGAGACATCTCTATCAGTTGCTGGCAATAATGTGACATCTTCATTATCAACTAAAATTTTTCCACTTGTGGCTCTCTCAAGACCTGCAATAATTCTTAATGAAGTAGTTTTTCCACATCCAGATGGACCAAGTAAAGTAGTTAAAGTTCCAGCTTCAAAAATGCAACTTACATTATCAACAGCTACAGTTTCATTAAATTTTTTAGTAATATTTTCAAATTTAACTTCAGCTTTTTTCATTATCCTAAATTTCCTTGTAAAATTCCTGCAGATTGATCTCTTCTACCTAGTTTACGTTTACCTATTATTAATTGCATAAGCATAATTGTAATTAACATAACAACTATTAATGCAGATGAATATACTATTGCTAGACCAAAGTCGTTATTTTCTAATCTTCCTAAAATATATGAAACAGCTAAGTCATAATTCGCACTTACAAGGAAGATTACAGCACTAATTGCCGTCATTGCTCTTACAAAACTAAATACTAAAGATGCGGTGATTGCAGGTTTAAGTAAAGGAAGAATTATGTTTCTAAATGTTTGAGAGCTAGACGCATTTAAAGTTGATGATGCTTCATCTAGATGAGGATCAAGCTGGTTCATTGCAGCCATTCCCGCCCTTACCCCAACAGGCATATTCCTAAAAACAAACGCAATTACTAGAATTATTCCTGTTCCTGTCAGCTCAAGAGGAGGAACATTAAATGCAAAAACATAACTTACCCCGATAACACTTCCAGGGATTGCAAAGCTTAACATGGTACCAAATTCAAAAGCGTTTTTACCCTTAAATTTATGTCTTGTAAGAAGATAGGCTGTTAATATACCGATTGCAGCTGTTGGTAATGCAGAAATTATTGCTATCGCAAATGTTGTGTTAAATGAATTCCACGCTGTACCAGTCCACAATAATCCTCTTTCTTTAACCCAATCAATGCTAAATGCTTCAATATAATGTTTTAATGTGAAACTATGATCTACACCCCACATTTCAACAAAACCTCCAAACATAATCATCAAATAAATGATAAATGTTAGGAATGCCCATGGAAGTACAGTTGAATAAATTACCCATTTAGTTTTTTTTGGAAGCTCAGGATGCATACCACTATCGCCTTTACCAGAAATTGATATATAAGATTTTTTACCTAACCACTGATTTTGTAAATAAAATACTACGAGCACAACTGATAACAAAATCATTGCAAGTATCGCTGCTTTTGTTTCATCATATTGCGCACCAACAATTGCAAAAAATATTTCTGTAGATAAGACATCGTATTCTGCCCCTAGTACTAATGGATTACCAAAGTCTGCCAAGCTTTCAATAAAGCCAATTAAAAATGCATTTGCTATACCCGGTCTCATTAATGGTAAAGTAACAGTTTTAAAAACTTGCCACTTAGAAGCTCTCAATGTTTGAGATGCTTCTTCCATTGATGGGCTAACACTTTCAACAACTCCGATTAAAATTAGAAATGCAATAGGGGTAAAGGCTAATGTTTGGGCAAACCATATTCCTGGTAAACCATAAATCCATCTAGAAGGTTCAATATCAAACCCCCATTCTAAAAAAGTACTTACTGCACCTGATCTTCCAAATAAAATTATTATTGCCAAACCAATTACAAAAGGAGGAGTGATTATTGGTAATACAGAAAGTATTCTTATTGTTTTTTTAAACTTAAAACTGGTTCTAGCTATTAAAAGTGCAAAAGCTAATCCTAAAATTGTTGATGAAAATGCTGTAAGAGTTCCCATTGTAATTGTGTTCCAAAAAACACCACAAGCATAATCGCTATAAAGACAATCCAGTCCCCAAATTCCTTTATTTAATATTTTGTCTGAAAAATTACTTATTTCATAGCCACCTTCAGTACCTTTAAAAGCAACTGTAAACATTCTAAAAATTGGGAAAAATACAAAAGTTGAAACTAAGATGATGATACTTCCAATACTGCCAACGATAAAATTATCACCATTTAGCCATCCTCTTGAGGATAAACCATGAGTTATATAAAAGATAAATGTACAACAGGTTAATACTGCACCAGAACCTACCCCAAACTGATTTTCTACATCACCAAATATTGATTGAAAAATTTCAAAATTCCACCCTCTAATGCCGATTGAAAATCCTTGAAGAAAAAAATAGAAAAAACCAATTAATCCTGAATATAAAAAAATCTTTGAATAAAGAGGATTATTTTGACTTAATTTAAGTGTGGCTAAAGGAAAAAATAGAGGAATAGTTAATGGTAATAGCCAATACTTTTTATTAATAAATACTTGAGGTAAAACCGAACCATAGTCTTCTAAAGAATATTCTTTAATCCAGTTAATAGAGAAAAACCCGTCACCCGTTACATACCAAGGAAAGATTAGGAAACCCAATCCTCCTATGAGCATCCAACAGATAACGAGTCCTCTCATTAATTCCTGATATTATCTAGGAATTACAGATACGTCGTTATCCCACTTAGATAACAGTCCTGCTCTAGTAGTTTTATCTCCATAAACTTTAAAGTTATAATCAATCAAGTTTATAGTAGATAAATCTGGAGCATCAGGATCAGCTTGTGCTTTAGTGTTAGATGGCACTTGCAAAGATTTTCCTGAAGTGAAGACCATAGTTTGTATTGGTGGACTTAAAGCCCAGTCATAAAACTTTTTAGCTTCTTTCATATTTCTTGCACCTGCAATAATACTCATTGATCCAACTTCATAACCAGTTCCTTCAGCAGGAGAAACAGTCACAACAGGTAAACCTTTTTTAGTTTGTTTAACACCATCGTGTTGAAAACAAATACCTATTAAGTTTTCACCTCTTCCAGTTGCTTTAATTGGAGCAGAACCAGATTTAGTATATGTATTCACATTCAAATGAAGTGCTTTCATATAATCCCAACCTTTTTCTTCACCAAAAATCTGAATAATTGTTGCTAAAGTTGTGTAAGCAGTTCCAGATGAATTTGGATTAGCTATTTGGATTTCACCTTTATAAATAGGTTTAGTTAAATCCATCCATGATTTAGGAGCTGGTAAACCTTTTTTTGCTAAAAGTTCTTTATTATATCCAAAACCTAATGCACCAACATAAATACCTACAGATTTATAGTTTGCATTTACTGCTTGATTTTGAGCTGCTGGCAACAAATCATTAAAATGTTTTGATTTATATTCCGCAGTCAAATTTTCTTGAGCAGCTGTAAGGTGTGGATCACCTGTACCACCAAACCAAACATCTCCTTTAGGATTTGATGATTCAGCTTTTATTTTAGCAAATGTTTCACCACTACTTGCTCTTGTCATTGCAACTTTTGTTCCAGTTTCTTTTTCATAAGCTTGTTCAAGCATTTCACAAACATCAATTTCAACACTGCAATACAAAGTAAGTTTTGCAGCAGAAGCCTTGTTTATTAATCCGAACAATGTAAATAAAAGAACCAAAGCAATCGAAGCGAGTTTCATTATATTTTTCATTACGTCCTCTCTCTCTAGTTATTATTTTCAAATGTTATTATGAATTAGTTATATTTGTCACTAGATTTTTAACACTTATAAAACAGTTACAATCACAGGTTTAATTCAGTTTGATATTTTCACACTAGGTAATATAGTTAAAAGTAGATAACGATTTACACTATGGAAATAGTAACTAAGATTGCACCAATTTGTTTGGCATTGATTATGCTAGGGCTAGGTCTTGGTCTTTCAGTTAAAGATTTCACAAGAATATTAAGAGTTCCTAAAGATTTTTTTGTTGGATTTTTTTCACAATTAGTAATTTTACCTATTGTTGCGTTAGGGATAGCTTTAATATTAAATTTACCAGCCCCAATAGCTGTTGGTTTAATGATTATAGCTGCAGCTCCAGGAGGAGTAACATCAAATGTTTTAACAAAATTTGCAAATGGAGATGTTGCTTTATCTATCTCTTTAACTGCAATTGTTAGTTTAATAAGCATTGTATCTGTACCTTTTGTAGTAATTACATCTGCAGATATTTTAGGAGTTTCTATATCATCTGATATTTCAATGACTGGAATTGCTCTAAAAATGGCACTAGTTGTTACAGTACCAGTTGTTATTGGAATGACCATTAGAGGTTTTGCTGAAAATTTTATTTCATCAAAAATTAATATCATTAACAAAATAACTGGTTGGTTATTTGTTATTGTCTTTGCAGCAATATGGATAGAAGAAAAAGATAATATTTTAACTTATCTTGCAGAGGCAGGTTTAGCTGTTTTAATTTTAAATGTTATAATGATGACGATAGCTTATTTTATAGCTAAAAAATTTGTATCAGGAATAGCTCAACAAAAATGTGTTGCATTAGAGTGTGGTTTACAAAATGGAACATTGGCAGTGTTTGTTGCAACCTTAATGTTTGATGATATTGCTTACATGATACCAACAGCAGCTTATGCACTAATCATGTACATAACTGGTTTTATATTTATTTATATCTTAAGAAAATCTAGTTAAGAATTAATAACTTTAATTTGATTAAATACTCTATAAACAAAGTTACCCCAACTTAAAAAATTTTGTTTTTGAATTTCTTTAGTTTGTGTAAAAGCACTTTCTTTAGTATCTAAAGAAATTAACTTTTTATCATTTATAGTTAAAAAATTATTGTCTATTAACCATTTAAGTTTTCTTACAACCGTAGGCCTTGGAATACCTGTTATATCTGATAAAGACATTGCATTAACACCTCTTAAGTCAGATCCCATAATTTCTTTAAAGTATGTAGTTCTGTTTTTTTTTGAAGGGGCAGATTGCTTACTTTGTGTTGCACTTAACACTACAGTCATACCAATACATAAAGTTTCTAAATCATTAATTTGAGCTTTCCACCTATTGGTATAATTAAATAAAAATTTGTAGAACTGATACCAACAAAAAGAGTAATTTTGTTTGATTGAACTTATTATTTCTTCAATTTCAAAAACATTATCAACTTCTCTTTCATCTTTTAATATTTTATTGAATTCATAGAGCAATAAACTCAATTCTTTAATTGCAATATTTACACGATCTGTTGATAAACCTGATCTATAAATTAAAATCCTTTTTTTAACTCTTTTGATGATTTCTTTATCCTCTAATTCTTGAATTTTTCTTCTTACACTTTCTTTTGGTATTTTGAGATCTTTTGAAATATCACTAATATTTATCTTGTCGATTTCTAGTGGCTTATTTTCAAAAAAAGTTTCAAAACTTACTATTAAACCATTTTTTCGATAGAAAATGAATTGCCTGTTAACTAAATAGATCGCTATTAAATATTTATCAATATCGCCATGTACACCGTAAGCTCTTGTTAGCCAGTTAGTTATAAAAGGGTAAAATAAAGGTGCTAATCTACTAAAATTTTTATCTATAATTTTACTAATTTTATTCCCATCAATTTGGGCTGATATGTTGGGTAATGTCTTCATATTTAAAAAAAAACCAATATGAACAGTAGAATAATTAAAGTCAACCCATTTTGGACAATTCTTTTCTTTATTAGTTTACTTCTAGGTGATTAATTACAGCTATGAGTACAGAAAGCTTAAATAGAACATCACACGTTATTGAAGACCCTAAAGTTGTTGAAGACTCTAATGTTGTTGTGACCCCCAGAGTTAACGTTGATGTTCTAAAGCAAAGAATAATAGATCAGAAAAAAAAAGATAAATTTAAAAGAACAATTATTTTTTCTACTGTTTGTGTGTCTTTAGGTGCTCTAACTATCCTTGCAAATTAGCTTTTGCCCAATTTGGACTGTCATCCTCTTTAATTCGAAACTTTGTAGTGGTTAAATCTTGCTATGAGCAAAGAATTAGATGATGTCTCTAATAGTAATAATGAATTTAATGAAGTTAAAGATCTGAAAAAACTTTGTGTTCACGATCTTAAACAAAAACTTAAGACAAAACAAAAAAAACAATTTATTAAAAATATAATTATCTTATCATTTATGATAATTACTTTTGGAGCTATATCTATTTTAATTTATCAAAAACTCTAAATCCTTTTTAATTATATCTGATATAGAAATTTCTTTCTTAAGATTTTGCTTATATCTATTAAATTTGTTTTGTCCTGGATACATTATTTCTTTAACTCCTTTAATTTTTGGAAGTTTTTTAATTGTTTTAATATTATCTTTAATTCTCTGATTATAATTTTTTTGAAATAAATTTGCTTTAAAAGTAATAAATAAGTGTCCTATATTTTGTGGACCAGAAAAATCATCAAAAGGATCTTTAACTCTTCCCGCATGATTTCCACCTGTTAATACTCCACTTAAAATATCAACCATCCAAGCAAGACCTGATCCTCTGAAACCTGCAATTGGAAGTTGAACTCCAGCTAATGCTTTTTTTGCATCAGTTGTTGGGTTACCAAATTTATCTAGAGCAACACCTTCTGGAATTTTTTGATTGTTTCTAGCTGCCACTCTAATTTTTCCTCTATTAATCATAGAGATGGATGTATCTAAAATAAAAGGAACTTTAGAACCAGTGGGGGTTCCAAAACAAACTGGGTTAGTTCCAAATAAACTTTTTAGCGCACCATGTGGAGCAACTGCTGGTGGCGCATTTGTGTAAATCATGGCGATTAAATTTTTCTTTACCGCTTGTTCAGCGTAATAACCTGACAATCCATAGTGACCACTATTTTTAACAGCTACCATTCCAATACCAGTTTTTTGAGCATGTTTAATAGCTGTTTTAATTCCAAGATCTGCTGCTACAAAACCAATACTGTTATTTGCATCTATATGTGAAATAGATTGAGAAATTTTTTTAATTTTAATTTTAGGTTTTGGATTAATTACTTTTTTTGAAATACGATCGCAGTACATCTTAAGTCGTGATAGGCCATGCCCATAAGCACCAACCAGTTCAGCATTAATTAAAGCTTCTGCAGAAATTTTAGCATGGGTTATAGAGAGACCAAAATTTTGAAAAATTTTTATAATTGTTTTTTTTAATTGCTGATGTTTCATGCTTATTTATGTGATAATAATCATAAATATATGAAAATAATTGATACAACAACTTATTTTGAAGAAAATATGATGATGGAGCTTAGGTTTAATATTCTTTCTCCATTTGTTGATAAATTT
>JAOIVP010000012.1 GCA_028224115.1 Candidatus Pelagibacter sp. | reverse complement strand
GAGCACGTATGAAGCCAAACTCTATCAATTTTATTTTCAAAAGATTTTTTAATTGCTCTTGATAATAAATAAGAACCTAATTTTTTATTTTGATATTCTTCTAATAAGCCAAAATAAGCTATTTCAGTTTCTTTTTTTTCATGATGCTCTATTAATTCAAAAAAACCTATAAGATCATCTTTTTTTTTAAAAATATAAGTTTTAACATATTTATTAGATACATATTCTATCCATTTTGACTCTGTCCATACCAATCTGTCAATCCACTTATGTTTTTTTCCTACATTTTTATAAAAGAATTTATTTAATTGAAAATTTACTGGATCCAATAATTTTAAAGAATAATCACTAGAGGGTTTTTGAACTTCTTTTAAATCTTGAAGAGAATTAATTTCTAAATAGCTTCTTTTTACTTCTTGTGTCACTCTACCATTTTTCCAACATTTTCCCCTCCAAACAAATGAAAGTGCAAATGAGGAACCTCCTGACCACCATGCTGACTTATATTCGCTAAAGTTCTATAGCCTTTTCCTACTTCTGTTGAAATTCCTAGTTTTTTAGCAACTTTATTGATGCCTTTTAATAGCCCAACCATCTCTTCAGGAGATGCGTTTAAACTAAAATCATCTAAATCAATATATTTACCTTTGGGAATAACTAAAGCATGAATTTTTTTTTGTGGATTAATATCATGGAATGACAAAATAAAATCATCTTCATAAATTTTATTACATGGTATCTCTCCACGTAAAATTTTTGCAAAAATATTATTATTATCATAAATCATTTTTTTCTTTTTTCTAATTCTTGCATTACATCTTCGACTTTTACATCGTTGGCTTCAAGATACATTAACAAATGGTAAAATACATCCGCTGCTTCGTGAGTTATATTAGAATTTTCCTCTACAGCCTCAATCAATTCATCAACTTCTTCTAAAACTTTTGCTTTGCTTAATGATTTATCGGTAAGCAACTTATTAGTATATGAACCTTCTACAGGAGAAGATTTTCTATCTCTTGCAAGTTTAATTAAGTTTTCTAATGTATTAAGCATGTTAAATTCTAACAGGAATTCCTTTTGAATCCAAATATTCCTTGGCTTCTCTCACTGAATATTTTCCATAATGAAATATGGAAGCTGCTAGAACTGCACTTGCATTTCCTAGTTTAATACCATCTACCAAATGATCTAAATTCCCAACTCCACCAGATGCAATTACTGGAATATTTACTTTTGAAGAGATTTTCGACATAAGTTCAATATCATAACCAACTTGAGTACCGTCTCTATCCATTGAAGTTACAAGTAACTCCCCTGACCCACTATCTTCCATTTTTTTTGCAAACTCTATTGCATTAATCCCTGTTTTATTTCTTCCTCCATGTGTAAACACCTCCCATATGTCTCCATTTTTTTTAGCATCTATTGCAACAACAATGCACTGAGATCCAAATTTTTTTGAGCTTTCAATTACTACTTTTGGATTTTGTACTGCAGAAGTATTGATTGATACTTTGTCTGCCCCACAATTTAATAACTTGTTGATATCCTCTACACTTCTAACACCTCCACCAACTGTTAAAGGTACAAAGCATTTCTTAGATGTTTTCTCAACAACATCATAGATAGTATTTCTATTTTCATTTGAAGCAGTAATATCTAGAAAACAAATTTCATCAGCACCACCATCTGAATAAATTTTAGCTTGTTCAACTGGATCACCAGCATCTTTTAGATTGATAAAATTAATTCCTTTTACCACACGACCGTTTTTAACATCTAAGCATGGTATTATTCTATTTTTAAGCATCTAGCTCCTTAACAAGTTCTTCTAATTTGATATCACCATCATAGATAGCTTTTCCAACTATAATACCTTCAATATTATTATTGTTTAATTCCTTAGCTTTTTTAATGTCTTCAATTGAAGAAACTCCTCCAGATATAATTACAGGACAATTTGAGGTATTAGCAACCTTAGCTGTTTCCTCAAAATTTGGACTTTGCTTCATACCATCTCTATTAATGTCAGTGTATATCAATCTGCTTGCACCATAATCATTTACTTCTTTCAAGTAATCTAAAGTTAATTGATTAGAATTTTCTCTCCAACCAGAGACTGATAAATATCCATCTTTAGCATCTAAACCTAAAGCAATTTTATTTGGAAATTTTTCGCAAGCATCTTTTAGAAAATTCTTATCTTTTATAGCAGCACTTCCCAAAATAACTTTTTCAACACCAACATCAGTATATTTCAGAATACTTTCAAAGTTTCTGATACCTCCACCAATTTCAATTTTAAGATCAAATTTTTTTACTATTTCTTGAATAATATCTAAATTAACTGTTTCTCCTTTTAAAGCGCCATCTAAATCAACTATGTGTAAATTTTTAAAACCATGATCTTTGTATTTACCAGCTTGGTCAACTGGGGACATTTCGTATTCAGTTTTATTATCAAAGTCTCCTTTAATTAATCTCACACATTTTTTATCTTTAATGTCTATTGCTGGAAATATTTTCATTTAAAAATTTATAAAATTTTGAATTAATTTTAATCCAATTTTATCACTTTTCTCAGGGTGAAATTGAGTGCCAAATATATTTTCTTTTTCTACAGCACAAACAATATTTGATGAGTAATCAGTTGTTGATGAAATTACAGATTTATCTTCGGGTACAAATTCATAACTGTGAACAAAATACATGTGAGAATTATTTTCTATATTTTTAAAAATTTTACTGTCTTTAACAATGCTAATTTGGTTCCAACCAATATGAGGAAGTTTATATTTTCCATTTTGATTATCTATTTTTGATACTTTTCCAGAAATCCAACCAAGACCCTTGGTTTCTGTTTCTTCAAAACCAATGTCAGCAAACATTTGAAGACCAACGCAAATTCCAAGAAGTGGTTTTTTATTATCAATCGCAAATTCATTTAAAGTATCAACCAAGCCATTTATGCTGTTTAAAGCGTCAATACAGCTTTTAAACGAACCTTGACCAGGTAAAACTACCTTGTCACTCGATTTTATCTTTTCTAAATCTGAGGTTACTTCAATGTTTACTTTTTCTTTAGCAACTTCCTTAAAAGAATTTATAACAGAACTTATGTTGCCTGAATTATAATCAACAATTGTGACATTCATTAAACTTATAATGAGCCCTTAGTAGATGGTATGCTTTTTTTACTTCTAGGATCCATCTCTAATGCTTCTCTTAATGATCTTGCTAATGCTTTATAACATGACTCAATAATATGGTGGCTATTGTCTCCATAAATATTTTCAATATGCATCGTAATGCCAGCAGATTGAGAAAATGCTTGGAACCATTCTTTGAATAATTCTGTGTCCATCTCACCAAGTTTTTCTACTTTTAATTTTACTTTCCAAATTAAATAAGGTCTATTTGAAACATCAATAGCAACTCTTGTTAAAGTTTCATCCATAGGAATAACTCTGTGTGCATAACGTTTTATTCCTACAAATTTTTTTGCAGCTTTTTTTAATGCTTCACCAATTGCTATCCCGGTATCTTCTGTTGTGTGGTGAAGATCAATGTGAGTGTCGCCTTTTGCTTTTACTTTTAAATCAATAAGCGAGTGTTTAGATAGCTGTTCTAACATATGATCTAAAAAACCTATGCCAGTATCAATTTCGTATTTACCTTTTCCATCGATATTAACCTCAACACTGATGCTGGTTTCTTTAGTTTTTCTGGATACTTTTCCTTTTCTAGCCATATATTGTAAGGGTATACATGCATAATCTCACTATATCAATATAAGCAATCAAGACTTGAAGAATAAAAAATAGTTACCATTTATCAATCATGACAACAATTGTATTAGTAAGAAAAAATAATGAAGTAGTGGTTGCTGGAGACGGACAAGTAAGTATGGGAAATACTGTAGTTAAAAGTACTGCTTCAAAAATTAGAAAAATTGAAAAAAGAGATGTAGTAGCAGGGTTTGCAGGATCAACTGCTGATGCACTTACATTGTTTGAGAGATTAGAAGCTAAAATTGAGAAACATGCTGGAAACTTATCAAGAGCAGCTGTTGAATTAGCAAAAGATTGGCGAACAGATAAATATTTAAGAAGATTAGAAGCTTTAATGGCAATTGGCGATAAAGAACACAGCTATATAATTTCAGGCACAGGTGATGTTTTGGAACCCGAAGGTGATGTTGTTGGAATAGGATCAGGTGGAAATTATGCTTTAGCTGCAGGAAAAGTTTTAATAGAAACAGATAAAAGTGCTGAGGAAATTGCAAAAAAAGCCATTCAAGTTGCTTCGGAAATATGTGTTTTTACAAATGATAATATTAAAGTTTTAAAAATATAATGGAAAATTCAAACGTTACTCCTTTAGTTCAAAAAGATAAAAACACTAAAGAGGAAAGCTCATTAGTAAGCTCATTATCCCCAAGAGAAATAGTGTCTGAACTAGATAGATTTGTTGTTGGACAAAATAAAGCAAAAAAAGCAGTAGCTGTGGCACTTAGAAATAGATGGCGAAGACAGGCGCTTGAAGGTGAAATGAAAAATGAAGTTTTGCCAAAAAATATTTTAATGATTGGACCAACAGGAGTTGGTAAAACTGAAATTTCCAGAAGACTATCAAAGCTTGCAGAAGCACCATTTGTTAAAGTTGAGGCCACAAGATTTACTGAAGTTGGTTATGTTGGACGAGATGTAGAACAAATAATAAGGGACTTAATGGAAATCTCAATAGCATTAGAGAAAGTGAAAATGAGAAAAGAAGTTCATGCTCAAGCCCAAAAATCAGCTGAAGAAAAAGTATTAGATGCATTGGTTGGAAAAAAAGCAAGCCTTGCAACAAGAGAAAGTTTTAGAAAAAGACTTAGAAATGGTGATTTAGATGATAATGAAATTGAAATAGCTGTTAGTGACAGTGGATCAAGCAATACTTCCTTCGAGATACCTGGAATGCCTGGGGCAAACGTAGGTATGATAAACATTGGTGAAATGCTTGGTAAATCAATGGGCAATAAAGAGAAAAAAAAGAAAATGTCAGTAAAAGAGTCCCATGAAATTCTAATTAACGATGAAGCAGACAAATTAATTGAACAAGATAAAATTATTAAAGCTGCAAAACTATCTACAGAAAATAATGGAATAGTATTTTTAGATGAGATAGATAAAATTTCTGCAAGAACAGACAGAGTTGGTGGTGATGTATCTCGTGAAGGTGTTCAAAGAGATTTATTACCTTTAATTGAGGGAACTACGGTTAATACAAAACATGGTCCAATCAAAACAGATCATATTTTGTTTATTGCATCTGGAGCATTTCAGCTCGCAAAGCCATCTGATCTACTACCTGAACTACAAGGAAGGTTACCTATAAGAGTTGAACTAGAAGCATTGACTAGTGACGATTTTAAAAGAATTTTAAGAGAACCAGATTTCAGTTTAATTAAACAATATGTAGCTTTATTAAAAACTGAGAACGTTGATCTAGAATTTTCAGATGACGGTATTGATGCTATTGCAAATATTGCTTCTGAGGTAAATACAACTGTCGAAAATATTGGTGCTAGGAGGCTTCATACAATAATTGAAAAAATTTTAGATGAAATTAGTTTTACGGCAACTGATCGCTCTGGTGAAAAAATTATAATTAATAAAGAGTATATTAATAAAAACTTGGATAATTTAGTTAAAGATACAGATCTTTCAAAATTTATTTTGTAGATTTATTTTTTTTTAAAAAAATATAAAAAGCTCCTTCGCCACCATCTTCAATTTTTGCATCTGTAATTTCATGAATAATATTCATTAAATTTTTATTTTTTGAAATAAATTCAGGCACTGAATATTTTAAAATACTTAATTCTTTTGATACATATGGATCTTTTTCATTTTGTGAATGTAGGCCCTTACCTGTCACAACTATTAGTTTGTTCACTTTTTCTTGATAAGACTGAATTATAAAGCCTCCAATAAATTCATTAGCTTGATCAAGTGTATATCCATGAAGATCAATTGATTTTATTTTTAAAGGCGTTTTTTTTTTTAATTTATCATCTTTGTTGGGCAATTTTTCACCACTAGAAAGAAAATTTTCCCAATCCTTTTTATCTTTTTCTGAAATATTATCCGTCAATTACGTTAACGTATTTACTAGTTGCCAATTAGGATTAACTGAAGTTATGTCTCTTGAAAAAACCCATGTATCATAGATTTTTTTAATTTTATCTGGGTCTCCAGATATAATCTTTTTATCTTTATCTTTAATACAAGTAATAACCTCAGCTATAAATTCTACTGTAACATTTAATATTTTATCTATTTTTTTATGCTCTTTAATGATTGCTGAGTTAATACCTATAAATGTAATTTCAGCATAATGGCCTCTTGCTTTTCTTTCTTTAAGCGCTTCATTAAACTGATCGTAAATTTTTTTATTTAATAATGGTTTGCTTGTTGTTAATTTATTATCATTATCACTAAAATCTGTTATAATTGTTTCGTAAGCAATCTTTGCTCCCTTTAAAAATTCTTTTTGATCATTATTATCAAAAGTTTCTATATTTTTTGGGACTTGTTTTATAACTGCTTCTTTTAAAATTTTATCAAACTGATTGGGGGGCTTTCCTTCAAAACCAGTTCTTTTTCCAAGTATTCCTCTTAATCTTAAAAAGATAAAACCAGCTATCATCGCCAATAAGATTATATCTATATATTCAAAGCTGTAACTCATGTGTATATAGTAATTACTATGTTGATTAATTTCAACTAGCAATTTAGATTGCGGACAAATGAACTCATTTTTAATATTTTTAATTTTAATTCCTGTTGTCGAAATTTATCTTTTTATCAAAATTGGATCTCAAATTGGGGCGATTACTACAATTTTGTTAATATTTACAACTGCTATAATTGGTATTTATTATGCCAAATACGAAGGCTTAAACACCCTAAAATCTGGATTTACTCAATTAAGTAAAAATAAAGCTCCTACTTATGAAATGATTTCTGGTGCTGCAATTGCATTCGCCGCTCTTCTTTTAATAATTCCAGGATTTGCTACAGATATCTTTGGGTTTTTAATAATATTTCCAGTCTCCAGAAAGTTTTTTATTAATAAGTTTACTAGTAAATTACAAAAAAAAGAGGATGAAAAAAATAATTTTATCGATGGAGACTTTGAGGATATAGATGATGACAATGACAGAAAAATATAAAATTCTCGGTAAATACATTAAAGATATGTCAAGTGAAACTCCTGATATTGAGACTTATATTTATGTGAAAGATGTTATTTCTAAATATCAATTAGGTATAGATATCAATTCTAAGGCATTAAAAAATAAAATGATTGAAATAAATACTTTGCTCAAATTTGAAGACAAAAGTGAAAGTGAAAAGAAATCTTATTTTGAAATAAATTATTCAACAATAATTAAAGTAAATGATGAAATTAAGGAAAAAAAGGATTTAGAAAAAATTATATTATGTGATGTTCAAATTGAAATTTATCCAGATTTAGAAAAATCTCTTTTAGATCTCTTGCACAATTCGGGATATCCAGGAATTAAATTTGAAAAAAAAGTAGATTTTGAGGCACTTTATAATCAAAGATTTAATTAAAAAAAATTTTTTTTTAAATTCTTCTTCAAATATACCCTGTGTTTTTTTAATTCCTCTTCATTTGGTTTAACAATTTTTTTAAAGTAATTAACTTTTAAATTAGTTTCAGAATTATTTTGGTCTTCATTTTGGAGATTTAGAGTTGGCTCTTTTTGATCAATTAAATTAATGTAAACCTTGGCTAATAAGTCACAATCAACTAATGCTGTGTGTTGCACTCTTTTTGAATTATCTATTTTGTATCTTTTACAAAGCGCGTCCAAACTAACTGGAGAGCCTGGAAATTTATCTCTAGCCAAAGCTAATGTATCTACAATTTCGTTATCAATTTTTTTTTTTCCTAAAATAGATAATTCATTATTAAGATGTCCTAAATCAAATTCGGCATTATGAATTATGATTCTTTTATCTCTAATAAAAGATAAAAATTCTTCTCCTATTTCATTAAATTTTTTTTGTTTAGCTAGAAATTCATCTGTATACCCATGAATTTCAAGTGCTTTTTCTGATACTTTTCTTTCTGGGTTTAAATAGTAATGAAATTTATTTTTTGTTGGTGTTAGATTTTCCAGTTCTATACATCCTACTTCAACAATTCTATGTCCTTCTTTTACTGATATACCAGTTGTCTCTGTATCTAATACTACTTCTTTCATTTATCTAATTTCTTTTAGGATAACTTTTACACCATCCCTAACTGATTTTTTTGTAAAATTATTTTTAATAATAAAATTAGATTTTTTCTTTTTATAACTAAGTGGAAATTGTAATGCTTTAAATTTTTTTAAAAGTTTTTTATTAAAATTTTTTCTTTTTTCTAAATTTTTTAAAATAGATGATTTTTTAGATTGCACATAAACCAATATATCTTTTTTTTTATTAATTTTATTTTCTAGCAAAAGTGGAATATCTAAAATTACAATTTTTTTACTTTTATTTTTTTTCATAAAATTATTTAATTTTTTTCTAATTTCAGTGTGAACGATTTTAACTATTTTTTTTAAATTATTTTTATTAGCTAAAATAGCATTAGAGATTTCTGTTTTTTCTACTGGATATGAATGAATATATTTTGGTAATTTTATTTTTAACTTATTAAAAATATTCCTATTTTTCTGGTATAATTTAGCAACCTCATAATCAGCATTAAAAACTGGGTAACCAAAACTTTTAGCAACGTAACTCTTGCCAGAGCCTATATCTCCCAAAATTCCAATTTTAATCATTAATCTAAAAGTTTGATAACGTTTTCATTAACATCGGGTCTTATTCCGTGCCAAATATTAAATGCTGAAAGAGCCTGGTAAATAAACATTAATTTTCCATTTAAAGTTATATTACCCAAGCTTTTACCAGTTTTTAAAAAATTTGTCTCTCTAGGATTATAAATAACATCATAAAAAAAAATATTTTTAGCTGTGGATGAAAAATCGAGATTAATACTGTCTTCTTTTTTTAAACCTATACTTGTAGCATTGATAATCATATCACAATTTGGAACTTCACCCCATTTAACTATTTCTATATTATTGAAAATATTTTTTAAATTCTTTGCCTTCTCTATTGTTCTATTGCTTATCTTAATTTTAGAGACTTTCATTTTGTTTAAAGCAAAAATTATTGATGGAACAACTCCTCCGGCGCCCAGTATTAAAACCTCCTTATTAAAAGCATTAAATTTGGATTTTTGGATACTAGTTTCAAAACCAATTATATCTGTATTGTGTCCTGTCACCTTATCATCTTTTAAATAAATCGTATTAACTGATTGTGTGCTCTCAGCTTCAAAACTTAATTCATCTAAAAATGGTATAATAGTTTTTTTAAATGGTACAGTAATATTGATACCATTAATTTTTTTTTCTTTAACTTGTAAAATAAGTTGCTCTAATTCATTTTCACCTATTTTTTGTTTTTCATAAATTGCATCAATTGAGTTATTTTTAATCCAGTAATTATGTAATGCTGGAGATAGTGAGTGATCAATTGGATTTCCAACAACTAAAAATTTTTTCATTGGTAATTTTTTAAATATTCTTTAATTTTGAAAACAGGTAGCCCCATTATAGTGTCTTCATCTCCATTAATATTTAAGAACAAGTTTCTTCCCTCACCCTCAATTTGATAAACATTGTAGGAATATAGCGCTTCATCAGATATTTTAGAAAGATAAGTTTTCAAATTTTCCTCTGAAAATTTTTTCATCGTGAGTTCGGCTTTATCAGTATAGTTCCATATCATTGAACCATTCTTCGAAATGCACACAGAGCTTATTAAGTAATGTTTTTTGCCATTAAGCTTTTTGAGAATTAACAAAGCTTCTTCTCGGTTCTCTGGTTTAGATATTAGCTCACCGTTAAGATCAATTACGCTATCAGCTCCTAAAACCATTCTATCCTTTTGATTTAAACTAACTTTATTAGCTTTAAGTTCAGCTAAATTTTTTGAAATAATTTCTGGTGAAGCCAATTTTTTAATGAGGCTTTCCTTAACAACATCTTCATCAACGCTTGATGGTTTAACGTCACAAGGTATTTGATTTTTGTCTAATATTTCTTTTCTGATTTTGCTTTTAGATGCTAGAATAATTTTATTTAACATTGTTTAAGTATATTTCATGAATTTTTATTATTGATGCAGCTGTTTCCTCAACTGATTTTCTTGTAACATCTATTGATGGCCATCTGTATTTTTGGAAAGTTTTTTTTGCATCTATAATTTCTTTTTTAATATTTTCTATACTTGTATATTTTGTATTTTCAGTTTCTTTTAAAGAGCTCATTCTATTTTTTCTTAAATCAACTAATCGCTCTGGCTCCGTATTTAAACCAATAACACATGTAATTTGAGGATTTTCTCTTAATTTTTTTGGTAAAGAGTTTTCATTAACCAGGGGTATATTTGAAGTTTTAAAGCCTTTATTTGCAAGGTAAATTGACGTTGGTGTTTTGCTTGTTCTACTAACCCCGACTAAAACAATGTCTGATTTTTCTATATCATTTAATAAATTTCCATCATCATGGTTCATTGTAAATTGAATAGCTTCTATCCTATCGTAATATTCTTCGTTAAGAACATGTTGACCGCTTGGTTCATGAGATGCTTTCTGGTTGAGTATTTTTGAAAAATTTAAAATCAAATTTCCCAAAACGCCAAAGCATGGTATTTTCTTTTTATCGCTCATGGTAGCTAAATATTTAGCTAAATTATTGTCTACAATTGTATAAAGAATTACTGAATTTTCATTTTTTTTAGCGTCTTCTAAAATTTTAAGAATTTGATTTTCAGTTCTAGTAAAAGAATAAGAATGAATTTTATACTCTATGTTTTTGAACTGAGCTTTTAATGCTAAAAAGATTCTATCTAATGTTTCTCCTGTAGAGTCAGATATAAGATATATTTGATATGTATTACTCATGAATAAATTGTTAATAAATTTGTATTATTTTAATAAAATTACTCAATTTAAATATTGGTTAAATATCGTTGTAAAATAAGGACTTTATT
Source organism: Candidatus Pelagibacter sp. (assembly GCA_028224115.1). The sequence continues at coordinate 12,099 of JAOIVP010000012.1, read as the reverse complement.
AACATTAACAAACATATGAATAGAATTATACAATATATTTAATAAAAATTGATTAAGCTTCAATTTAAACAATATTATTAATTAAAAATTGTTATTAAGTTGTTAATAAAATGTTAAAAAATACTTATCATCAATATTCACATTACATAATACTAATACAATAATTATATATATTATTTTAATATGACCCCTCTTCACGAAGTAATAATAAATAAAAAAACAAACCTTAATCCAATTTGGATAATGAGACAAGCAGGAAGATATCTTCCCGAGTTTCGAGAAATTAGAAAATCAAATCCAAACTTTATAAATTTATGCTTAAATGAAAATTTATCTTCAGAAATTACATTACAACCCTTAAAAAGATTTAATTTAGACGCTGCAATAATTTTTTCTGATATTTTAATGCTTCCATACGGTCTTAATCAAAAAGTTGAATTTGAAAAGGGTTTTGGTCCTAAACTTGGAGAGGTAAATATTGATGAGATGTCTAAATTAGATGAAGTTGATTTTGTTCAAAAAGTCTATCCTGTATACAAAGCAATAAAAAAAGTAAGCACGAATGATATTGTAAAGGATAAAAATACCATAGGGTTTGTGGGTGCTCCCTGGACTTTACTTGTTTATATAATTAATCAACATTCTCCAAAAAAAAATTTGAAAAAAGATTTTTTTAAAAACGATTTTTTAATCAATAGAATTTTATTAATTTTAGAAAAGTTTTTAAAAATACATATAAAAAATCAAATCGACAATGGAGCAAACGTAATACAGATATTTGATAGTTGGGCAGGTTTATTAGAAGAAAAAGACTTACCTAATTATGTTTATTCACCAACGCTTAACTTAGTCAATTACGTAAAATCTTTAAACACACCTGTTATTTGTTTCCCTAGAGAAATTAAAAATTATAAAGAATTTTGTGAAATTGTTAAACCAGATGCCGTTGGTATTGATTATAATGTTGATCCAAAAAAAATTTTAAATGATATAAAGATACCTATTCAAGGTGGACTTAATCCTAAAATATTACTTACAGACAAAGAAAAAATAAAAAAAGAAGCAACTAAATATCTAGATATATTCAAAGATCATCCATATATCTTTAATTTAGGACATGGAGTTTTGCCCGAAACAGACCCCAATATGTTTGAATATTTAGTTAATACCGTAAAAGATTATCAATGAAAAAAGCTGTAATTCTTTTTAATTTAGGGGGCCCTGACAAATTAGATAATGTAGAACCATTTTTATTTAATTTATTTAATGATCCGGCAATATTAAACTTACCTACTATTTTTAGATATCCTTTAGCTAAATTAATTTCTAACAGAAGAACCCCAACCGCCAAAAAGATATACCAAGAGCTTGGAGGATCATCTCCTATTTTAAAATTAACAGAAGAGCAATCCAAAGCTCTCGAGCTAAAGCTTAATATTGACGATGAAAACTCAGAGTATAAATGCTTCATTGTTATGAGGTGTTGGCATCCAAGAGCCGAACAAGTTATAAAAAATGTTAAAAACTTTAATCCAGATGAGATTGTACTAATGCCACTATACCCTCAATATTCCGCAGCAACATCAGGCTCATCAATAAAAGAATGGAAAGATATTTGTAAAAAAGATAATCTTAAAATCAAAACAAGTACAATTTGTTGTTACCCTACAGATAAGAATTTTGTTTTAGGACATAAAGAGGAAATAATTAAAAAGATAAAAGATTTAGAAAATTTCAAATTAATATTTTCAGCCCATGGTTTGCCAGAAAAAAATATAAAAAAAGGTGACCCTTATCAGTGGCAAGTAGAACAATCGGTCAATAGAGTTGTCAAGTCTTTAAACATTGAAAATTTAGATTGGATACTAAGCTATCAAAGTCGAGTTGGGCCTCTAAAATGGATTGGTCCATCCACAGAGGACATAATTGTAGAAAATTCAAAATTAGGAAAACATATTGTTTTAGTCCCAATAGCGTTTGTATCGGAACACTCAGAAACTTTAGTTGAGCTAGATATAGAATATAAAGAATTGGCTGATAAAAATGGATGTAAAAATTATACAAGAGTACCAGCTTTGGGTACTAATGAAAATTTTATAAAAGCTATGTCTAATTTAATAATTAACAAACAAGATAATAATTTTGATGGAGAGCTTTTTCCTCCAAAGATACAGTGTCCCAATCAATTTATTAAGTGCCCGTGTTCAAATCATGAATAGTTATTTATTATTTAAAAGTTTACATTTGATAGCTGTTGTTTCTTGGATGGCTGGTCTTTTATATCTGCCAAGAATTTTTGTTTATCATGTTGAGAATAAAGAAAAAAAAGATGCCACAGAAATTTTTGAGTTGATGGAGAAAAGACTTTTCTTTTACATAATGCGTCCGGCAATGATATTTACTTGGATTTTTGGTTTGATTTTAATTTATTTAAATGGAATAGAAATATTTTCTCAACTATGGATGCAACTAAAGCTTATTTTGATAATTTTATTATCTATTTTTCATGAATATTTGGGAGGATGCCTTTATTCTTTAAAGAATAATACCAACACAAAGTCCTCTAAATATTTCAGAATTATAAATGAAATACCTACAATATTGCTTATTTTAGTGGTATTTATTGTAATATTTAAACCTATCTAGGGTTGAAATATAATTTAAAGTATATATATCTATCTCATCTATTTAGTCCCTCAAATCAAAAATCATGAATATCCAAGAATTAAAATTAAAATCATCCGAACAACTTATTACTCAAGCTGAAGAGCTTGGAATTGAAAATGCTAGCACATTAAGAAAACAAGAAATTCTTTTTGCAATTTTAAAAAAAGTTGCAGAAAAAGAAGAGATTACAGGTGTTGGGGTTTTACAATTATTGCAAGACGGTTTTGGCTTTTTAAGAGCAATGGAATCAAACTATTTACCGGGACCAGATGATATTTACGTAAGCCCAAGTCAAATCAGAAAGTTTGGATTAAGAACTGGAGATACCGTCGAAGGACCTGTCAGAGCACCAAAAGAGGGTGAAAGATATTTTGCCTTATTACAAGTAAGCAAGATTAATTTTGAAGAACCAGAAAAATCAAGACATAAAATTGCATTTGAAAACCTGACCCCATTATACCCAGATAAACAATTGGTGATGGAAATAGAAACTACAAAAATTGAAAAAAAACCTGATCTTACACCTAGATTAATTGATTTAGTGAGCCCGATTGGTAAAGGTCAAAGATCTATAATCATATCACCGCCTAAAGCTGGTAAGACAATGATTTTACAAAGTATAGCAAACTCAATTGCCAAGAATTATCCCGAATGTTATTTGATTGTATTGCTTATTGATGAAAGGCCTGAGGAAGTCACGGACATGCAAAGATCTGTAAAAGGTGAAGTTATAAGCTCAACTTTCGATGAACCAGCCCAAAGACATGTAGCTGTAGCTGAAATGGTTATCGAAAAAGCCAAGAGATTAACTGAAAACAAAAAAGATGTTGTTATTTTATTAGACTCAATTACGAGATTGGGAAGAGCCTATAATGCTGTTATACCAAGTTCTGGAAAAGTTTTGACTGGAGGTGTGGATGCAAACGCGCTTCAAAGACCTAAAAGATTTTTTGGAGCAGCAAGAAATATTGAAGAAGGTGGATCACTTACTATTATTTCTACTGCATTAATTGATACTGGTAGTAGAATGGACGAAGTAATTTTTGAGGAGTTTAAAGGAACAGGTAATAGCGAGACAGTTCTAGATAGAAAAATTGCTGACAAAAGAATTTATCCAGCAATTGATATAACAAAATCTGGGACTAGAAGAGAAGAGTTGTTGTTTGATAAAAATGATCTTCAAAAAATGAACGTATTAAGAAGAATAATTGCTCCAATGGGAACCATGGATGCAATTGAGTTTATTAGTTCAAAATTAAAAGACACCAAAAATAATGCTGAGTTTTTTAATTCAATGAATAAACCATCTTAAAATATTATTTTTTTAAGTAGTTTTTAAATTTATGGATGTAAAAGAAAAAATAGCAATAATTCATAATTTAATGCTTGTAAAAAAATTTACACAAGCAATAATTAACTGTCACAAACTGATCAAGCTTAATCCAAAAGTTTCTTATCTCCATAACCTGTGTGGAATGGCTTACCAGGGCAACAAGCAAATACCAAAATCTATTGAAAGCTTTAATCTAGCGCTGCACCATGATCCAGAGAACATAGCAGCAATGAATAATTTGGCCAACTCGTACAAATCTTTAAATCATAATGACAGAGCTGAAGAAATTTATAAAAAAATATTAAAAAAAGACCCTAAAAACATTAAATGTTTAAACAATTTTGCGAATTTAATGAAAAAACTTCGAGATTTTAATTCAGCAAAAAAGCTCTTACTTAAAGCGGCAGAAATTGAAAATAAAAATATAGATATTTTATTTAATCTCGCGGAGTGCTATCAAAGTTTAGGAGAAATAGATGAGGCTAAAGAATATGCTTACAAAATATTAAATTTGCAACCCAATCATACTGCAACACATAGATTTATTAGTCTAATAATAAATCATAACTCTGATAAATCACATTTACCAAAAATAATTGAAATAGAAAACGACGAAAATTTTAATAATTACTCCTTAAATGGGAAGACAGATATATATTTTTCATTAGGTAAAGCATTTGAAGATGTAAAAGATTATGAAAAATCTTTTAATTATCTTGAAAAAGCAAATTCAATTAAAAATAAAGAAATAAATTATAATTTATCAACTCATGAAAAACTTATTAATAGTATTATAAAATTGTTTGATGATTTTGATTTTGAGAAAATAAAAAAAAAAACGACCCAAAAACAGATAATTTTTATATGTGGAATGCCAAGATCTGGTTCAACTTTAGTTGAACAAATGATAGCAGCACACAATGAAGTGAGCGGAGCTGGTGAATTAAGTTATGTGCGAGATACAGTGGTAAGAAATTTTCTAGAAGAATTAAGATTTAACAAACAAAAAATAATTGAAGAAGCCTCAGCTGAAAAGAATATTTTAGCCGAACAATATATTGAACTATTAAAACACCATAAATTTGAAACCAATATTATTACGGATAAAGCCCCACAAAATTTTCTTTGGTTGGGGTTTATAAAAATTTTTTTTCCTAATAGTAAAATTATACATAGTTATAGAAATTCAAAAGATAATTGCCTCTCAATATTTAAAAATTATTTTCCTTCCAACGATATGTTGTGGTCTTTTGACCAATCAAATATAGCTCATTATTATAATCTTTATTTGGATTTAATGAGTTTTTGGAAAACAAAATTTAATGAAAATATTTTTGATGTAAATTATGAACACTTAGTTCAGTCCCCAGAAGATGAACTAAAAAAAATTTTTTCTTTTTGTAATTTAACATGGGATCCAAATTGTTTAAATTTTTATCAAAGTAAAAAAACCCCAATATCAACAGTAAGTGTTAACCAGGCGCGCAAACCAATTTATAAATCATCAGTAAATTCAAATGAAGGATTTTCAAAATATTTAACTGAAATGTTTCACATTCTTGATACCAAGAGTTAAAAAAGCAAGTATAATGAGCTGATGACAATTTATGCTCTATCAACTGGACCAGGTATTTCTGGTATAGCTGTTATAAGAATTTCAGGAGTAAATACTAAAAAAGTTATTAATATATTAACAGGAAAAGATATTCCTGAGCCCAGAGTGGCAACTCTTAGAAGAATCAATAAAATCAACACTTCTGAACTGATTGATGAAGGCATAATACTATGGTTTCCTGGGCCTGAGAGCTATACAGGAGAAGATATGGCTGAAATGCAGGTGCATGGAAGCAAGGCCGTGATCGATGCCATTCACTCCTCTATTTCTACTATTGAAAATTGTCGTTTAGCAGAGCCTGGAGAGTTTACTAAACTTGCATTTCAAAATGGAAAAATAAATTTACTTAAAGCCGAAAGTATTGCCGATTTAATTTCTTCTGAAACTGAAATTCAAAGACAGCAAGCGATTAAAATTATGAATGGAAAATCTGCAGATCAATTTAATTTTTTAAGAGAAAAACTTTTAAAAATATTATCACACGTTGAAGCAAAAATAGATTTTCCTGATGAAGATTTACCAAATGATATTTTGAAAGAAATTAAAAAAAGTTCTGATGAAGTTTTAAAAAATATTGAAAAAATTTTAAATGACCAAAAAGTTGGAGAGAGAATTAGAGAAGGTTTTAAGATTGCAATCCTTGGACCCACTAATGCAGGCAAATCTAGTCTACTAAATCATCTATCAAATAGAGATGTTGCAATAGTTTCAGAGATTGCAGGAACAACAAGGGATGTAGTTGAAACTCATCTTAACATAGATGGTTATCCAGTAATTGTTTCTGATACTGCTGGAATAAGAGAGTCTAAAAATGAAATTGAAAGGAAAGGTATTAAATTATCTTTAAATAGAGCAGAAGAAGCTGATTTAAAGTTGATAGTTGTTGATGCTAAAAACCTTGATTTTACTGATGTTTTAAAGGGTTTGTTAGATGAGAATGCAATTTTAGTAATAAATAAATCTGACCTTTTAAAGCAAGATATTGATCCAGAAATTAAAAAATTAGATCATGTATTCATTTCAATTAAAGAAAATTTAAACATTGATGAATTAATTTTAAAAATAAAAATTAATTTAAAAAATAAATTTATAACAAGTGATGATATTTTAATTACAAGAGAACGACACAGACAACATCTTGAACAATGTTTAGAGAATCTAAAAAATTTTAATAAAAAAAATGAAGATGAAGATTTTGATAAAGCTGCAGAAGATTTAAGATTAGCCACTAGACACCTTGGTATGATTGTTGGAAAAGTTGATGTTGAGGAGATATTAGGTAGTATTTTCAACGATTTCTGTATAGGTAAATAATACCCCATTTTCCTTGTTTTTAAGCCTTTTTAACTAAAAAACGTTGATAATTAAAGTTAATTTAAGCAAATCTATACGCACCTTGTAAATATAATAATCAGTTATAAATTTAGCTTATGAAAAATGATTTATCATTTGATGTTGTGGTAATAGGTGGTGGACATGCAGGATGTGAGGCAGCCGCAGCTTCCGCACGACTAGGAGTTAACACTGCCCTATTCACTCATAAGATAGAAACAATCGGAGAGATGTCATGTAACCCAGCTATAGGGGGTTTGGGCAAAGGTCATTTGGTAAGAGAAATAGATGCTCTTGATGGTCTTATGGGTCAGGTTGCAGATAAATCGGGTATCCAATTTAGATTATTAAATAGAAGTAGAGGCCCAGCAGTAAGAGGACCAAGAACTCAATCAGATAGATCATTATATCGTAAATATATGCAAAAAAAACTTATAAATTACTGTAATTTAAGCATTTTTTCTGATCCAGTAATAAAGTTTATTTTTGATAAAAATACAATAACTGGCTTTATAACTAAAGAAGGTAAAAAAGTTTTATCTTCTAAGCTAATACTAACAACGGGCACTTTTTTAAATGGTTTGATACATATAGGCGATGAACGAACACCTGCTGGAAGATATGATGAAAAACCTTCAACAGGATTAAGTGAGCAATTAGAAAAATATAATTTTAAAATAGGAAGATTAAAAACAGGAACCCCTCCCCGACTTGATTCAAGAACAATTAATTATGAAAATTTAGAAGAACAGTTTGCAGATGATGATCCTTATTTTTTTTCTTTCTTAACTAAAAAAAATATTAACAAACAAGTTTCATGTCGTATGACTTATACTAACGACAAGGTTCATAAAATTATTGAAAAAAATTTATCTAAGAGTGCTATGTACTCTGGCAGCATACAAGGTGTTGGACCAAGATACTGTCCATCGATAGAAGACAAAATCGTAAAATTTGCTGATAAGGGTCGGCATCAGATATTTTTAGAGCCCGAAGGGCTTAATGATCATACAATTTACCCAAATGGCATCTCAACATCTCTTCCAGCTGAAGTTCAACAAGAAATATGCAATAATATCAATGGTTTAGAGAATGTATTAATTATACGACCGGGATATGCCATAGAATATGACTATATAGATCCAAGAGAATTATTTTTAACTCTTGAGACTAAGAAGATTAGCAATCTTTACCTTGCTGGGCAAATTAATGGAACCACGGGATATGAAGAAGCGGCAGCCCAGGGTCTTATAGCTGGTATAAATGCTGCTTTATCTTTTAAAAAATTAGAACCTTTTATACTCGATAGATCTGATGCCTACATAGGAGTAATGATTGATGATTTAGTAACCAAAGGAGTCGCTGAACCTTATCGAATGTTTACATCAAGAGCAGAATATCGATTAAGTCTTAGATCTGATAATGCGGATCAAAGATTAACTGCTAAAGGAATAGAGATTGGGTTAATTTCCGATTTTAGAAAAACTCTTTATTTAGATAAATTCGATAAAATTAATCAAATAAATGTAAAAATGAGTCAATCCACTATATCACCAAATAAAGCTGAGAAATTTGGGGTAAAAATAGCAAAAGATGGAATTTTAAGATCTTCTAATGAAATATTAACTCAAAAGGGTGTTGATATGAGCAAAATAAGAGAAATATGGTCTGATATACCTTTCTTTAGTAGTGAAATAGATGAACAAGTTGAAATTAATGCACATTATAGGGGTTATTTAAAAAAGCAAAAAGCTGATATTTTGGCTTTTAAAAGAGATGAAAACCTAATAATACCCGATAAAATTAATTATGATAGCCTTTCAGGCTTATCAAATGAAGTAAAAGCTAAATTTAAAGAAATAAAACCAAAAACAATGGGACAAGCACTGAGAATTGACGGAATTACTCCAGCTGCTGTATATATTTTGTTGTCACACGTTAAAAGAAAGTCTATTAAGCATATAGCTTAATGGATCAAGAAATTTTAAATTCATACTCTAAACTTAATGACTTAAATGTTTCACGTGAAACATTTTTGGACTTTGAAAACTATATATCCATGATTATTGAAAAAAATAAAAAAATTAACATAATCAGCAAAAAAACATCATCAAAAAAGTCTATAATTGAGCGTCATATTATTGATTCTGCACAAATCATTGATTTTATTAACTTTAATTGCAATACAATCACAGATTTAGGATCAGGAGCCGGCATGCCAGGAATTGTAGTAGCAATTATACTTAAAAACATGAAAAATAATATGAATGTGCACCTTTTTGAAAAAAGCTACCATAAGAGCCGTTTTTTGGAAGAAGTTTCAGAAAAACTAAATTTAAATACAAAAGTTTTTCAAAAAAATATTTTTGAAATAAAAAATTTAGAAACAGGCACAATAATGTCGAGAGCTTTCAAGCCAATGCCAGTAGTTTTAGATTTAGTTTATGAAAATTTTTCAAAATATAAAAATTTAATTTTTTTTATGGGAAAGAGTGGAAAAAAAATATTTGAAAAATCTAAAAATGATTGGGACTTGGAGTACATAGAAAAAAAAAGTTTAACTAGCGAGGATTCATTTTTATTAAACATAAAAAAAATTAGTAAGATAAATAAAAAAAGATATAAAAAAATTAAATGCAAATTATTTCAGTAATAAATCAAAAGGGTGGAGTGGGAAAAACAACAACGGTTATAAATTTAGCAGCTGGGTTAACTCAACTTAATAAAAAAGTTTTAGTAATTGATTTAGATCCCCAAGGAAATGCCACTACGGGTCTTGGATTATCCAATGTAGACAACTCAAGTGACACAATTTATGGAGTATTGAATGGAACTAGAGAGATTAACGATATAATCAAGAAGACGCAGTTTGAAAATTTAGATATTATCACCTCTAATGTAGATCTATCAGGACTTGAGGTCGAAACGGCTGACGATAGTAATAGAGCCTTCATATTAAAGGCTAAATTAACCGCTTATTTAAACAATTCTAGAGGATTATACGATTATATACTGATTGATTGCCCGCCTTCCTTAAGTCTACTAACGGTTATGGCGCTCGTCTGCTCAAACTCACTTCTGGTACCTTTACAAACAGAATTCTTTGCTCTTGAGGGACTAACCCAACTAATAAAAACTATTGAGAGGATAAAAGTAAGTTTAAACCCTGATTTAAAAATTAGAGGGATCCTTTTAACTATGTATGACAAAAGAAATAAGCTTTCTTCACAAGTTGAAAAAGAAGCTAGAGATTATTTTAATGAAAAAGTTTATTCAACAGTAATTCCAAGAAATGTGAGATTATCAGAAGCACCTTCTCATGGAATGCCAGTTTTAATTTATGACAAATCATGTCCTGGTAGTAAATCTTATTTTAGTTTTACAGATGAATTTATAAATCAAGAGTCAACAATTGGGAGTGCTGCTTAATGGATAAAATTAAAAAAGGTCTTGGAAGAGGTTTGTCATCATTAATCGGAGAAACAAAAATAGAAGTTCAAAAAAATCAATTACCAATTACAGACCTAACACCAAACAAATACCAACCAAGAAAAAATTTTGATGAGGCAAACTTAGAGGACTTAACAAATTCTATAAAAGAAAGAGGAATGATACAGCCAATCATAGTTAGGAGATCAAATAATGAAAATTCAAAATTTGAAATAATTGCAGGGGAGAGAAGGTGGCTTGCAGCACAGAGAGCAGGTATTCATAATGTTCCCGTAGTAATTACAGAGGCAGATGATTTAAAATCTTTAGAATTTGCAATAGTTGAAAATGTTCAAAGACATGATTTAAATCCGTTAGAAGAAGCTCAAGGTTATAAAAGATTAATAGACGAATTTTCTTATGATCAAGAGAAAGTATCAAAATTTATTGGAAAAAGTAGAAGCTATATAACTAATTCATTAAGAATATTAACTCTGCCAGTCGAAGTTATAAAGCTAATAGAAACACAAAAATTAACTGCAGGTCACGCAAAAATTTTAGTTGGGTTGGAAAATGCTTTTTTTGTTGCTAATAAAATTATTGAAAAAAAATTATCTGTAAGACAAGCAGAAAATTTTGTCCAATTATTTAAAAAGAAAAGACAAAAGTCAAAGATTACAAAAGATACTAATATTATTGCTCTTGAACTTTCAGTATCAAATAAAATAGGAATAAATGTAGAAATACAAAACAGTAAAAGAAATAAAGGAAAAATTTCTTTTGAGTATAAAGATCTAGATCAGCTAAATAAAATTATAGATATAATTAAATCTAATTATTAGTTGCCGAAGAGGACTGAAATAAAATAAAATCTGTAATTAAATTTATTGAATTATTTATATTCTTTTTAATTTGCAATTCAGTTTCACTCAATGCGTAGATTAGGTTTTTAATATTTTTTGGTTTCCACTTTAGAATTTGTTGTTTTGTTATTTCTTTTTCTTTCCAAAAAATTGGTGGTTTTGCTGATGCAATTGTCAAATCTATATTTTTGTTTGTTTCAAATGTTTTTGATAACGCCAGTAATTTTTTTGCTTTTATTATAAAAGATCTAGTAATCATAATGCAGTCTTCATTGCTAAAATTATTTTCATTTAAGATACTTGTTATTTTCTTTTTATTTTGAGCAAGGCAATTATCAATAAGTTCAGATATACCGTGGTTTTCACTTAAATTGATCAGCTTTGATATATTCTCACTGTTAATTTTTTTTCCATTTTTTCCAAAATATTCTATTTTTTTAAGCTCATTGATAAGAGTTTCTCTATCTCCACTGCATTTCCCAACTATCAAGTTTATATTTGAAGGAGAAAGTGAAATTTTTTTATTACCCAAAAAGTTATAAGCTAATTTAGACAATGTTTGATCGTTGTCAGGATAAAAGGGAACACAAACTAGTTTTTTATTTTTTTCAAAAAGAGATCTTAATTTCGATTTTTTTTCTAAATTATCTGAATTTAAAATAATTGTTATATCCTCTAAGTTTTTTAAATGTAAAATTTCGATTACTTTTAAGATTTTGTCGGTAGCTCTTTTAATAACAATAAATTTATTTTTTTCAAAAAGAGATTTTGAAAAAATATTTTCAATAAAATTATTTTCATTGTCTAAAATTTCTTTTTCTTCATAGTTATGAATATTGTTTTCATCTTTAATTAAAATA
>JAOIVP010000011.1 GCA_028224115.1 Candidatus Pelagibacter sp. | reverse complement strand
TTTATATAAAAATTAATATGTTTAATGGAATTATATATAATCAAGGTAAAATATCGAAAATATCAAAAAGACTCAAAGGCATTAATATTTTTGTAAAAAGTAACTTTAAATTAAAAAAAAAAGATATTGGTTTATCGATTGCTTGTGATGGTGTTTGTTTAACTCTAATTTCATTTAAATCAAAATTAATGGAATTTTATCTTTCAAATGAAACCCTTGTCAGATCAAAATTCAAATTTTTAAAAACTAATGACATTATAAATCTTGAACTACCTTTAAAATATGGAACTAAAATTTCTGGGCATATATGTCAGGGCCACGTTGATACAGTTTCAAAAGTATTAAGTATTAAGATGATTGATAAATCTTATCTATTTGACTTTGAAATTTCACCCAAAGAACGAAAAAATTTAATAGAAAAAGCTTCAATTTGTGTAAATGGTATTTCTCTTACAATATCTAAAGTTACAAAAAAAGGTTTCCAAATTTGGATTATACCCCACACTTATAATGAAACAAATTTATCAACTCTTAAGAAAAATGATCTCGTTAACATAGAGATAGATATCTTATCTAAATACGTTAGAAATTATTTTAATGACAAAAAATAACTTTGCTTCAATAGAAACTATTATCAATGTAGCTAAAAAGGGTGGGATGTTCATTCTTGTAGATGATGAAAAAAGAGAAAATGAGGGAGACCTGATTATTTCAACATCTAATTCAAATGCAAAAAATATAAATTTTATGGCTAAGTATGGTCGCGGTTTAATTTGTTTAGCTCTAGATACTCTTCAAGCTAAAAAGTTAAATTTATCTTTAATGTCATCAAATAATCAATCACGAAATAAAACAGCTTTTACAATATCAATTGAAGCCAAAAAAGGTATTACCACTGGAATTTCTGCAAAAGATAGAGCTAAAACAATTAGTATTGCATCTAAAAAAAATGTGAAGAAAACTGATATTGTATCTCCAGGTCATGTATTTCCAATAATAGCTAAAGATGGTGGTGTTTTAGTTAGAGCAGGTCATACTGAAGCTTCAGTAGATATATCTAAATTAGCAAAAAAAAATAACTCAGCTGTAATTTGTGAAATTATGAATGAAGATGGTACAATGGCCAAAGGTCAAGATTTATTTAATTTTGCAAAAAGACACAAACTTAAGATTGGAAAAATTGAAGACCTTATCGCTTATAGGTTAAAAAAAGAAAAATTAATAAAATTAAAAAAACAAAGCTTTATCGAAGTTAAGAAACAACAATATAAAATAAGAATTTATGAAAATTTACTTGATGGCTCTGAACATTTTGCTTTAATAAAAGGAACTATCAAAAAAGGGGTTACCCCAAGAGTTAGAGTTATTTCATCTAATGTTGTTCAAAATTATCTAATAAACCAACAATTACCTAATTCATTTAATAAAACCCTTAATTATTTCAAAAAATTTAATAATTGTGTTCTTGTATTTATAAAAGATACTAATTTAAAATCAGTAACCCAAACATTAAAAGATTATAAAGATAAAGGTTTCTATAAAAAGGGAAAAGACAAATTAATTAGAAATTACGGTATTGGTGCTCAAATAATTAAAGATTTAAAAATTAGAAATATGACCTTAATTACAAAATCTCCTAAAAAAGTTATAGGATTGGATGGTTATGGTATAAGAATTACAAAACAAGAAATTATTTAATGAAAACAAAATATTTAATAGTTGTAGCAGATTACTACCAAGACATAGCGAAAGGTCTTCTTGATAGTGCTTTAAAGTTAATTCCAAAATCTAATTTGATTAAGATTATTCGTGTACCTGGTGTATTTGAAATACCAGTAACAATATCAAAAAATATAAAAAAATATGATGCCTTTTTAGCTCTTGGATGTGTTATTAAAGGTCAAACACCTCATTTTGATTTCATATCACAAGCTTCTACTAACGCAATTATGGATATGTCTGTGCTTAATAAAAAACCCATTGGTAACGGTATCATAACTTGCCTTAATATGGGTCAGGCTAAAATAAGAAAAAAAAAGGGTGCAGAAGCAGCTAAAGCGGTAAATTCAGTTTTATCACAAAAATGAAAACTCATTTTAATCCAAAAAACAATCCTAGGGTTATTATAATTCAAAAACTATATGGAAAATTATATAATGAAGATAATGATATAGAATTTCCAAAACACAGATTTAAAAAGTTTATTAAAGATATTGTTTTTGGAACCATAGAACGTAATGATCTTATTTTAGATGAACTAAATAATAAACTTGGTGATGAATTTGTTTTAGATAATTTAGATAAAGTTTTTCAAACTATATTAAAAGCTGCAACATATGAATTTTTATATAAACCTAATATATCTATTAATATAATTATCAAAGAATACTTAAATTCTTCAAATTTTTTCTTAGAAGACTCACAAACTAAATATCTAAATGCTTTACTAGATAATGTTGGAAAAAAGTTAAGAACTTCAAATGCATGAATTTGATTTAATTAAGAAATATTTTTATAAATTATCTAAATTAAGTAAAGCTTCATTAGATTTAAATGATGATGTTTTTTTTGATAAAAAAAAATCTCTAGTTATTTCAATTGACACTTACAATGAAGGAGTTCATTTTATTAATTTTAAAAATCCTGATTTGGTAATTAAGAAGATTTTGAGATCATCAATATCAGATTTAATATGCAAGGGCGTTTCTCCTAAATATTACTTTATATCAGGTAGCGGTAATAAAAGAACATTCACAAAAAAGAACTTATCTAAAATTTCAAAATCATTAAAACAAGAACAAAATAAATATAAAATTCTATTATGTGGAGGTGACACTACTTTTTCAAATAAATTAAGTTTTTCAATTACATCAGTTGGTTATTCAAAAAATATTGTTTATAGAAACAAAGTAAAACTTAATGATGATATATATGTAACTGGCAATCTAGGTGATAGTTATGTTGGTTTGCAAATTTTACAAAATAAAATCAAAACAACAAAAAAAAATAGAAAATATTTTATAAAGAAATACTTTGAACCTGAAATTCAAATAAAATTAACTAGAAAATTATTAGAATTTGCTAACTCATCAATAGATATATCGGATGGTTTAATTGATGATCTTAAAAAAATGATGAACAAACAAAAATTATCATATAAAATTTTTGAAGAAAAGATTCCAATATCTAAAAATTTACTTAATTATATTAAAAAAAATAACTCTAAAAAAACTGATTTTGTATCTAATGGCGATGATTATCAGATTTTATTTACAGCTAGAGCTGATAAATCTAGAATCATTTCAAGCGCATCCAAGAATCTAGGTATTAAAATATCCAAAATTGGTAAAATCGGTTTAAATAATAAAAAATCAGTTATAATTAATCAAAAAGGTGAGCATTTACTCATTAAAAAACAAGGTTATAAGCATCAATTCTAAAAGTTAATTATTGTCTTTTTTAGCTTTTTTTGTATTGTCCGGGCTTAAAATTTAACAACCAACAACCTTAAGGTTTATATGAGCACAACAGTAGAGACTATTTTATTATACACAATCGGAGCTGGTTTATTATCCATAGTTTATGGATTTTTTACTGGAAAAAATATTTTAAATCAAAGTACAGGTAATGCAAAAATGCAAGATATAGCGTCTGCAATTCAAATTGGTGCTAAAGCTTATCTAGCAAGACAATATAAAACAATAGCAATTGTTGGTGTAGTTGTATTGGTAATTGTAAGTTTTGCTTTTAGTCCATTGGTAGGTTTGGGATATTTAGTTGGTGCCGCACTATCTGGGATTGCCGGTTATGTCGGAATGTTAGTTTCTGTTGAGGCTAACGTAAGAACAGCTGAAGCTTCTAGAAAAGGCCTTGCTCAAGGTTTATCTGTTGCATTTAAGTCAGGTGCTGTAACTGGAATGTTGGTTGCTGGTTTAGCATTATTGTCTATTGCAGTTTATTATTATTATTTATTAAAATTTAATGTTGATGAAAGAGAAATAGTTAATGCGCTAGTTGCCTTAGGATTTGGTGCCTCTCTAATTTCAATTTTTGCAAGACTTGGTGGAGGTATTTTTACAAAAGGTGCAGATGTTGGTGCTGATTTAGTTGGTAAAGTTGAAGCTGGTATTCCAGAAGATGATCCTAGAAACCCAGCTGTTATTGCAGATAACGTTGGTGATAACGTTGGTGATTGTGCTGGTATGGCTGCGGACTTATTTGAAACTTATGCAGTTACAATTGTAGCAACTATGGTTTTATCATCAATTTTCTTTCAAGGTGATATGAGCATGATGATTTATCCTCTAACAATTGGTGGTGCTTGTATCTTAACATCAATTATTGGAACATTTTTTGTTAAACTTGGTAAAGATAAAAATGTAATGAATGCTTTGTATAAAGGCTTTGTTGTTTCTGCTTTAGCATCAATTGCTATTCTATATCCGGTAACAGATTATGTAATTGGTTTTACTACTGAATATAATGTTGATGGTAAAAACTTTAATGGAATGAGTTTGTATTTCTGTGGAATAATTGGTTTAGTGATTACTGGATTGTTAATTTGGATCACAGAATATTATACTGGTACTAATTATAGACCTGTTAGATCTGTAGCTGCATCTTCAACAACAGGACACGGAACTAATGTTATTCAAGGTTTGGCTGTTTCTATGGAAGCAACCGCAATACCAGCCTTAATTATTGTTGCTGGAATTTTGGCCACAAATGCAATTGCTGGACTTTTTGGTATAGCAATTGCTGTAACTACTATGCTTGCTTTAGCAGGTATGGTTGTTGCACTTGATGCATACGGGCCAGTTACAGATAATGCGGGTGGTATTGCTGAGATGTCTAACATGGATAAAAAAGTTAGGAAAACTACTGATGCACTAGATGCAGTTGGAAACACTACTAAAGCCGTTACCAAAGGTTATGCTATTGGATCAGCTGGTTTAGGTGCTCTAGTTCTATTTGCGGCATATGTTGAGGATATTAAACATTTTTCAAAAGAAGCAGGTTCTAACTTAGAAGGAATAGTTGTTACCTTTGATTTATCAAACCCATACGTTGTTGTTGGTTTATTAATTGGTGGAATGCTACCTTACTTATTTGGTTCAATGGGAATGCAAGCAGTAGGAAGAGCAGGTGGAGCTGTAGTAGTAGAAGTTAGAAGACAATTTAAAAAATTTCCTGGGATCATGAAGAGAAAACAAAAACCAGATTATGCAAAATTAGTTGATCTTTTAACCGTAGCAGCAATTAAAGAGATGATAATACCATCTTTATTACCAGTTTTATCTCCAGTTGTTCTTTATTTTATAATTTTATTAATTGGCGGACAAGTAGCAGCATTAGCTGCTGTTGGTGCGATGTTATTAGGAGTTATTATTACAGGATTATTCGTAGCTGTATCAATGACTGCAGGAGGTGGTGCTTGGGATAATGCTAAAAAGTATATTGAAGATGGAAATCACGGTGGCAAAGGATCAGAGGCTCATAAAGCTGCGGTAACCGGTGACACTGTTGGAGATCCATACAAAGATACTGCTGGTCCAGCTATAAACCCAATGATTAAGATCACCAATATAGTTGCGTTACTGCTATTAGCTGTAATTGCTGGTTAATAGAATAATATTAATGGATGACCCATATAAGTTGGGTCATCCATATAATTTTTTTATTTCACATTTTTTTTCGAACTATTAACTTTTTGTCTTAAGCTTGATATTACACCATAAACAAAAGTATCTTTATCTGACATTTTAGTTTTATCATCAGTAAAATTAATCTTATTTTGATCATCTATATTATAAAGTTTTTTACTTTTTAGTATTCCTTTTGTATCTATTTCAAGAACAAGAACATTGTTTGTTAAGACTATATTTTTTCCAAATTTAAGTAATGAAGAATTTGTTTTACGATTTTCAATGTAAATCCACAAATCATCTTCTAAAATACTTTGAGTGGATGGAGCACCTAATATTTTAACAACATCATTTTTATTACTTTTATTTATGAATAGTTTTTTTTGTTTTGCCTCTAAAAAAGCAACCCCATGGTAATTATCAATTGGTTTTACGCTACAACTTGTAGCTACTAAAATTAAGAAAAATATATACAATACTTTAATCATGAACGATAAATACATTTATATTTATAACAAATTAATTAATTACACTAGAAATAAAGATCTTTATAAATCTTTAAATAGAGAAGATAATTTTTCAGATAGATTAACGTTATTTTTATTACATTTCGCCTTTTTTTTAAAAAATTTCAAAAATGAAGAAAATAAGATTATTTTACAAGAAATTTATGATTTTAACTTTAGACAACTTGAACTTAGTATTAGGGAAATAGGTTATGGAGATCAATCTATTAATAAAAAAATGAAAGATTATATAAATTTACTTCATTCAATGGTTTCGGATATACATTTTTGGAAGAGTTTTTCAAGAACACAAAAATTAGAAAAGTTTTCAAATTTTTTAACTGATTTTAAAGAAATTGATCATTTACTTGATTATTTTGAACTATTTAATGATAATTTATCAAAAAAAACTTTGAATTCTTATTTAAAAAGTGTAAGTAACCCATAATTATGGCTGTACCAAAACGAAAACAAACCCCTTCCAGAACTGGAATGAGAAGAGCTCAAACGATGAAATATTCAACAAAGAACATAGTTGAAGATAAAAAATCTGGTGAGTATAGATTATCTCACCATCTTGATTTAAAGACTGGAATGTATAAGGGAAGACAAGTTTTAGACCCAAAAGAATAATATAAATATCTAAAATGACAGATCTGATAAAAATTGCAGTTGATGCAATGGGTGGTGATAACTCACCTAATAAAACTATTGAAGGAATAACTCTTAATCATAATAAAAATAAAAATGTATTCTATAAGATTTTTGGTGATGAAAAGTTAATCAGAAATCTTATTGGCAATAAAATTAAGAATGATTTTTATGAAATAATACATACTACAGACGTAGTAAAAAGTACCGACAGTCCTCTTGAAGGTGCTAAAAGAGGAAAAAACACAAGCATGTGGCTTGCTATAGAAAGTGTTAAAAAAAAAGAGGCTGATATAGTAGTATCTGCTGGCAACACAGGTGCGTTATTGGTTATTTCAAAACTAAACCTTAAAATGATTGAGAATATTGATAAACCAGCCTTGTCTGCTCTATGGCCAAATAAAAAAGGAATGAGCGTTGTATTAGATTTGGGTGCAAATATTGAATGTAGCTCAAAAAATTTATTAGATTTTTCAATTATGGGTGCTGCTCTTTATAATTCTTTATATTTTGGTGATAAACCAAATGTAGGTTTGTTAAATATAGGATCTGAAGAACTTAAAGGAAATGAAACTATTAAAGAAACATATCAAATTTTAAATGATAAGAAATCTGAAAACTTTAATTTTTCTGGGTATATAGAGGGAAACCATTTAATGGATGGAGATGTTAATGTAATTGTTTCCGATGGTTTCACTGGTAACGTAGCTTTAAAAACTGCAGAAGGCACAGCAAACTTTATTACAAGTGAGCTTAAAAAGGCTATGACAGGATCTATTATTGGAAAAATTTCATCATTATTAAATATTTCAAATTTGAACAAATTTAAAAAACGCCTAGATCCAAGACTTTATAATGGCGCTATATTCCTCGGTCTTGATCACCCAGTTGTAAAAAGTCATGGTGGTACTGATTATATAGGGTTTTCAAATTCTTTAGATGTTTGTCATAGAATTGTAAAAGGTAATTTGATAGAAAAGATCAAGCAAAATATTTAAATAAATGAGAATAAACTTAACTAAAAAAGACTTAGTTAATTTAGTTTATATGCAATTAGGTTTTTCTAAACAAATTTCAGAAAATCTTATTGAGGATTTCTTGTCAACTATTGTCTCTAATATTAAACAAGAAAAAAAATTAAAATTATCAAAATTTGGAACTTTTTCTATAAGACAAAAAAAATCACGAATAGGAAGAAATCCTAAAACTAAAGAAACTAAAATGATTTCAAGTAGAGATGTGGTGTTGTTTAAACCTTCAAAAGAATTTAAAGATTTTATAAATTTAAAAGACAATGGATAAATCTGATAGTGCTTACAAAACAATTGGTGAAGTTGCTAAAATATTAGACTTAAAATCCAATAAGAAGGGTGAACTTCCAACGCATATAATAAGATTTTGGGAAACTCAGTTTAAGCAAATTAAACCCAAAATATTAAATTCTAATAGAAGATATTATGATGAAAATTGTATCAATCTTCTTAAAAAAGTTAAATTTCTTCTTAAAGAACAAGGTATGACTATTAATGGTGTTAAAAAGGTACTTAACGGAGAGCAATCTTTAGAACTTGACGAAATGGCAAATAATTCTATAAAAGCTGATAATTTAAGAAATAAATTAGTTAAGATTTCTAAAATTGTTAAAAATTTAAAAGATTTAAAATAAAATGGCAAAAAAAACCCACGTAAAAGTTAGACTTGTACCAGAGGCAAAACCTGACAGTCCTTTCTTTTATTATGTTAAAAAACCAGCTGGTGGAGAAAAAGCTAAAGTTAAGCTATCTGCTAAAAAATACAATCCTGCAACAAGAAAACACGAGACATTCGTAGAAAAAAAACTTCCACCTCACAGTAAGTAATTACTTCTTTTTGAAATTTCGTCTTTCGTAATCAATATAAGACAAGATCATATTCTTCCATATACGATTAGTAATTTTTGGGTCTATTTTAAGTTTTTTTGATTTTCCTTTAATTTTATTTAAAATAAACTTAATTCTTTTTTGATCTACAATTTCTTTTTTAAATTCTTTTAATTTAAGTACTTCTTTTACAAGAGATGTCCGATATTTAATTAAAGCTAGAAGTTTATTGTCTAACTTATCTAGTTTTAATCGAATTTTTTCTAGTTTTCTTTTATTTTCTGGCGACATTTAATTTATTGGATTTATTAATAATTATTATATTTAACTATATATGTACAGCCAGAATAGTCATTTAAATTTCCAATTAAAGATATGGTTAGTTACTTTAATTATATTAATTATTCTTATAATTTTGGTAGGTGGCTTAACAAGATTAACTGACTCTGGATTATCCATAACAACTTGGGAATTGTTTGTTGGATTTATTCCACCACTTACAAATGATAAATGGATTGATTATTTTGAACTCTATAAAAATATTCCAGAATTTAGTGAACAGAATTATAATATGACACTTAATGAATTTAAGGTAATTTTTTGGTGGGAATGGGGTCACCGTCAATTAGGTAGATTAATTGGTCTAACTGTATTGTTACCAATTATTTTTTTTTCAATCAAAAATGGCCTAAGTATTTTAAAAGATTATGGATTGATTTTTTTATTAGTTTGTTTGCAAGGTTTTATTGGATGGTACATGGTATCTAGCGGCTTAATAGATAGGGTGGATGTTAGTCATTATAGACTTTCATTACATTTAGTAACAGCCTTTGTAATTTTATCTGTTGTATTTTGGAAATTTCTTAAATTATCTAAAATTAAGGCTCAATATGTTTCAATCAATATTAACTTGGTAAAGTTTTTTCTTTTTTTATTATTTTTACAATTAGCAATAGGTGCTTTTGTATCAGGAATGGATGCTGGAAGAATTTATAATACTTGGCCTTTAATGGGATCAACCTACTTTCCTGATGATAGTAAATTTATTGAATTTTTAAATATAAATGTTTTTGATAACCCATCAATAGTTCAATTTATTCACAGAAATTTAGCTTACTTAATTTTAGGTATTTATATTTATATTCTTTTTTTTGTTATGAAAGATCAAAAAGAAATATTTAGAAAACCTGTTCTTATTATTGGGGTAAGTTTATTTTTACAGGTCTTTTTAGGAATACTAACTCTTTTATCTGGAGTAAAGATTATTTATGCATCCTTACACCAGATAAATTCTATTTTAATTATTCTTTCAACTCTATATTTTCTATATATTTCAAAATATAGACAAATTAATTAATTTCTATTTGTTGACATTATAGACTCTGATTAACTAACAGCTTTTAAATTGCCTTTTGAGGATTTGTCTAAAGCTTGATCTAAGTCATCAATAATATCATCAATGTGTTCTAACCCGATACATAATCTAACATAACCAGGTGTAACTCCAGCTTTAGCTAACTCATCTTCTGTTAATTGACTATGAGTAGTGGTTGCTGGATGAATTGCTAAACTTCTTGCATCACCAATATTGGCTACATGGTAAAACATTTTTAGAGATTCTATAAATTTTTTACCAGCCTCTATACCACCTGCTAATTCAATACCAACTAATGCACCATTTCCATTTTTAAGATATTTCTTGGCTCTACTAGAAATTTCTTCATTATGTTCAGTTGCATAGATTACTTTAGATATAGCTTTATGCTTTTTAAGATAATCAACAACTTTTGCAGCATTTTCACAATGTTGTTTCATTCTTAAAGCAACAGTTTCTAACCCTTGAATTACACCAAAAGCATTATCAGGCGATAAAGCAGATCCTAGATCTCTTAATAAAGTCACTCTAGCTCTTACTGCAAATGAAACATTTGCACCTGTTAATTCAGGTACTGCTTTTCCCCAAACTACACCGCCATAACTTGCATCTGGTTCATTAAATAGTGGTTGTCTTTTTGGATCTGCTGTCCAATCAAAATTACCACCATCAACTAATGCTCCACCAACAACTGTTCCATGTCCAGCTATATATTTTGTAAGTGAATAAACAACCACAGCTGCTCCATGTTCAAGTGGTTTGCAAATTACAGGTGCTGCTGTGTTATCAACAATTAATGGTATATTGTATTTTTTACCAATATCTGCCACTTCTTTGATTGGAAAAACTCTCAAATATGGATTTGGTAAAGTTTCACCATAAAAAGCTCTTGTTTTTTCATCTATTACTTTTTCAAAGTTTTTTGGATCAGAAGGGTCGGCATATCTAACTTCAATACCAAGTTTACTTAATGTATGTGTGAACAAAGATACTGTTCCACCATAAAGATCAGTTGAACTTACAATGTTGTCACCAGCTTGTGCTACATTTAGTATTGCAAAAGTAGAGGCTGTTTGACCAGATGAAACTGTCAAACAAGCTAAACCACCATCAAGTGCGGCAACCCTTTTTTCAAGAACATCATTGGTTGGATTCATGATTCTTGTATAAATGTTACCAAACTCTTTTAACGCAAACAGATTTGCGGCATGCTCAGTACTGTCAAATTGATAAGAGGTTGTTCTATAAATTGGAACAGCCACAGCATTCGTTGATGGATCACTTCTATAATCACCACCATGAATTGCGATGGTTTCTGGATTATTTCTTTTTGTAGTCATTATTACTCCTTTTTTAGTGCTTTAACTTAATGTAAGGCGCACAATACAGTTCAAATGCCTACCGATATTTTGTGAAAATTCCTTTTTAGCAGTTTTATGCCCGCAATAGGATCAAATCGGCATTATCTTTTTATCAGATAAACCTTATATTACAAGCCAAATATCAAATTGACTTTGAAATTAATAATAGTATTAATCCTGGCACAATGACAAAATTCATTAAAAAAGACCAAGTTACATCATCATGGTATGAAATTGATGCTACTAATGCTGTAGTTGGTAGACTGGCAACTGTAATTTCAAAAATTATTAGAGGAAAAAATAAAACTACTTACACACCTCATATGGATCATGGTGACTTCGTTGTAGTTAAGAATATTGAGCAAGCAAAATTTACTGGAAAAAAATTTCAAGACAAAATTTATTATAGACACACTGGTCACCCTGGTGGAATAAAAGAAACTACACCTGAAAAATTACAAGAAAAAAAACCTGGTGAAACTTTAAAACTTGCTGTTAAAAGAATGTTACCAGGTGGAGTTTTAGGTAGAAAACAATTAACAAAATTAAAAATTTATGCTGGAAGTGACCATCCACATACAGCACAAAATCCTCAAGTGATTGAGTTGGGTAAATTAAACAGTAAAAACTTAGTTAGAAATTAATATGGAAACTGCTCAAACAACATCAAAAACACCAAAATTAAAATTAGATTTTAAAGATAGCAAATATGCTACTGGCAGAAGAAAAACTTCTATTGCAAAAGTTTGGTTAAAAAAAGGTTCAGGTAAAATTTATGTTAATGGAAAATTATTTAACGAATATTTTTCTAGTGAATTTCATCACCTGCAAATAACAAGACCTTTTGATATTATTAATCAATCTACAGACTACGATGTTAGATGTAGCGTTAGTGGAGGAGGACCTACTGGCCAAGCTGGTGCTTTAGTTCACGGTATTTCTAAAGCTTTAGTTATGTTTGATGAAAATTTAAAATCTACATTAAAAACTGAAAAACTTACAACCAGAGACTCTAGAGCTGTTGAGAGAAAAAAACCTGGTAGAAGAAAAGCTAGAAGAAGCTTTCAATTTTCTAAAAGATAATTCTTTTTTAATTTTAAACTGCTATAATAATTTATGCCTAAGCTTAATGCATTAGTTGCTGGATCGACTGGATATATTGGTGTTCAATTAATTAAAATATTAATCAAACACAAATTTATAAACATAAGATTTCTATGCGGAAATAGTTCTGTAGGAAAAAATATTTCTAGTTATGACAAATCTCTTTCTGGAAAAAAATTACCAAAAATAATTAAATATAATAAAAAACTTTTAAAAGATGTTGATGTAGTTTTTACAGCTTTACCTAATGGAGAAGCACAAGACATTTCAAAACATTTAACAAAAAATATCACTTTAATTGATTTAGCGGCTGATTTTAGATTAGAAAAAGGATCAGAATATTTAAAATGGTACAAACAAAAACACAGAGCAGAAAATTTAATTAAAAAAAGTCTATACTGTCTTCCAGAAGTTAACGGAAAAGACATAGCTAAATACCAGATCATATCTTGTCCTGGTTGTTATCCAACTTCAATACTTTTACCATTAATTCCTCTTTTTAAAAAAAACTTAGTTAAAGTTAACAATATAATAATAGATTCTAAATCTGGCTATTCAGGAGCTGGTAGAGGTGTTCATAAAAAATATAAAGATAAAAACCTATATGAATCTTTAAGCGCTTATGGTGTTGGTTTTCATCGACATAATTCAGAGATTGATCAAATGTTAAAAAAATTTACTAAAAAGAAATTAAGTTTTAATTTTACACCTCATTTAACTCCAATGTTTAGAGGTATTTTAAGTACTATTTATATAGATTTAGAAAAAGGTGCTACTCAGTCAAAAATAATTAAGACATTAACAGATTTTTATAAGAAAGATGATTTTGTAAAAATTTTAAAAGCAAATAGTTTATTAAGTACAAACGATGTAATTAACTCAAACAATTGCTTCATTTCTGTATGTAAGTCTAAATATAAAAATAAGATTATAATAATCTCAGCTATAGACAACTTGGTCAAGGGAGGGGCTGGTCAAGCGGTACAAAACTTAAATATGAAATTTAATTTCCCTATTAAAACAGCTTTATAATGAAATTTTTCTTTATTTTTTTAATAATTTTGTTGTTGAATAATTGTTCATTAAACAAAGATTCTAAATATTGGACAGAAGATGTAGTTAAAATAAGTGAAGATCAAAAAAAATTACCTAAAGCAATCAAAAAGTCAGAAGATATAACAAGTATGACATTTGAAGAGTATGAGATTTATATAGATGACTATACAAAAAAAAGTAAATATCCAGATATAAACTAATGAATAAATCAATAAATATTGCTGTAGTAGGTCTTGGTCAAGTAGGTTCCTATTTACTTAATGAATTAAATACTAAAAAAAAAGATGTTGAGCTTAAAACTGGAAAGAAGATTAATATCGTAGCGATATCAGCAAGAAATATTAATAAAAAAAGACAGTTTAAAATTAATAAAAAAATATTTTTTAAAAATCCTTTAGAAATTTTTAACAAAAAAAAAGTTGATATTTTAGTTGAAGCTATAGGTTTATCAGACGGGATCTCAAAAAAAGTTGTTGAAACAGCGTTAAAAAATAAGATCCATGTAATTACTCCAAATAAAGCATTAATTTCAAAACATGGAAATGAACTAGCTAAAATCGCCGAACAAAATGATGTAAATCTTGAATTTGAAGCATCTGTTGCAGGTGGAATTCCAATATTAAGATCTATCAAAGAAGGTTTTGCTACTAACAAGATTTCGAAAGTGTACGGAATCTTAAACGGTACATCTAATTATATTCTTTCTGAAATGGAAAATTCAAACCAAAGTTTTTCTGATGTTTTGAAAAAAGCTCAAAAACTTGGTTATGCGGAACCTGGAAATCCAAAACTAGATTTAAATGGTTTTGATGCATTTGCAAAAGTAAGAATTTTATCTTCATTAGCATTTAATAGTAAAATTTCTAAAGATAAATGCTTAATGGAAGGAATTGAGAAGATTGATCTTAAAGATATTAAAATTGCAAACCAATTAGATTTAAGAATTAAACTTCTAGGAATATCTGAATTAAAAAATGGTCATTTGTTTGAAACGGTACATCCATGCCTTGTTAGTAAAAATTCTTATATTGGCAATGTTTCTGGTGTTATGAATGCAGTTATCCTTGAAGGAAAACCTGTTGGTGAAAGTATTTTACAAGGAGAGGGGGCTGGTCCAGGTCCTACATCTTCTGCATTGTTGTCTGATATATTGTCTATTTTAAGAGGTAATATTAAAAAACCTTTGGGTGTTTCGGTTAATAAATTAAAATCCTTAAAACCATATAATTTAAATAATTATGTAAATTCTTTATATTTAAGATTTGAAGTTAAAGATAAACCAGGGGTTTTATCTCAAATTACTAATCGATTAGCTAAATATAGGATATCTGTAAAAAGATTAATTCAAACCCCCAATAAAAAAGATAATAAAGCTACAATTGTAATAATAACTCATAAAACTTCTGAACTTAATTGTAATAACTGCTTATCTATATTTAAGAAAAACAAAAATATTTTTAAAACACCTGTGTTAATCAGATTGTACAATTAATGGATATCTACCTAAAACTCTTTGAAGTTTTATTTCCAGTTTTTTTTATTATAGGAATTGGATATTATTTAGGTAAAAAAAATCCAAAATTAGATACAACATTTATTGCTAACTTTGCTGCTAATATTGGTAGTCCTGCAATGGTTTTTTATGCAGTTACAACAACCGGCATATCTTTTAATATATTTGCAGAATATTTTTGGTATTCTTTAATAGCTATATTAGGGTTTGCAATTACTGGTATTATATTTCTTAAATTTTTAAATAAAGATATAGTTACCGAACTTCCTCCTTTTATTTTACCTAATACTGGCAACATGGGCCTTCCACTTTGTTTATTTGCTTATGGTACTCAAGGTCTTGGAATAGCTGCAACTATTTCATCTTTGGTAATTTTATTTCATTTTACTTTAGGAGTTTTTCTTGCGAGTAAGAAATTAGATTTTAATTTACTTTTTAAAAGTCCACCTTTTTATGCAATTATAATATCTGTTTTATTTCTATATTATGAAATTGAGGTGCCTGTTTTTTTAATTAATACAACGATGATGTTAACTTATGCTGCCATCTTTTTAATTTTAATGTCTTTAGGTATAGCACTTACTAGATTTAAAGTATTTTCATTTAAGTCTGCATTGGTATCTTCAATTGCTAGAGTTATTATTGGCCCAATTATCGGTTTTGCCATTATAAAAATTTTCAATTTATCTGGATTTGCAGCAGGTGTATTATTGATACAATGCTCAATGCCAAGTGCTGTTTTAACTTATCTAGTTGGATCTTTATATTCTTCTAAAAAAGTTGTCGATAGTATTGCTAGTATGATTGTAGTTTCAACAGTCATGTCTTTTATTACTGTTCCAATTACCGTATTCTTTGCTTTAAAATACTTCTATTAAGCAGTATCTTTCTTTAATGAAGGCAATAATATTAAATGCTACTGCTTGGATGATTGTTCCAGTAATGGATGCAATTGCTAAACATCTAAGTCTTACAATGGATGTTTTTCAAATAACTTGGGCTAGATATTTCTTCACTGTTGTTTTCACGCTTTCTTTGATGGTTTTATTTTATAGAGAAACCCTTGTTTGGAGCAAAAGACCAAAGCTTCAGCTTGTTAGAGGAATAATCCTTGCTTTTTCAACTTTATGCTTTTTTTATTCAATATCAGTTATTTCACTACCAAAAGCATTAACACTTGCATTTGTTGCCCCAATAACATGCACCGCTTTATCCCCATTTTTTCTTGGTGAAAAAGTAGGTATTAGAAGGTGGTCAGCTGTACTTGTAGGCTTTTTAGGAACACTTATAGTCATTAGACCTGGCTTTATAGACGTTAATTTGGCTACATTAGCGGCTCTTGCTTGTGGTATTTGTTATGGCTTCTATTTAGTAATAACTCGAAAGTTAAGTACTTCAGATAATTCGCTTTTAACGCTTTTATTTACTGGTGTAGTAGGGCTAGCAATAATCAGCTTATTTATGCCTTCTGTTTGGATTAATCCAACTCCAAATGAGTGGATTATGATGGCTATAATCGGCCTTATAGCCTCTGTAGCGCATCTTTTTATCATCTTATCACTCAAATATGCTGATGCTTCTAAATTAGCTCCTTTAGGCTATACAGAGATTATTACTAATATCATTATTAGCTATTACTTCTTCCATGAGCTTCCTGATAACTGGACTTATCTGGGTCTTTTCATTATAGTATTAAGCGGTCTATATATATCTAGGAGAGAATACTATCTAAGTAAGGTTAATTAATAGTAATAAATTATTTACTATATACTAATGTATTAGATTAAGTATAAATATTAAATATCTGTAATTATTGATTTATTTAATAAATAAAAATTATAAATAATATTATCATATAGTAAAAAAACCATTACTATATATTTAATTCATCTGGATAATCAGAGATAATAAGATCAACAGTAATCTAATACATAACTTTGTATTAATTAAAAATTGTAATAATTGATAAAATTTAATGTGATTGTTTAAAATTGTTTAATAGCAACACTTTTATAATGACTAAAATATTTAAACATAAATAATTTATATTAAACTACAGAAGGGGAGCGAAAATAACTGAAAAAAACCCTATTTTTTTCATCCTTCAAAAGTATTGGTGTCATTGAAAAATAGAGCAATGCACTATCAGAATATACGCTTTAAAGGGCCATAGAGCACCTTATTTTAAGCAAAGATCGATATCTAGTACAACTGAAGGGTGCATAATACCATTTATGGGAAAAAGGATTAAAATAGCTTAAAAGTGTTTATTTTAGGGGTTAATTTAAGCATTTGATGTATATAAAAATCTATTTAATTAAGACCTTTTCCAATTTCAGTAATCGTCTTTTTTGCTTAATACCACCTTTTCCTGAGTAGCCACCAAGGCTGCCATCAGATCTGATCACTCTATGGCAGGGTATTTTGGGAGGATAGGGATTTTTACCTACAGCATTAGCAACTGCCCTAAAAGCTTTAGGTTTTCCAATGGCTTTAGCAACTTCAAGGTAGGTTTTAACTTTACCTTTCGGTATTTTTCTCAAATAATTCCAGACTTTTAGCTGAAACTTAGTCCCCTTTAAGTTCATAGAGCTCAAAACCTGTGTTATTTGCTATTTTATCGTATAATTTCTTTGCATTTTCATTGGAAGAGTGGGTGATCCAACGAATTCCATCCCAATTATTGGCTTTAGATAAGGATTTTAGATGACTAATAAGCTTTTGAGCTATTTGTTGACCTCTAAATTCTGGCTCTACAAATAAATCATCTAAAAATCCGATATATTGCCCCTTAATTGGTCTTGGCATCGTTCTATAATGAGCTATTCCAACAATTTTGCCCTCTAATTCATGGCAAATACCATTAACAACATTATTTTTATCATGTATCCAACTCCATAAAGTATTTAAAATCTCGTTATTCATCGATACTTTGTAAAATTTAGCATATCCACAATACAATCTTATCCAATTTTCCTTATCTTTTCGCTCTAATTTTCTAATCATTTTGTTTAATTTTAAATTTTAAATTATTGATATCATTAAGTAAACCATCTAAATCCCTCAAACATAGCTAGACCATAAAGTGAGTGTCTGATTAAAAAAACGAAAGACGTTTTTAAAGGGTTTTCAGTATTTGAAGCCATGATACCTTGACCTGTAAAAGGCATAAATATCAATAGTGGTGCCAATGTAGTGGTAGCTCCGAAAATTAGTCCAGAAAAATAAGACATATTAACACCAAGTATTATGAAGAAAAAATAATAAATAACTGCCCAACATAATGATATGTAATAATGAAAAATCCACCCAAGTAAGATTTCGTATTTAAATTTCGGCATATTAATAATTTTAGGATTATAAAAAGATGCATTTTTGATCATATAATAAGTCCATCTTCCTACAATATTCCATGAAGGTTCTGGAATTCCAATCAATCTTAAAACATAACCAAGAATGTCTAAAATTATGCATGAGAATAAACCTGCAACTACAATACTTAAAATATCATTCATTATAATTTCTTATCAGGATCCAATAATCTTTAAAATAAACTATTGACATTAAAAAAGTGATAATATATTACTAACGATAATTAATGGTTATCAATAGTAATATATGAATGAAATAATTACAGACATAAAAGCATTACAAGAAGAAACATTATTAAACCTTCAAAATTCAAAAGCAAACAATACTGTAAGAGCTTATAAATCAGATTTTAATGACTTTGGATTATTCTGTGCGCAAAATGGATTTAAATCCCTTCCATCTGAACCAAAAATAGTTTCTTTATATTTAACTTATTTATCAACTAAAGAAGTAAAAATGAGTACATTAAAGAGAAGATTGGTCTCAATTGGAGTTATACATAAGCTTAAAGGTCACTATTTAGATACAAAACACCCATCAATTATTGAAAATATAATGGGGATTAAAAGAAGAAAAGGAAGCATTCAAAAAGGTAAAAAACCTATATTAATCAATCATTTAAAAAATATTATTAATGTAATAGATAAAGAAAAAAATGAGGAAATTAAGAAACTAAGAGACAGGTCCATCATATTAATTGGTTTTTCAGGCGGATTTAGAAGAAATGAAATAGTTTCACTCGACTATGAAGATCTTGATTTTGTACAAGAGGGTCTTAAGATTAGCCTCAAAAGGTCAAAAACTGATCAATTTGGGGAAGGCTCTGTAAAAGGACTACCCTACTTTGATAATTCAGAATATTGCCCGGTGGTTTCTATACGGAAATGGATAGAAATTTCAAAAATAAATTCTGGTCCTTTATTTAGAAGGTTTATCAAAGGATCAAAATTATCAGAAAATAGATTAAGCGATCAAACAGTAGCTTTAATTATAAAATATTATTTAAAAATAGCAGGGATAGAAAGTAGACATTACTCTGGACATAGCTTGAGATCAGGTTTTGCAACTTCTGCAGCTGAATCTGGAGCAGAAGAAAGAAGTATAATGGCTATGACAGGACATAAATCAACTGAAATGGTTAGAAGATACATTAAAGAAGCAAATTTATTTAAAAATAATGCATTAAATAAAATTAAAATTTAATCCCTAAAATCTCTATGAACAAATATTAAATCACCATGGAGCCAATTAACAAAATGATATTTATTATTAAGTAAATGTTTATATAAATCGCTATTAACTATTCTTTGTAAATCATTATTCTTAAATTCTAAATATTTCATATCTAAATCTAAAAATTCCACAGAAATAATACTAGGTTTGTATACAGAAAGATCAAAAGCTTTAAATATATCCATTTCATGTCCTTCTACATCTAAATTCATATAATCAATCTTATTGTTAAATTTAAGATTTTGTAAAGCTATATCTAAAGTTGTTGTTTTAATTCTTTTAATTTCTTTAACACTAGCAGTTTGAAAATCCGATACAACTTTATCCAAAGTATTAATTGGTGATTTATCATGATAAAAATATAATTTTTTTTCAGCTACATTAGATGAAATAGCTAAATTTAAATTTATATCGTTGGGTCTTGCCGTATTGAATAAATCAATATTTTTTTTATCTAAATCAATGTTAATGCCACTCCACCCTCTTTTGAAAAGTAAATATGTATTATTATTTGAAATTGGATGTTGAGATCCAACATCTAAATAAAAACCATTATTTTTATTCTTAAAAATATAATCTATAATCAAATCTACAGCATTGAAAGAATAAGAAATTTTCTTATATTTGTATTTTCGTCTATACAAATTTAGATATCTTAAAAAACTTTCAAGCATTAGTGGTTGAATATTTTGTAATAAAAAATTTTTATCTTACATTTGATTAAATCAAGGTAAAAACTAATATTTTTGTTTGGATTAGTTAAAGTGCCAATATATGGGATAATAGAAATATTACCTCTTAAGTAATGTTTTCTAAAAAACCTAGGACTAAAACCATATTTAAATAAAAATGTTTTGGTGCCATTATTGAGCGTAATTTTTGAATTTCTAGTTGTTTTAGAATTAAAATGATAAACCTTAAAATTTGAAATTCCTTTGAAAACTCTAACGTTATTGATCCAAAGCTTCATACAAAAATCTGGGTCAGAACCATCTCCAGGATTAAATTCTTCACTAAATCCACCAATTTTATCCCATAGCTCCCGATGAATCAAGTGTGGAGCCCAATGAGAACTTTGTAAATTATTCGTTTTATCTTCTGCACAAAATTTTGAAAATTTCTTTTCATCAAAGGTATCAATGCTAGATCCACAATCATAATTTATTAACCCATGACGAGTAGATATATTCGTCCCAGTCAAATAATATAAATTGTTATCTTGTTTATTAATTTCATCAGTTAAAAAAATATCCCAATTTTTATAAAAATACATATCATCATGTGCATACAAGATATGGTCAGTTGTAGTTAAAGAATATGCTTTATTCATAGAGCTACATAACCCAATATTAGTTTTGCTGTATGTATGTTTAATATTATTTTCTAAAGCATACTTTAAAGTACCATCAGATCCATCGTTGATATGTAGTATTATTTCATGATCAAATGTAGAATTTATTTTTAAAGACCGAAGAAAAAATTTTAAATAATCTAAATTATTAAATGTAGGTATTATAATTGACAATTTCATCAATATAGAGTGGATTTATTTCCTAGAGATTTATCAATAATATATTTTGTTGTTTTAAGTTCGTTAAAAAGTTTAAAATATTTTTTCTTTCCATTTTTAGCAATTTTAACTCTAGATTTATCATTTTTTTTATAAAATTTAATCTTTTCAGAAAGATCATTAACACTACTATAAAAAATAATCTCATTATTATTAAAAAAATCACTCATTTGAGTTTTTTTATCAATAAAAGTTAGCAAGCCATTACCCATTAAAGATGCTATACGATTGCTAGAATAATACTTTGTAGGAAGACCCCTGCTTAAATTTAGTCCCATTTTAGAATTTACTAAAGCTTTATAAAAATTATCCCCCCAAATTGGTTCTTTATTTTCAAAACCATAAAAATCATAGTTAATACTATCAATTTTCTTAATTAAATTATTTAGAAAATTTATTCTTGAGTCAGTTTTTCCTTTTTTGAGTTTAGCCCTATTAACACCATGACTCATTGCATAAAAAAAATCCTTCATAGGATTGAGTTTATAAACGTCAAAACATTCAATGTTTCTATCAACAGGGACGAAGAAAAAATGTAAATTTTTTATATTATACTTGTTTTTTATAATAGATGGATCTGTTGTTATGAAATTATGATCAACATAATCAGCATAATTAGAAATATTTTCAATATTAGTTTTTGAGTAATCTAAACTGGGCATTACAGGATCTTCATTCCATTGTGAAATAATTAAATTCTTATTAATATTCCTAAATTGATCTATTGTTTCAGGTTTTATATTTTTAGTGTGTCCAAAAAATAAAAAATCTGGATTATAGTTTTTAAATGTTTCAATTAAATATTCTTGAAACTTGAATGAACTATTCTTAAATGAAAAATTTCTATTTTGTCTAATAAAATCCCTATCACTTATTTCCAAAACATCATGACCATTTCTAATGAAGCCATTAGTAAACTTTTTTCCTAAGGAAATATTATATAATCTATGGTTTAATTTTTGACCTGTATTGTAAATATTAATTATTCTAAGTTTATTTCTAATAAAATTTAAATTAAAATTTTGTAAACAATTTTCTCTAATTTTATCAATAAATATAGAGTTATTTTTAATTTGATGTTTAACATTTTTAAAACCATCATGTTGAATCTTTTTTCTAAATTTTTGATTTTTAATTAATCTTTTTAAGTTTAGGTATAGTTCATTTGTCGTTAATTTTTTTAGAATAATACAATGGTCTGTTGTCTCAGGTAGGCCACCACGATTAGAAATGATCGTTGCACAAGCTCTCGATGAAGATTCTAAAGCTGTTCTACCAAAAGGTTCTTCCCATCTTGAAGGCACAACTGCAATTTCAGATTTATTTAAAAATCGTAAAACCTCTTTATGTTTTAAAAATCCTAGCTCAATATGATTTTTGTGATTAATAATTGGTCTAGTTCTGCTCTCATCACCAATTGAATAAGCTTTCCAATCATTAAATTCATTTAGTATTTTTGTAACAGCATCTTTGTAGATATCATATCCTTTTGACTCATTTAATTTACCAACAAAAGTTATTTTTTTTTCTTTTTTAAATATTTTTTTTTCTTTATGAATACTTGGATATACAACTTCTGTTTTATTAATTAATTTATCATCTAGATTTTGAAAAAAACGATTTTGTACCCATTTACTTACAAAAATAATTTTATCTAATTCATCTAATAACTTTAGTCTTTCGTTAATTGTTTTAGATCCATTCATTGATAAAGGATCATTATGAAAATATAATATGTATTTACTGTCTATTTCTTTTTTTAGATAATTAAATACTAAAGGACGGTTATGTATTTCAATTATATCAAAATTATCATTTTTTGTTTTTTTAATAAAATTTTTACAATACTCATTTGTTGAACTTGAAAATTTAGATTTTAAATTATTAATTGAAATATTAATGTAATTCTTTGTTAAATAATCATTACCTTTAGTGTTACCAAAAATAAAATTGGTATTTTTAAACTTTGAATATTTGAAAAAGTCACAAACCCATATTGCTGCTGCCTGAGCTTTTTGAAATGTGTAATTTTCTTTGTACGGTAATATTGTTGCGATTTTAACTGAATGACTCATTGTAATCTTTTAGTATAGATGATCGTAGTTTTCTATTTTTTTTAAGTTTATATTCAAATTTTAATGCATTAGTTTTTGATATAAATATCTTTTTATAAATTAGCACCCATTCATATCCTTTAGTAGATTTTGCACCTTTTCCAGAATTATGTTTTACCAGTCTTTTTTTATAGTTTGTGGTGAAACCAACGTAAGTTTTGTTATTTAAATGTGATATGCTTTTAAGCATATAAACGTAATAAGGCATTGATAAATGGCGGTCCCTGGGGGAATCGAACCCCCCTTTGCAGGATGAAAACCAGCTGTCCTAACCGATAGACGAAGGGACCATTGATGGGTCTTTTATTTTAAAAGTTGCTATAATTCAAGACTTAATAAACTAAAGAATCAAATCTTTGATATTTAATTGAATTGTTTTTTTATTATTCCAAATATTTTCTTGTATTTGAGCGATAATATTAATCTTTTTTTTATAATTTAATAAATAATGTCCTAATCTTGTATTCAAGCAATTAAAGCATATAGCTCTGATTGCTGAACCAGTATTAGGTTTCAAAATTACTGATATGTGTTTATCCTTGATAATGTTTAATTTAATAACTTTAAGATTTTTAATTAAGAAACTTGGTAAAAAA
Organism: Candidatus Pelagibacter sp.; assembly: GCA_028224115.1. The sequence goes on along the minus strand of JAOIVP010000011.1, from coordinate 319 downwards.
TTAAAATTTCCAAATGGCCCTAATTTGTTAATATCTCTAACAAATTTATTTTTAATGACTGATGAAGATATCTCTAAATCATATTTATATGAATTATCTTTATGAGAAATTTTTTGTATAAAATCTTTTTGAATAAAATTATCTAACTGTTTAATATTATTTTTTTTCATAGTGAACCCCGCAGCCATATTGTGACCGCCACCATTGTCAATAATGTTTTTATCAATTAATAATTTTATTAAATTACCTAAATTATAAGTTGTTGTGGATCTGGCTGAAGCTTTAAACTGATTATTAGATTTAGTGATAACTATTGAAG
>JAOIVP010000010.1 GCA_028224115.1 Candidatus Pelagibacter sp. | reverse complement strand
TATTTAATATACGGACCATATTGACCCTTCATTACTCTTACAGGCTTTTTATCCTCTGGATGTTCGCCCAAATCTTTTATTATTGAAGCGGACATTCTTCCTGGTTTAGCTTCTGCAATTAAAGTAATTGCTCTATTAAGACCAATTGAAAATATTTCTTCGATATTTTCTATTCTCGCAGACTTGTTTTCACATTTTAGATATGGACCAAATCTTCCAGTATTTAGAGTAATTTCTTTTTGATTTTCTGGGTTTAACCCTAAAGATTTAGGTAAAGAACATAAAAATTGAGCTTTTTCTAAATCAATACTTTCTAACTCTAAGCCTTTTGGTATTGAAACATTTTTTAAAAGTTCGTTTATATCAGCTTTAAGTTTTTTTGTTTTCTTTTTTTTCTTTGTGATTTTTTCATCAGTTTTTTCTTCAGGAATTTTTTCATATTGAAGATAGGGACCAAATCTACCATTTTTTAAAAATATATCATTTCCATTTTCATGTTTACCTATGAATTTTGGTTCAGCTAATTGAGACTGCGCTGCTGCTTTTGCTTTAGATAAGGGTCTTGTAAATTTACATTCAGGGTAATTTGAACAACCAATAAAGGCACCACCTCTAAAGCTATTTTTTAAACTAAGTGAACCTGTATCACATAATTGACATTTTCTAACAACTTTACCATCTTTACCTTTATCAAAAATTAATGTTCCTAGACTTTCATTTAATAGATCTAGAACTTCTCTAGTTCTTTTTTCTTTTACCTCTGATACATTTTGATTAAAATCTTTCCAAAACATTTCTAAAACTTTTATCCAACTTTCTTTTCCAGTAGTAATTTCATCTAGCTGGTCCTCTAATCCAGCTGTAAAATTATAATCGACATATTTAGAAAATAGTTTTTCTAAAAAAGCAGATATTAATTTTCCACGATCTGTAGGAAAAAATCTTTTGTTAAGTATTTCTGCATACCCACGGTTTGCAATTGTAGATATGATGCTTGCATAAGTTGAAGGTCTGCCAATACCAAGTTCTTCTAATTTTTTTACCAAACTTGCTTCAGAATATCTTGGAGGTGGTTGCGTAAAATGTTGTTCATCAATAAGAGATTCTATATTAATTGGTCCTTTTGACATTTCAGGTAAGATAGCTTCATCCTCATCTTTGTTTGGACTTGCGAATACTTTCAAGAAACCATCAAATTTTAATACAGATCCGCTAGACTTACATATTGTGCCACCATCTTCTGTAGTTATTGTTATTGTGTTTCTGTCAAATTTTGCAGTCTCCATTTGAGATGATAAAGCTCGACCCCAAATTAGATTATATAGTCTTTGTTGATCTGTACTCAAATATTTTTTAACAGTATCTGGTGATCTACTTATATCTGTTGGTCGAATAGCTTCATGAGCTTCTTGTGCATTTTTTGCTTTTTTTCCAGAATAATTTAGAGGTTTTTCAGGTAAATATTCTGTTCCATATTCTTTTTTAATAAAATCTCTAAAATCTGAAACTGCGTCAGCTGAAAGATTTGTTCCATCAGTTCTCATATAGGTAATTAATCCTATTGTTTCTCCATCTATTTCAATACCTTGATATAATCTTTGAGCAATTTGCATTGTTCTAGAAGCTCCAAATCCCAATCTACTTGAAGCAACTTGTTGCAAAGTTGATGTTGTAAATGGACCAGATGGGTTTCTGCTAACAATTTTTGAAGAAATATCACTTATGTTGAATTTCTTATTCTCAATGCTTGCTATAGCATCATTAATTTCATTTTTATTTTTAAAAGAAAATTTTTCTATTTTTTCTCCTTCTAATTGAGAAATACTTGAAGTAATTAAATTTTTTTGTTCATCTTGAAAATTAATACTTAGGGTCCAAAATTCTTCAGGATTAAAAGACTCTATTTCGTGTTCTCTTTCTGTTATAAGTTTTAAAGCTACAGATTGTACTCTACCGGCAGATTTTGATCCTGGTAATTTGGTCCAGAGAATAGGGGATATATTAAAACCAACCAAATAATCTAGAGCTCTCCTAGCCATATAAGCATCAACAAGTAACGGTTCAATTTGTCTAGGATTATCTATTCCATATGTTACTGCCTTTTTGGTAATTTCATTAAAAACAACTCTTTCAACTTCTTTATCTTTTAAAAGTTTCTTTTCATTTAAATACTCTTTTACGTGCCATGCTATTGCTTCACCTTCGCGATCTGGGTCAGTAGCTAAAATAATTTTACTTGAATCTTTTGCAGCATCAGTAATTTCTTTTAAATATTTTTTAGAAAAGCTATCAACTTCCCATTCCATTTTAAAATTTTGTTCTGGATCAACAGAACCATTTTTTGATGGCAGATCTCTAATATGACCATAGCTAGCTAAAACAGTATAATTATCTCCTAAATATTTATTAATAGTTTTAGCTTTTGCTGGACTTTCAACTATGACTAGATTCATAATTTAACAAACTACTCAAAAGTCTTTGATAGTCAAATTAATAAATTTTTGTCTTACTTTCTTCTTTATTTTTCAATCGTTTAATATTTTCTCTGTGGGTAAAAAAGATTAAAACAAACATTATTCCAAAAAAAATAGCATTACTTATTTGGTCAGTTATCAGGATATAAATTGGTATTGATATAGAGCCTACAATAGACGAGAGTGAAGAGTATCTAAACATTAAAAATATAATACCCCAACTTGCTGCAAATATAATTCCTAGTAATAAATTTATAGAAAATAAAATTCCAACATAAGTAGCTACACCTTTACCACCTTTAAATTTAAGCCAAATAGGAAACACGTGTCCTAAAAAGGCACATAAAGAAGCTATATATATTAAGTCAGGATAATTAATTTTAACAAAAATAACTGGAATTATAGCTTTAGCAATATCTAGTATTAATGTTGAATAACCTATAAGTTTATTTCCTGTTCTTAAGGCGTTTGTTGCCCCTATATTTCCAGAACCTATTTCCCTAATATCTTTATTCAAAAATATTTTAGTCAAGATCAAACCAAATGGAATAGAGCCCATTAAATATGAGACAATACCAACAATTAAATAATCCATTATTATATCTTAAATAATTCCTTACCTTTTACAAAGGTATTAGTTACTTTGCCTTGAAGTTTTTTATCTTCAATTGAAGTATTTTTAGATTTCGAAACTAAGTTTTCTTTTTTTACTATCCAAGGTTTGTCTAAATCCACAATACAAAAGTCTGCATCATTTCCTATTGAAAGATTTCCTTTATTAATACGAAGAATTTTTGCAGGATTGGATGTTAAGGCCTGTATTATCGTTTCAAGTTTTACTGATCCATTATGATATAATTCTAATGATAAAGACAATAACGTTTCTATACCTGAAGCACCTGTTGCTGCTTGTGAAAAAGTTAATCGTTTAGATTCTTCATCCTCAGGTTTATGATCCGAAACAATTACATCGATAATTTTATCTTTTAATCCTTGTACCAACGCTTCTCTATCTTCTTCTTTTCTTAAAGGGGGAGACAATTTTAAAAATGTTTTAAAATCACCAATATCATTTTCATTAAGGGACAAATTGTTTATGGAGACGCCACAGGTAAATTTAATATCATTTTTTCTTTCCTTAATTACTTCAACTGATTTTCCAGCTGAGAGTTGAGATATATGATATCGACATTTATTTTTTTCAAGAAGTGCCAGGTCTCTTTCTATGATTATTCTCTCAGCAATATCAGGTATTCCTGATAACCCTAGTTTAGTAGCAATTATTCCAGAATTTATCATTCCATTTTTTGAAAGATGATAATCTTCTGCATGTTGCATTATTAAACAATCCAAGTCTTTCGCAGAATTCATTATTCTAGACATTAAACTTGTATTTTGAATAGTCTTAACACCATCTGTAAATGCAATTATTCCTTTTTTGGCCAACAAACCAAATTCCGTCATGTTAGTACCTTCAATATTTTGTGTTAAAGAAGCGCAGGGAAAAATATTAATTTTAGATTTATCTCTCCCTCTTCTTTTTAAGAAATCTACAATTGAAACGTTATCTATGATTGGATCTGTATTAGGCATTGTAACTACTGATGTTACTCCACCAGATAATGCTGCGTTACTTAAAGTTCTAAAATTTTCTTTATATTCATAACCTGGTTCACCAACAAAAACTCTCATATCTACAAGTCCAGGAAAGATGTATTTACCCTTTAGATCTATAGGCTTTTCTCTAGTTGGTAAATTATTAGAGTTTACTTTTTTTCCTATAGCTTCAATTTTTCCATCTTCTGATACTATTAAACCACCATTTTCATTTAATGAATTATAAGGGTCAATAATGTTTGCGTTTATAAAATATTGTTTTTTCATTTACTCACAAAATATTTTCAAGCAAGCCATCCTAACAGCTACGCCAAGTTCAACTTGTTCCTTTATTACACTTTTATTAATATCATCAGCTAGTCTTGTATCGATCTCAATTCCTCTATTCATTGGACCAGGATGCATTATGATTGCATCGGGTTTTGCATGATCTAGTTTATCTGGAGTTAATCCATAGTATTCATAGTACTCTCTGTTTGATGATAGAAATGAACTTGTCATTCTTTCATTTTGAAGTCTTAACATCATTACTATATCGCAATCTTTAAGTCCTTTTTTCATATCAGTAAAAGTATTTACTCCAAATTTTTCAATTTCTTTTGGCATTAAGTTTGTTGGTGCAACAATATTTACCTCTGCTCCCAACATTGTGAGCAAATAAATATTTGATCTTGCAACTCTTGAATGGAGAATATCTCCACAAATTGCAATTTTTAATCCTTGAATTTTTTTCTTTCTATTTAGTATTGTTAAAGCATCTAATAAAGCTTGTGTAGGGTGTTCTCTTCTACCATCACCAGCATTTAGTACAGCACAATTAACTTTCTGAGATAATAAATTACAAGCACCTGAGTCTTGATGTCTAATTACAATTATATCAGGGTGCATTGCATTTAAAGTCATAGCGGTATCTATTAATGTCTCACCTTTTTTAATGGCAGAGTTTCCCATATTCATTGACATAACATCTGCTCCTAAACGTTTACCTGCTAGTTCAAATGAACTCTGTGTTCGTGTAGATGGTTCAAAAAATAGATTAATTTGTGTTTTTCCATTCAAAACATTTAATCTTTTGTTTTTACTTTGATTAAGTTTGATGAATGATTGTGACTCGTTTAAAATAAGATTTACATCATTAATTGATAAATCTTGGATACCTAATAAATGTTTTTGAGAAATTTTAACAGCTTTGTTTGATTTAGATGCCATTAAAATTAACTCTATAACTATAAAGTACTGTTATGGCAAGTATTAATTCTTTAAAAAATCTATAGCTCCTTGAAGTATAAAAGCCGCAGCATTTTGATCTATACTTTTTTCTCTTTTACTTACATTTACATCTAGTTGACTAGATAGATTAAAGGCCCCAACCGTTGAAAGTCTTTCATCCCAAAGACATACGTCTACATCAATAGCTTTATCTATATTATTTGAAACATCATTTACTGATTGAGCCGATCTACCCAATGATCCATCCATATTGATTGGATTGCCAATTATAATACATTTAATATCATATTCGTTAATCAGTTTTTTTAATTCTTCAATTAGTTCATTAGTATTAGTCTTATTAATCGTTTTAAATGGTGTTGCTATAGATTGCTTTTCATCACAAATGGACACACCAATTCTTTTTGAACCTAGATCTAATCCAATCAATCTGCTGGTTTCTGACTGCTTTTTTTTTAAATCTTCAATAGTGATCATATTGTATATTTTTAACTTAAGTGATAGTTTGCGACATATTTAAATACCATATGAGCATCGATCTTAAAACCATAAAGCATATCTCTAAATTATCAAGAATTTCAGTTGATGAACAAAAAGCTGAAAAACTTGCTGGTGATTTAAACTCAATTTTTGAATTTATTGAAAAATTAAATGAATTAAATACAGATAAAGTTGAACCATTAACATCAGTTGCCGAAACTACATTGAAATTTAGATCTGATGAAGTCAAAAGTGAGAATATAAGAGAGCAAATTATAAAAAATTCGCCTGAAGATAATGAAGATTTTTTTGTTGTACCAAAGGTTGTGGAATAATGTCAGATATAACAACTCAGTCATTAACTTCATTAGTTAACAATATTAAAAATAAAAAACTATCTTCTGAGGAAGTAACTCAAGCATTTGTGGATCGTTCAGAAAAATCAAAAGAATTAAATGCTTACATTACAGAAGATTTTTCTAATGCAATCAATAAAGCTAAAAAATTTGATCAAAATCCAAATTTAGATTTAAAATTACCTGGAATACCTATGGCCGTTAAAGATCTCTTTTGTACTGAAAATATTAGAACTACGGCAGGAAGCAAGATTTTAGAAAACTTTATTCCCACATATGAGTCTACTGTTACGCAAAACATTTGGAACGAGGGTGCTATACTGCTTGGAAAGTTAAACTGTGATGAGTTTGCCATGGGATCTTCAAATGAAACAAGTTTTTATGGTAATGTACAAAACCCTATAGATAATGGATTAGTACCTGGTGGCTCATCTGGTGGGTCTGCAGCAGCAGTTTCTGGTCAACTTACACCAATCACAATTGGTACAGATACAGGTGGTTCTATTAGACAACCAGCGTCATTTACCGGTACAGTAGGTTTAAAACCTACTTATGGTAGCTGTTCAAGATATGGAATTGTTGCTTTTGCATCTTCATTAGATCAAGCAGGACCAATGGCTCAAAATGTTGAAGATTGTGCACTACTTCAAGAGGTTATTAGCACTTACGATAAAAAAGATTCTACTTCAATTGATTTTAAAAGAAATGATTACAGCAAAGAATTAACTAAAAATATTAAAGGTAAAAAAATTGGTATACCAAAAGAATATAGAGTAGAGGGGATGCCTAAAGAAATAGAAGATTTATGGCAAAAAGGAATACAGTACGCAAAAGAATGTGGTGCTGAAATAATAGACATTTCTTTACCGAACACTAGTTACGCGTTACCTACTTATTATATAGTTGCACCGGCTGAAGCTTCATCAAATTTAGCAAGATACGATGGTGTAAAATATGGCTTTAGAGCAAAGGGTGAAAATTTAATTGATATGTATGAAAAGACTAGATCTGAGGGATTTGGTGCAGAAGTTCAAAGACGGATAATGATAGGCACATATGTTTTATCCTCAGGATATTATGATGCTTATTATTTGAAAGCTCAAAAAGTTAGAAAATTAATCAAAAATGATTTTGATGAAGCTTATAAAAAGGTTGATGCAATATTAACACCATCCACTCCTAGCTCAGCTTTTAAAATTGGTGAGAAAAAAGATGATCCAGTTTCTATGTATTTAAATGATATATTTACCGTACCTGTAAATTTAGCTGGTTTACCAGCAATATCTATTCCAGCTGGTCATGATGCATTTGGTTATCCACTTGGATTACAAATTATAGGTAAAGCTTTTAAGGAGCAGGAAATATTGAATGTTGCTTATGCAATGGAGGATAAAATAAATTTTAAAAATAAAATTACTGACTGGTGGATTAAATAATGGCTAAAGATAAATCTGAATATTTAATCGAAAGACATAATAATGTTTATGAGGTTGTTATTGGTTTAGAAGTCCATGCTCAAGTAACCTCTAATTCAAAATTATTTTCATCTTCTTCTACAAAATTTGGCGCTGAACCGAATACACAAGTAAGTTTAGTCGATGCAGCATTTCCAGGCATGTTACCTGTAATTAATGAATACTGTGTAAAGCAGGCTATTAAGACTGGAATAGGGTTAAAAGCAGAAATTAATAAAAGATCAGTGTTTGATAGAAAAAACTATTTTTATGCAGATTTACCTCAAGGTTACCAAATTTCACAATTTAAATATCCGATTGTAGGTGAGGGTACCGTTATTCTTGATATGCCTGAAGGTCAAAAAGAAGTTGGTATTGAAAGACTTCATTTAGAGCAAGATGCTGGAAAAAGTATTCATGACATGGATCCACAAAATACCTTAGTTGATTTAAATAGATCAGGTATAGCTCTAATGGAAATAGTAAGTAAACCAGATTTAAGAACTCCAGATGAAGTAAGTGCTTATATTAAAAAACTAAGATCTATAATGAGGTATTTGGGTACATGTGATGGTAATATGCAAGAAGGATCTCTAAGAGCTGATGTAAACGTTTCAGTTAGATTAAAAGACTCAAAAGAACTTGGAACACGTTGTGAAATTAAAAATGTAAATTCTATTAAATTTATGCAGATGGCTATTGATTATGAGGCTAATAGACAAGTTGATTTAATTGAAGAAGGTAAATCTATTGATCAAGAAACAAGATTATTTGATACAAAAAAAAATGAGACGAGATCAATGAGATCTAAAGAGGATGCCCATGATTATAGATATTTTCCTGATCCAGATTTATTACCACTGGAAGTTACAGATGAATTTATCAATGAACTTAAAGCTGATATTCCTGAGTTACCAGATGATAAAAAGAAAAGATTTATAGATGAATTTAAAGTTTCTCCTTATGAAGCAACAATTTTAGTCTCTGATATTGAAACTGCTAAATATTTTGAAGAAGTAGTTGCAAAGATGGGAAAAAACCAAGATATCAAATTAGCAGTTAATTGGATTACTGGAGAATTGTTTGCAGTTTTAAATAATAAAAATTTGGAAATTTCTCAAAGTCCAATAAGTGCAAAAAATTTAGCAAAATTGGTTAATTTAATTAAAAATGGAACAATTTCTGGAAAAATTGCTAAAACTATTTTTGAACTAATGATGGATGGAGACAAAGATCCCCAAATTATTGTTGAAGAAAAAGGACTTAAACAAGAAAGTGATCCGAAAGCTTTAGAAGCTTTAATAGATAAGATTATTGATGATAATAGAGAAAAAGCTATCGAATATAAAAACGGAAAAGAAAAATTATTTGGTTTCTTTGTAGGTCAAGCAATGAAAGTTTCAGGTGGTAAAGCAAATCCTCAATTAATAAACGAGATATTAAAGAAAAAGCTTTAATATCTATAAATTGGTAGACACAAAGGACTTAAAAACCAATGGGTAGGAATTTAGAAATTACTGATAAACTTCAAGCTTATATAGATAATCTTAGCCAATCACTTCATCCAATACAACAAGAAATTATTAGCTATAATAATACCTTAGGTGATATTAAAAGAATGCAAATTGATCCTTCGCAGTGTCACTTTCTTCATTTAATTATCAAAATATCTAACATTAAAAAAGTTTTGGAAATTGGAACATTTACAGGTTTAAGTGCACTCTCTATTGCTCTTGCATTGCCAGATGATGGTAAATTAATTGCATTAGATAAGAATAAAAAAACAAATAAAATAGCATTAGATTTTTTTAAAAAAGCTAATCAATTACATAAAATTGAAACTATTATAAAGCCTGCTCTTGAAAGTTTAGATGACTTAAATTCATATAAATTTGATATGATTTTTATTGATGCAGATAAGATGAATTATAAAGAATATTATGAGAGATCTTTAACATTAATCAATAAAGGTGGATTGATCATTATTGATAATGTTTTATGGCATGGTGAAGTTGCTGATGAAAGTAATATTGATAAATTTACTATTTATATTAGGGAATTTAATGATCATGTGTCAAATGACAAAAGAGTAGAGCAGATAATTATTCCTTTTGGTGATGGCATGACTGTTTGTAGAGTTTTGTAATGTTTGAGGTTTTTGGTTTCTACAAATTTAAAAAACTTATTTCACTTAAGAAAAATAAACTTTTAATTCAAGATTTTTTGATTAAAAAAAGTATCAGAGGAACCGTCATTATTGCCAAAGAGGGATTGAACGGAACTATATCTGGTAAAACTAAAGATATTAGAGATGCTATTAATAAAATAAAAAAGATATTTTCTATTAAAGAATTTGATAATAGCAATAACTCTAAAAGTAAGTTTCAACCATTTCACAAACCTAAAGTAAAAGTTAAAAAAGAAGTAGTCCCAATGAATTTAACTCTTAATTCTAAAGAAAGAAATTTAGAAACACATTTAGATCCTAAGGAATGGAATGAATTAATCAAAAAAAAAGATACTCATATAATAGATACAAGGAAACCTTTTGAATTTGATGTTGGTACGTTTAAAAAATCAGTTAACCCTGATGTGAATAATTTTAGAGATTTTCCAAAATATCTAAATAAACTTAAAAAAGACAAACCTGTAGCAATGTTTTGTACTGGTGGAATTAGGTGTGAAAAAACTTCGATATATTTAAAAAAGAAAGGTTTTAAAAATATTTATCAATTGAATGGTGGAATTTTAAATTATTTAAAAAAAACTAAAGAAAAAGATAGTTTATGGAAAGGGGAGTGTTTTGTTTTTGATAACAGAATCAGCCTTCAACATGGTCTTAAAGTTGGAACATACTTCATGTGTAGCGGTTGTAGAAAACCAATTTCTCCTAAAGATAAAAAATCTAAGAAATATGAAGAAGGTGTTTCTTGCCCAAATTGTTACGATAATTTAACAGAAACTCAAAAAGCAAGATTTAGAATGAGACAAAAACAAATAAACCTTGCTAAAAAGAGTGGATCAAAGCATATATTCCAGAAAGAATTTAAATAAAATAATTTTGTCTAAACAAATAAATTTAACAAAAGATCCTATTTGGGATCTTCTTAGAAAAGTAACAATACCTGCAAGTGTAGGATCGTTATTTCAAACTTTCTATAATTTAGTTGATACTTGGTTTGCAGGAAGAATTTCAGCTGAAGCAATAGGTGCGATAGCAAAATCGTTTCCAATATATTTTGTAATTATAGCTGTTGGTGTAGGTATAGGTGCTGCAACAAATGCTTGTATTGGTAATTTATTGGGTGAGAAGAAAATTAATAAAGCTTCTTTGTTTATTGCTCAATCAGTAGTTTTTGCAATTGTGACTTCAGTAATTGTTACTTTATTTGGATTAAATGTATCAAATTTTCTTTTAGGAGTAATGGGATCAGATGCAGCGAGCATAGCTTTAACAAGAGAATATTTAGATATTATTTTTTACGGTACATTTATTGTAATGATTCAAATTTCATTAAATGGCGCCTTAAACGCACAAGGTGATACAAAAAGTTATCGAAACGTATTAATTTTTAGTTTTTTCTTAAATATTTTTTTAAATCCATTGTTTATTTGGGGTTATGGATTCATTCCAGCTTTTGGTATTGGTGGACTAGCAATTGCAACTGTAATTTCACAATCTATTGGTACATTTTATTTAGCGTATAAAATTAACTCATGTAAATTACGTAAATATTTATACATTCAGTGTTTTATTCCTAAATTAGATATGATTAGAGAATTATTTTCTCAAGCACTTCCTATAATGTTTAGTATGCTCTTCATTGGTGTGGGTATATTTAATATTTTATATTTTATTGGACAATTTGGAGAAATGGCTACTGCTGGTTATGGTTCTGCTTTAAGAGTTGAACAAGTTTTCTTGTTACCTGTTATTGGTCTTAACACTGCTGTACTTTCTATTGGTGGACAAAATTTTGGTGCAAAAAAATTTAATCGAATAAGAGAATTATATACGAAGGCTCTTCTATTTGGATCTTCTTTTATGGTTGGTGCAGGTATAATATTATTTTTTGGAGCAGAGTTTTTTGTATCTCAATTTACAGATAATGCAGAAGCAATTAAACATGGGGCTATTTATCTAAAGGTTGCAGCATTAATTGGTCCTATTTATCCTGTATTCTTTATTACAACAGCAGTATTTCAAGCTCTAAAAAAACCTATATATAGTTTATATTTAAGTATTTTAAGGTTAACAGCATTTCCTTTTTTATCTTTATGGTATGTCATAAATATTAAGGGTGGCGATTATAATGATATATTTTACACAATAATGGCTACTAACTGGTTTATGGGTATTGCTCTAATCATATTCATTGGATATTTTTTAAACAATGTATTTAAGCAAAAGAAAAGCCATTTTAGTTATTAGTGTTTTAGCACTAGTATTTTTTTTCACTTACAATGACGTAAAATCACAAGATGTTAAGATTACTGATGGTGATACAATTAAGATTAATGGAGAAAAAATCAGATTTAGTGGCATAGATACACCGGAATTAAAACAAACCTGTATTATAAGCGGTGTTGAAAATTTTTGTGGATTAAAAGCTAAAGAAATACTAATAGAAAAAATTTCAGATCAAAAAGTTGTCTGTGTCAGTGAAGGAAAAGATCAGTATAAAAGAACTCTAGCAGAATGTTTTGTAAACGATGAGAGTTTATCAAGTTATTTAGTTAGAAGTGGTTATGCGTTTGCTTACAGAAAATATTCCAAAAAATTTGTATTAGATGAAGAGTTCGCTAAATCTAATAAGCTAGGTATATGGTCAATGGAATTTGATTATCCATGGGATTGGAGAAAAAAAAACTAGCTAATCTTTTCTTAAATTCTTTTCTAATTTTCTTACAAAATAAGAAACAATTAATATCAGAACTAAATACTCTAATATTAAGAAAGTATAAATTTCTAAAGGTCTATATGTAGAGACCACCAATTCATTTGCTTTTCTAGTTAAATCACCAATACCTATTATTGAAACTAATGAAGACATCTTTAATACATAAACAAATTGATTGCCTATAGCGGGCAAAATATTCTTAATTGCTTGAGGTAATATTACTAATCTTAATCTTTTAAAAAAACCTAAACCCAGAGAGCTACCAGCTTCCCACTGGGCTTTTTTTATTGAATTAATTCCTGCTCTAAAAATTTCAGCTTGAAAAGCACTTTCACTTATTGATAAAGCGATTATTCCAGAGACAAATGGACTAAAGCTTATGCCTGTCATTATTGGTAGTCCGTAATAAATCCATAAGATTAAAACTAATAATGGTACAGCTCTTACAATTTCAACATAACCAATATTGATATAAGTTAAAAACTTGTTTTTTGCTAAAGAGGGGATAGCAACAAGAAACCCTAAAATCATTGATATAATGATTGATACAACCGAGATAAAAATAGTTGTTGTTAAACCACTTAATAAAAACTTTAAGTTAGTTAATCCTTCAACATTATTTGGTGAGATTATAAACCATCCCAATTCCTGATCTGTACAAGAAGTAAGTGGCAATAATAAAAGTAAAAAAAATAAGTTTTTCACTCTTAAAATTATAGAGGATTAATTACTAATATCTAACTGATTATAAGCTTTTAAGATTATATTTTGATAGTAGCTTTTCAAAGAAACCAGAGCTTTTTTTCTTTTCAATCCAGTTGCTAACATAATCATTCCAAACAGTATCTGATTTAGGAACCATCATCGCAAGAAAAGCAGGATTTTTTTCACCATCTTGTACAATTGCTAACTGAGGATATTTAATTACTAGTTTGTTAGCTTCAGTTGAGCTTGTGATGTTTCCATCAGCTCTACCTGCTAAAACTTCTTGAAAGTCTCTTGCTGGGGCTTCAACTGATTTTAGTGTAGATTTAGGAAAAAATTCTTTAGCTTTTTGCTCTTGAGATGTACCAAGTGTAGTTGCTATTTTAACACCTTCGTTATTTAAAGAATCCCAAGTTGAAAACTTTTTTAAATTCTTTTTAAGAACAAGTGGAACCGTACCATATTTGTAATATGTAGATGTAAAACCAGCTACTTCTGCTCGCTTTGCAGTTTTAGTAACACTTGTTGAAATATCATATCTACCCGAAGTAATTCCTGAAACGATAGTTTTCCATTCAGTTGGAACGAAAGTAACTTTAACACCCATGTCCTTGGCTAGTTCCTTCATTACATCTATATCAAACCCTTTATACTTATTTGTTGCTGGATCTTTCATTGTCATCGGATCCCAGTCTCCTGTAGTTCCAACTTTTAATTCACCAGAAGCAAGTATTTGATCTAGTTTAGATTCAGCATTAGCTGTAAAAGGTAAAAGCACCATAAGTGCAAGTAAGATAAGTTTTTTCATAACTCCTTTTACCTATAAATAATGAATATTAACCTTATAACCTTGACGCACTATCATTTATCCAAGAATACAAATGCTCAGAAAATGAACGTCTAACAAATAAGTTTACTAAATTTTCACCTTTGTTGTGAATTGTCACATCAATATTATTTAGCAATGTTTGTGTTGTAGATCCTTTTTTTTCTTTAAAATCATTAAAATTAAACGGACTACCAGAGGAAAATAATTCATATATTTTGCTTCCTTCTAATTCAAAAAGTACAAACTGGTCTGTTACATCAACCACAGCACCTAAATTAGTCTTAGAAATACTGTTATATAGGCTTTCTTCTAGGGGATATTTATTTGCATCTTTTTCAATGATTTCATTTGATACAATCATCCATTCATCTGGGCTTAGCCAAATAGAGGTAAGTTTAGAACTTGATGAAGATGTATTTGCTTCTGTAGGCAAAATCATATCCAGCTGTTTACCAACAGTAGTAAAAAACTCTCTTTTCTTTCCTCTTAGATTTAATTTCATAACAGGAGATAATTCTTTTACAGTTATTTCGTTGAAATTAATTTGATTATTAATAGGTGAATTATAATTAAGCATTTAACCTCTTATTTTCTGTATCAAAAAAAACTGGATTAGCTATTGTCACATTAATTGTCTTATTTTCCATAGGAATGAATAATTTTTTTCCCATCATGTTTTTTCCACCCCTTACAACAGCTAGAGCGATAGATTTTTTCAAATTTGGGCTATAGTAACTAGATGTTACATGACCAAGCATATTAACAGGAGACTGATTTAATTCAGAAACTATCTGAGCACCTTCTTCTAAAACTATATTTGGATCATCAGTTAAAAGACCTACTAATTGTTTTCTGTCTTCCTTCATAGTATCTGATCTATAAAGTGAACGTTTACCAATAAAATCATATTTCTTTTTACTTACTATCCAATCCATTTGAAGATCAATAGGCGTCATAGTTCCATCTGTATCTTGACCTACAATAATAAATCCTTTTTCAGCACGTAGTAAGTGCATGGTTTCGGTTCCATATGGAGTGATATTAAACTCTTTACCAGCTTCCATACATTTTTCCCAAACTGCTTTACCATAATTTGCTTGAACATTAATTTCATAACTATGTTCACCAGTAAAACTAATTCTCATTATTCTACATTTGATATTTCCAATTTGAGCATCTTTAAATGACATGTGAGGAAAGTTTTCTTCAGATAAATCTAAATCGGGAATGATTTTATTTAATATTTTTTTACTGTTTGGTCCACAAATACTGGCTGTTGCATAGTGATCAGTAACAGAAGTTAGATAAACATCTAGTTCAGGCCATTCAGTTTGAAGATAATCTTCAAGTTTTCCTAAAACATTGGCAGCACCACCAGTTGTTGTGGTCATTATATAATGGTTCTCTCCAAGTCTTGTTGTAACACCATCATCATAAACCATTCCGTCTTCATTTAGCATTAAACCGTATCTACATTTTCCTATACCAAGTTTTGACCAAGCATTAGTGTAAACTCTATTTAAAAACTCTGATGCATCTGTTCCTTGAATATCAATTTTACCTAGTGTGGAAGCATCTAAAATACCAGCGCTTTCTCTTGCTGCCATACTTTCTCTTTGAACAGCTTCATGCATTGATTCATTGTTAATAGGGTAGTACCAAGCTCTTTTCCATTGACCAACATTTTCAAATTCAGCTTTATTTTCTACATGCCAATCATTCATAGGAGTTCTTCTAAATACATCAAAATATTCCCCAACATTACGTCCAACAATAGTTCCAAAAGTTAGTGGCGTATAAGGAGGTCTAAACGTTGTAGTTCCAAGCTCACCCATTTTAACATCAGCTGTATCAGCAATTATTCCAAGTGCATGCATATTCCCAAGTTTACCTTGATCAGTACCCATACCTGTTGTTGTATATCTCTTTACATGTTCAATTGATCTAAAACCCTCTCTTAGAGCTAATTTTATATCTTTTGCCGTTGCATCATTTTGGTAATCTACAAATGGTTTAGTTTTCCCCAATGGTTTATCTGATGGAAGTAACCATATATTTCTTTTCGAATTATCGTCTTCACTTTCTACAGTTACATTGTCAAAATCTGTTTTCTCAATATTCAAAAATTCTTTTAAATTAATTGATAAATTATTAATAATTTCTTTTATTTTAAAATCACCATTACAAGATCCAATACTTATTTGCTCAGATGGATATTTATTAGGTAGAAAAACTTTATTAGTTTCATCAAATGTTAATTTTCCACCTGATTGAGTAAACAAATGAACAGCTGGTGTCCAACCACCAGCAACACCTAAGCAATCACAAACAATATCAATCTTACTACCAGTCACTGATGAACCATCGTTTGATAACTTCATAGCTGATATACTATTTAATCTTTTATAACCCTTGGTATCTACAATTGTATGAGACCAATGAATTGGAATACCAGCATCTTTGACAGCTTTTACAATTTTTGAGTCTGAATTTTTCCTGATATCAATAACTGCCTCAACTTTAATTCCTTTATTGTGAAGGCATAAGGCACTTTCGTAAGCACTATCATTATTAGTAAAAAAAACATTTTTCTTACCTGAAACTACGCCATAAAAATCAGCGTATTTTTTAACAGCTGATGAAAGCATGATACCGGGTCTATCATTATTGTTAAAGATAAGCGGTCTTTCTAAAGCACCTGTTGCAAGAATTACTTTTTTAGCTCTAATTTTTAAAAGTCTTTGTCTAATTTTACCTTGTTTTTCTTTTTTCTCTAAATGGTCAGTTAAATTTTCTCTTGCTAATAAATAATTATATCCATGAAATGCAGCAACACTAGTTCTTGTTTTAATTTCTAGGTTTTTTAAATTTTTTAGTTCTTGAATTTCTTTTTTAATCCAATCAGAAGAACTTTGGTTTTCAATTTTGTTAAATTCTCTATTTTGATAAATTGTTGCACCACCCAACTCATTTTTTTCATCAACAAGTAAAGTTTTTAAATTATTTTTTACAGCATTTTTAGCTGCTAATATTCCTGAGATACCAGCACCAACCACTAGTACATCACAATGTATATATCTGTGATCATATATATCTGGATCCTTATCTTTTGGAGATTTCCCTAATCCTGCCGAGTGTCTAATAAAGTATTCATATTTTTCCCAGAAACTAGCTGGCCACATAAACGTTTTATAATAAAAGCCTGCAGGTAAAAAAGGTGAAATTACATTATTTATTCCTCCAATATCAAAATTAACACTTGGCCAACAGTTTTGACTTGAAGCCTCTAATCCTTCGTAAATTTCAAGTTCTGTAGCTCTTACATTGGGCTCTGTTCTATCAGTATTATCATTAACTTGAACTATTGCGTTTGGTTCTTCCGAACCTGCCGTCATAATTCCTCTTGGTCTATGGTATTTAAAACTTCGTCCAACCAAATGAACATTATTAGCTAGTAGGGCAGATGCTAAAGTATCACCTTTGAAACCGTAATATTCTTTTCCATTAAATTTGAAAGAAACTCTAATAGTTTCATCAATAAACTCACTAGACTTTACTCTTAAGTTTTCAGCCATTTTATTCTAAAGGGGGTTTTTCACCCATTTTGTAAATTAATTTAATTTGATCATTAGATGTATCTCTCACCATATTAAACCATTTTCGACAACCATGAGCATGGTTCCATCTTTCAAATTGAACACCTTTTATATTTTTTCTCATAAAAAGATATTCCGCCCATTCGTCATCACTTAGCTCTGTTGGTTGTTTTGGTCTTTCTATGTGTGCTTCACCGCCAGCTTTGAATTCTTGTTGATCTCTTTCACCGCAATATGGACAATTTATAATAAACATTAATGAGCAACCGCTGCTGCACCATGTTCATCAACAAGGTCACCACTTACAAATCTATTTAAATTAAATGCTGCATTTAGTTTATGAGGTTCGTCATTTGCAATAGTGTGTGCAAATAAATCACCTGAACCTGGGGTTGCCTTAAATCCACCAGTTCCCCAGCCACAATTAAAGTATAATCCTTTAACTGAAGTTTTGCTTAATATAGGACTAGCATCTGGACAAATATCTACAATACCTCCCCATTGCCTCAACATTCTCATTCGACTAAAAATTGGATAAAGCTCTAAAATAGCGTTAAGAGTTCCTTCTACAATTTGATGACTTCCTTTTTGTGAATAAGAAACATAATCATCAGTTCCCGCACCAATAACAAGTTCACCTTTATCAGATTGACTTACATAAGCGTGCACAGCATTTGACATTACTACCGTATCAATTATTGGTTTAACTGGTTCAGAGACTAAAGCTTGCAACGGTTTACTCTCTAAGGGCAATCTTAAACCAGCCATGTTAGCAAGCACACTTGAATGACCTGCTGCAACGACACCAATTTTTTTAGTTTTAATAAATCCTTTTGTTGTCTCTAAACCTTCAACATGATCACCATTTCTTTTAATTCCTTTAACTTCACAATTTTGAATGATATCCACACCCATTTCATCAGCACCTCTAGCATAACCCCAAGCAACAGCATCATGTCTTGCTGTGCCAGCTCTTCTTTGTAGTGTTCCTCCTAATACAGGATATCTAATATCTGGTGATGTATTAATTATAGGACAAAATTTTTTAACTTCTTCTGTGTTTAAATAAACTGCATCAATACCATTTAGTCTGTTAGCATGTGTTCTTCTTTTTAGATCTCTTACATCTTGTAAATTATGAGCAAGGTTCATAACTCCTCTTTGACTAAACATAACATTATAATTTAATTCTTGAGATAAACCTTCCCAAATTTTTAAAGCATGATCGTAAAGTCCAGCACTTGCATCCCATAAATAATTCGATCTTATAATTGTGGTGTTTCTGCCTGTATTACCTCCACCAATCCAACCTTTTTCGACAACAGCAATATTTTTCATATTATGTTTTTTTGCTAAATAATAAGCTGTAGCCAGACCATGACCGCCTCCACCAACGATAACAGCATCATACTCTTTTTTAGGTTGAGGATCCTTCCACGCTTTTTGCCAATTTTCATGGTAGCTAAACGCATTTTTAATAAGCGAAAATATTGAGTATTTGTTTTTCATTATTAGCCAATAATTACTTTATAAATATTGAATATTCAATACAATCGGATATATCAATGTCGCAGTGGAAGAGTGGGTGAGAGGCTGAAACCAGTCGTTTGCTAAATGACCGTGCGAGGAAACTTGTACCGAGGGTTCGAATCCCTCCTCTTCCGCCATTAGAATAAAGGCTGATCTTTAAAAAAATCTTTCATTGGGATGGGCTGTTTTTCCAATATGTATCTATAAACATTATAGTTTTCTAAAACTCGTTGAACATAATTTCTTGTTTCTCTAAATTTGATTAATTCAACCCAATCAACATAATCAATTTGTTTTTTTTGAGGGTCTTTGTTTATTTTTTTCCAATATTTTACTCTATTTGGACCAGCATTATAGGCCGCAACTGCAAAAGGGTAAGCGCCATCGTATTGTAAGATTAAGCCTGCAATATAATGAGATCCCAAATTAATATTATACTCAGGATCAGTTGTTAATCTTGATTTTGAATAAGGAAGTTTAGCTTGCTTAGAAACTAGTTTAGCCGTGTAAGGCATAAGCTGCATTAGTCCTTTTGCACCTGCATGGCTATTTGCTCTTAAATCAAATTCGCTTTCCTGCCTAATAATAGAAAGTATTAGTGCACTTTCAGGAATCTTTCTACCATTGATAGTTTTTGGTGTACTAATTAAAGGATAATTAAATTTATTATGAAACCTTTTTTGGTAGGAGGCTATTTTAGATACCTGTATAGCAAAATCATATCTTTCTATACTAGTAGCAATTTCAGCAGCTAATATTTCGCTACCTTTATTAATATTGTCGTTTGCAAGATGTCTTAGAATGAATTTTGTATATTTATCCTTTTTTAATTCATCCAAGAGATAGACAATTTTAACTAGTTCTTTGTTGAAAAATATATAACGATATTTGTTATCAACTTCTAAATCTTTTTTAAGTTCAAATTTTCCATTAGGATTTAATTTTAAAAAGGCTAATTGACCATAATAGGTAGTTAAATATTTTGATGCTTCTTGATACCATTTATTAGATTGCTCTCTATCTCCTAATTTTTCGTAAGATCTTGCAAGCCAATATGCGCCTCTAGACGTACTAATTGGATAATTTACATTGTTATAAAAATTTTGAAAATGATCTTTTGCAGTTAATGGGTCATTTAAAAAACTTAGAGAAATCCATCCACTCATCCATTCAGCAGCTGCAAAATCAGAACCTTCCGTCATGCCATGATTGCTTGATATTTTATAAGCAATTTCATATTTCTTTTTGTAAATAAGTGCTCTTGAAATTATTTCACGTTCTTTCCACCATTTGTCTGGCATAACCAAATAATCTCTGTCGTTTTTAATTTTTAGTAAAATTTCTGCAGAAGAATCTACTCGACCTTTTTTTCTTCTCCACTTTAATCTGTCATAATTTAATCCAGCATCATTTTTAAACTTTTCTGGTACATTTTTAATTGCTTGGTCAACACCATAACCTTTGCTCATTAATATCTGTCTTGCTGAATACAAAAGTTCATAATCTTTAGGTAGATATCTGGATATCCTCTTTAGATCCCAATATTTAGCATTCCAAGCCAGATAGTCTGCTCTTTTGATATAATCCTCGGCATTAAGAAATTTTTTAAATTTTTTTCTAAAAAATTTTAAGTCATTTTTAGACAGTTTTGCTGTGATCCATCCTTCTTTTATTAATTTAGTTCCTTTTGCTTTATCACCAGTTAATGCATAGCTTTCTCCAAGTATCATTTTTCCATATCCACTTAATGGTTCTGTTTGACCAAACCAGTTAATTATTTTTTTTGGTGATATTTTGGATGTAGATAATTTATGTTCAGCTAGAAATCTTAATTTCTCTATTCTAGGATATTGGCTATTACGATCTATAAAAACTTTATAGTCATAAAAAGAAGCTTGATTTCCTGCAGTTAACAAGTGTCTCCATTGAATAAAATTATATATTGATTTATCTTTAGCTTTTTTTGCAATTTTTAAAGATGATGACCACTTACTTTTTTGCATTTCTGAGATTGCTTTTTTTGCAATATTGAAATCTTTTTTACTGTAGTATTTAGATATTTTAACACTTTCCGATTTATCCAGACCAGCTATTGAGGGTTTTTTTTTGGGAATTTTAAAAGATAGTTTTTTATCTTCTTTGATCTTTTTAATTTCAACAATTTTGTTTTCTTTAATTGCGGTGATTTCAATCTTTTTTGGCTTTTTTAGAGGTTTTAAAATGTTCTTGGATATTTTAACTTTTATCTCTTCATCAGTAAGAGATGGCTTTTTTACAGGAATTATCAAATTTGTTTCAGCAAAAACATAATTAAAATTTATTGAAAATAATATCAGTGAGCTAATAAATAATAATTTTTTAAGCATAATCTTTTAGTATATGAATCTTTAAACTATGTTATAAGTATTTATGTTCAAAGGATCAAATGTTGCATTAATTACACCATTTAAAAATAATAGCCTTGATGAGGAGGCTTATATAAAACTAATTCATTTTCATATAGATAACGGCACAAGTGGCCTAGTCCCAGCTGGAACAACTGGAGAATCTCCAACACTTAGTCATGAAGAACACCAAAGAGTTATTGATCTTTGCATAAAGGAAAGTAATGGCAAAATACCTGTAATTGCTGGAACTGGTTCTAACTCAACAGAGGAAGCAATATCACTTACTTCTCATGCTGAGAAAGTAGGAGCAAACGGTGCTTTAATCGTTACTCCTTACTACAATAAACCAACTCAAGAAGGTCTTTATCAACACTATAAGGCTATTAATGATAAATGTGGAATTCCAATAATCATTTACAATATACCAGGCAGGTCAGTGATTGATATGTCTGTTGATACTATGGCAAGACTTTTTGAATTAAAAAATATTATAGGTGTTAAAGATGCTACGGGTGATTTGGATAGAGTTGATCAACAACTTTCTAAAATGGGTAAAGAATTAATTCAATTAACTGGTAATGATGATAATGCATTTGAATTTAATAAAAGAGGTGGGGTTGGAACTATTAGTGTAACTGCAAATATTGCACCTAAACTTTGTGCTGATTTCCAAAAACTTTCAGTTTCAAAAGAAGAAGACGATATTAATAAAGCTGAGAAATTGGATAAAATCTTACAACCAGTACATAGCGCAATGTTTGTTGAAAGTAACCCGAGCCCAGTCAAGTATGCTGCAAAATTAATGAACTTATGTGATGATGCTGTAAGATTACCTTTAGTTAGAACATCACAAACGGCCAAACCTATAATTCAAAAAGCTTTAGAATCAGCAAAATTGATTTAATGAGCAAAAAAACCAACCATGGTTTAAAAATTATCTGTTTAAATAGAAAAGCAAGTTTCAATTATTTTTTTGAAGATCTTTTAGAAGCGGGGATTGTTTTAAAAGGGTCAGAAATAAAGTCTATAAGAG
The DNA here is from genome assembly GCA_028224115.1 of Candidatus Pelagibacter sp. Next base: position 3,721 of record JAOIVP010000010.1, on the reverse strand, counting down.
ATGGCAAAGTTAATATAGCAGACTCTTATGCCGTTGAAAAAAATGGTGAATTAATTTTGATAAACTCACATATAGCTGCTTACAAGCAAGCAAGCTACTCCAATCATAATCCAACAGATGAAAGAAAACTTTTATTAAATAAAAAAGAAATCAATAAATTAATTGGTAAAATGCAAAGAGACGGTTTTACAATAGTCCCTACCAAAATGTATTTTAAAAAAGGTAAAGCTAAAGTTGAATTAGCTGTTGCAAAAGGGAAAAAGCAATTCGATAAAAGAGCCACTAAAAAGAACAGAGATTGGAACCTTGATAAAGCAAGATATATCAGAAAATCAAGTTAAGAATGTTTTCTTAGCAATAGGTTCAAATCTAGGAAATAGATTAACTAATATTGAGAAAGCTAAATCTCTTTTACTGGAAAATAACATTGATCTCATTTCTGTATCTAATTATTACGAAACTCCTTCGTGGCCAGATCCAAAAAATCCAAAATTTATTAATATAGTTTTAAAAATTACCACCGAACATGACCCTGAAAATTTATTAAATTTGTGTAAAATTATAGAAACTAGATTAGGTAGAAAGAAAACACCTAAAAATTCACCAAGAGTTTGCGATATAGATATAATTGATTTTAAGGGTTTAGTTACAAATGATAAATTGAACCTTCCGCATCCACGAATGCATGAAAGAAATTTTGTTTTATTGCCTTTATTTGAGATTGAAAAGGATTGGGTTCATCCTATAAAAAAAAATAATATAAAAAAGTTAATTTTATCCTTATCAAACAAAGATATTAGATCTATTAAACAAATTTGAATTAATGCTATAATAAAATATGCTTAATTCGAATGATTTAATAAATAAGGTAAAAATTTATAATAAGTTTTTAAATCCAGAAAGATTAGATAAAGCTTTTAATTTTGCGATAAGAGCTCACAAAAATCAGAAAAGAGCTTCTGGTGATCCTTATTCTGTTCATCCTATAGAAGTAGCTAATATTTTAACTGAATTAAAATTAGATAGTGCAACAATTACAACCGGTCTACTTCATGACACTATAGAAGATACATTTGCCACATATGAGACTATCAAAAGTGAATTTGGTGATGAGGTAGCTGAATTAGTTAATGGTGTTACTAAAATATCTGTATTTGAAAATACTGCAGGTTCAAATTCTAAAGTTGAAAATTTTAGAAAATTAATTTTAGCCACTTCTAAAGATATAAGAGTTTTATTGGTAAAAATTGCCGATCGTCTTCATAACATGAGAACTATAAAAGCAATTCCTAAAGTTGAAAAGAGACAAAGAATAGCTCAAGAGACTATGGAAATTTATGCACCTTTAGCTGATAGAATGGGAATGCATAGAATAAGAGATGAGCTAGAAGATCTTTCTTTTGAAATTTTAAATAACGAAGCACGAGAATTAATAAAGAAAAAATTAGATGAAATTAAATCAGACAAAAAAGATTTATTTGAGTCTCTCTCATTTGAATTAAGTGAGATCTTAAATGACAACCATATTAACGCAGAAATACATGGTCGTGAAAAAACACCTTTTTCGATTTGGCGTAAAGTTCAAAAAAAAAGAATTTCACTTGAACAAATAACAGATATAATTGGATTTAGAATTACACTTTCATCAGTTGATGAATGTTACAAAACTCTTGGTATATTTCATAAAAAAATGGAACTGTATACCTGGTAAATTTAAAGATTATATTTCATCACCAAAAATAAATGGTTATAAATCACTGCATACATCTGTAATTGGTTCAAATAAAAAACCAATTGAAATTCAAATTAGAACCCATGAAATGCATGAATTTGCAGAACGTGGAGTTGCTTCTCATTGGAAATACAAATCTTCAGAAAAATTTAATTCTTTAAGTTGGAAAGAATACGATTGGTTAAAAGACCTTGTTGAAATTATTGAAAAAAATGAAAATCCTGAACATTCTTATGAATATACTAAGCTTCAAATGTTTCAGGAGAATGTTTTTTGTTTTACTCCAAAAGGTTCTGTTATAAAATTACCAAAAGATGCTACTGCAATTGATTTTGCTTATGCTGTGCATACCAAGATAGGGAATACAGCAATAGGTTGTGAAATTAATGGAAATAAATCAGAATTGCAGGAAATATTAAGAAATGGCGATAGAATAAATATAATTACTTCTAAAAATCAATCACCATCATTACATTGGATTCCAACAACAAAAACTGGAAAAGCAAGAGCAGCTATTAGAAGATATTGGCATGATAAAGGGGAACAAAAAGAGGAAAAAATAAAGAAATACAATACCACACTGTGGATTTCATTACCTGATCAACCTGGTCAATTAGGTGATATAAGTTCTTTAATTGGTAGTCACAAGCTTAACATTTCAAATGTTGAAATGGCAGGCCAAAATCCAAAATATATTAATTTCAAATTTAAATTAATAATTACTAATCTAAAAAACTTCACAAATTTTATTGCAGAGCTTAAACAAAAGGGTATAAAATTTAAGATAATTAGACACGAAGATAAAAGAAATGCTTTCACTCAAAAAATCCTTAGATATTTTAAAAAAGACTAATGCTCTTTTGGAGGGACATTTTGTGTTATCTTCAGGTTTACATTCATCTAAATATATCCAATGTGCAAAACTTTTAAGTTTCCCAATATTGGCAGATAAAATCTGTAAATCGTTAGCTAATAAAATTAAAAAAAAATATAAAAAGATAGATTTAATTTTAGCTCCTGCAATGGGTGGGGTAATTATTGGTTATGAGATTGGTAAACTTTTAAAAATAGAAACAATTTTTTGTGAACGTGTGAATGGAAAATTTACTTTAAGAAGGGGATTTAATATAAAAAAAGGTACAAAAGTACTTATTATTGAAGATGTCATAACTACAGGAAAATCTAGTCTAGAGTGTGTAAAACTAATTAAAAAGGCTAATGCTAAACTTTTAGGATTTGCATCTATAATAGACAGATCAACAAAAAAATCTCTTAAAATTAAAACAGGAATTACGTCTCATCTTAAAATTGAAGTTCCAACTTACTTAAAAAAACAGTTACCTCAAGATTTGAAATCAATTCCTATTACCACTCCAGGAAGTAGATTTATTAAGTGAAAAGATTAGGTGTAAATATTGATCATATAGCAACAGTTAGAAATGCTAGGGGTGAAAATCATCCAGACCCATATTATGCTGCCTTACAAGTTGTAAAAATGGGTGCTGACTCAGTAACCATTCATTTAAGAGAAGATAGAAGACATATTAACGACTTAGATGCCAAAAAAATTTGTAAATCAAAAAAAGTTTTGGTTAATCTTGAAATTTCAATGAATGATAAAATTGTAAATAATGCTTTAAAGATTAGACCTGATTATGTTTGTATTGTTCCTGAAAATCGTAAAGAGATAACTACAGAAGGGGGATTAAATTTATTTAAAAATAGAAAAAAATTAAAAAAAATAATTGAAAGATTTAAAAGAATAAAAATTCGTACTAGTTTGTTTATAAATCCATCTTTAAAAGATATTAAATTATCTAAACAGCTTAATGTTGATTGTGTTGAAATTCATACTGGAAAAATATCAAATTTAGTTAAGTCAAAAAAAAATTATATTAATGAATTAGCTAGAATAAAAAAATGTTCTAAATTAGCAAATAAACTAAATATTGAAGTACATGCTGGTCATGGACTTGATTATAAAACAAC
>JAOIVP010000001.1 GCA_028224115.1 Candidatus Pelagibacter sp. | reverse complement strand
TGATATATTAATTTTTAATAAATATAACTGTATGAATAAAATAGTTTTTTAATTAATTTTTTTTGTTTTTAACTTTTTCTAACCAAACTGCACCAACAATAAATAATCCTAAGAAAGTCCCTTGCCAATAAGGATCAATACCTGCCATCAACAAACTATTTCTTATTGTTTCCATTAAAGCAGCTCCAATGAATGCTCCGAATGTTCCACCAACTCCACCCATTAAATTTGCACCACCAATTACAGTCGCTGCAATTACTCTTAATTCATATGTATAACCTAAAGCATTGGTAACTGAACCCATCCAACCAACAATCATTACAGCAGAAATAGCAGCAAATAACCCACTTATTATATAAACAGACATTTCAATCCATCTAGTATTAATACCTGACAATTCAGCTGCTTTTTTATTACTTCCAACCGCATAAACATGCTTTCCATAAGATGTGTATTTTAAGACCAACCCCATTAAAATTGTTAACACAATCAATAACCAAGTGGCATTAGCCACACCAAAGATTGATCCTCCACCAATTTCATAAAACATTTCGTCTTTAGGACCAAATTCATAAAACATTTTGTTGTTAGAAACTACTAAAGCTAGACTTCTTGCGATTGCCATCATTCCTAGAGTTACTACAAATGGAGAAAGTTTAAGATAAGCTATCAAATAACCATTAACAGCACCTATTAATGCGCCTGCCAATAGTGCAAGAAATATTGAAACCCAAACATACACTCCTTCAAAATAAGATGCTTTCGAATACCATTCTGGCAAATATTGTGCATCTAAAAATAAACCACATATAACACCTGTAACACCCATAATTGATCCAACTGACAAATCAATACCTGCGGTAATTATTACAAAAGTCATTCCAATTGCCATAATGCCTATGAATGAAAAATTTCTTGTAATATTAAATAAATTATCTTTGCTTGAAAATGCGTCTTCAACAAAAAACATTACAAAACAAATACCTAGCAAAGCAACTGATACCCAAAAAGATTGTTCAGAAACAAGTTTTTGTAAAAATGTTTTTTCTGTTTTAGAAATTAATTCTTGATTAAATTTTACTGAACTCATGCTCTATCTATTGCTCCTGTAATTAATCCCGTTGCCTCTTCTGTTGAAGAATCTTTTATCATTTTTTCACAAACTTTTTCTCCTCGCCTTAAAACTACCAATTTTTCACAAACTTCAAAAATATCTGGCATTCTATGACTAATTAATAATACAGCTATACCTTGATCTTTTAATCTTTTTATAAGATCAAGTACTTCTGCAACTTGTCTTACACTAATTGCTGCTGTTGGTTCGTCCATTAAAACTAATTTTGGGTTTGTAAGTCTTGTTCTAGCTATAGCTACAGCCTGTCTTTGTCCTCCTGACATTTGCATAACTAAATCTTTTGGGCGTGTTTCGGATTTAAGTTCTTCAAAAAGTTCAGCAGACTTCTTAAACATTGCTGGATAATCTAAATATTTAAATGGCCAAACACCTTTTTGAATTTCTCTTCCAAGAAAAACATTTGAAGCTGCTGTTAAGTGATTACACAGAGCTAAATCTTGATAAACAACTTCTATTCCTGATTTTCTAGCATCAATTGGTTTTTCAAAGTTAACTTCGTTATTATCAAACATTATATCTCCAGAAGAAGGTTTAAAATTACCAGCAATAATTTTTAATAAAGTAGATTTACCAGCTCCGTTATCTCCCATTAAACCAACTGTTTCTGAATCATTAATGTCAAAACTTACCCCTGTAAGTGCTTGGATTGCTCCAAAATTCATTGCAATATTATTTAGGGATAAAATACTCATATTAAAACTTTATATTTACAACTTTACCTTTTTTATATGACTCGTAAGCTGCATTAGCAATTATCAGTGCGTTTTTACCATCTTCGAAAGTAACTTTTGGTTTAGTTTTTTTAGTAACACATTTTACAAATTCATTGAATTGATCTCTGTAGGCTTGTTCATATCTTTCAATAAAGAAAAAATGTATTGGATCTTTTACCGAGGTTGACTTATTTGTATATCTCTCTACGGATGATGGAGTTTGATTATTTGAAATAATCATTCCTTTACTTCCAAAAACTTCAACTCTTTGATCATAACCATAAACAGCTCTTCTAGAATTATTTATATGTATTAAAACTCCTTTTTTTGATTTTAAAATAAACATAGCTGTATCGTGATCTTTTTGCTTTTTTGCATTTTTATCAAATAAGGCTTCACCAAAAGCTGAAATTTGCATTACAGGGTCGTTACCCAATATAAATCTAGCTAAATCAAAATCATGGATAGTTGTATCTCTAAAAAATCCACCTGCTGCTTTTAAATAATCTATACCAGGAGGTTCTGGGTCACGACTGGTAATTACAATCATTTCTAGCTCACCAATTTCTTTTTTTACTTTTGCTTGCTGGGCTTTCGCATGACTAGAGTCAAACCTTCTATTAAATCCTATTTGAATTGGAACTTTAGTATTTTTAATTTGATTTAAACATTTATTTACTTTTTTAATATCTAGATCAATTGGCTTTTCACAAAAAATTGCTTTTCCTGCTTTAGCTGCCATGGTTATAAATTTAGTATGTGTTGGAGTGGCTGAAGCAATTAAAACGGCATCAATATCTTTTGAATTTATTGCTTCTTCTGGCTTACTTGCAGTTTTACATTTTGTAGATTTTGCAACATCATTTGCAAATTTTTTATTTACATCGTAAACATATTTCAATTTTGCATTTGGGTGGGCTGAAATTATCTCTGCATGCATCTTGCCAATTCTACCTGCACCCATGAGAGAAAAATTAATCATAAGAATATAGAACAGAATTGAAAAATAAAATCAAGAAAGAATTTGTATGATGAGTTTAACATCATTTTTTAAAGAATAATTTTCTTGATGACTTAAACATCATATTCTATTTATAAGATGTAATTTTAATAAAATATAACCTTATGACAGTTAAACTAGGAATAGCACCGATAGCATGGAGTAATGATGATATGCCTGAATTAGGAGGTGATACTTCTTTAGAGCAATGTTTGTCTGAAGCTAGTCTGGCAGGGTTTATAGGAATAGAGTCAGGTGGAAAATTCCCCAAAAAATCTGAAGAATTAATACCTAAATTAAAAGAGTTTAAATTAAATTTATGTTCAGGCTGGTATGGAGCTAATTTAAGAACAAATAGTGTTAATGAAGAAAAAGATCTAATTCAAGATCAGTTAAAACTTTTTAAAGATTGTAATTCACCTTGCATGGTTTTTGCTGAAGTTTCTGGTTCAATTCAAGGAGATCCAAATCGAAAATTATCTACAAGACCTCAAATGGATCTTGAAGAGTCTAAAAAATACTATGAAAAAATTTCAGAAATGGGAAAATATCTTGAAGATGAAGGGATGCCACTTGCTTACCATCACCACATGGGCACTGTAATAGAGACTGAAGAGGATACAGTTAGATTGCTTGAAAATACTGATGATAGTGTAAAACTTACATTAGACACTGGTCACATGTTATTTGCTCAAGGAGACTCTTTAAAAATATTAAATGATTTTAGTGAAAGATTAATTCATATGCATTGTAAAGATATTAGAAAAAGTGTTTTAGAAAAATCTTTAAAAGAAGATTTAAGTTTTAGAGGTGCTTTTTTAGAGGGTGCATTTACAGTTCCGGGTGATGGATGTATAGATTACCAACCATTGTTTAATATATTGAAAGAAAAAAACTATTCAGGATGGCTAGTAGTAGAGGCCGAACAAGATCCCGCAAAAGCAAATCCTTTTGAATACGCAAAGATTGGTTATAAATATTTAACAGAAACTCTTAACAAAAGTAACTTAGAAGTTTTTCAAAACTAATTTTTATATTATAATTTTACTGTTTTAGATTTTTCTAACTTTTCATCAAAAAAATCAAAAATATTTTGTATTGTCTCTTTTCCCATTCTTGTCATGCATTCTTCAGTAAAAGCTGCTGTGTGTGGACTTAGAAAAACTTTATCGTTTTTAAGTAAAGGATTGTTTGACTCTGGGGGTTCAATTTCAAAAACATCTAAACCAGCACCAAAAATTAAATCTTCTTTTAAAGCTTTATCTAAATCAATTTCATTAACAATTCCGCCTCTAGCAGCATTAATTAAAATACAATTTTTTTTCATAGTTTTGAGTAAATCATAATTAATTATATTTTTAGTTTTATCATTTAATGGAATATGAAGAGAAATTGCATCCATATCTTTACAAGTATATTCCATACTCTCAACTTTTATTCCACCTAAGTTTTCTATTACATCTTTAGAGACAAAAGGGTCATAAACAAAAACTTTCATTTCAAAACCTAAACATCTTTTTATAAGAGCTTGACCAATTCTACCAAATCCAGCAATTAATATATTTTTACCCCAAAGTTCTACAGTCTTAGGCAATTTATTTCGGTCGTTAAATTTTCCATCTTTAACAGCATTATCATACATACTCTTTCTTTTAGAAATATTGAGCAACATAAACATTACATGTTCAGCTACAGCTACAGCATTTGCTGTTGCAGTAATTGCTAGAGTAAGATTATTTTTTTTTGATGTTTCTAAATCAATATTATCATAACCAACACCATGTCTTGAAATTATTTTAAGATTTTTGGCTGCTTCAATTACATCTCCAGTTAATTTTGCTGTTCTAATCGATGCTGCATCACAATCTTTAATTTTTGATTTAAGAAATTCAGGATCAACATTTTCCACAACTTCAAATTCATAATTTGAATTATTTTTAAGTAGTTCTATTCCAGCTTCATGGATAGGTTGAATAACTAAAATTTTTTTCATAAGTTCTTATACACAAATATAAATTTTATAAAATTATTTTTTTAAGAATTGATAAGCTTAGATAGATCTTTTTTATTATGCTTAAATGTAGGCAATGGATATTTAAAAGCATATTTTCTTGGAATACATTTTTCTTTAGCTTTTTCCCAAAGAGCAAGCCATTGTTTAAAGTTTAAAACAGTAATGTTTTTTTTATTTTTACTTTTAACATAAAAACTTGGTAAAGGTTCACGGCCTGAAGTTTGACCAGCTTTATTATATCTTAGATCAGCACTAATTCTAAAAGAGTTTGATTTATTTGGAATAGAGCAGTGTGCCGAGTGTCGGTGAAGTAAAACTATATCTCCAACATCAGCTTCCAGGTAAACAACTTTTTTTGAATTTAGTAAATCTGAATTTTTGATTTCAACTTGGCCTTTGTAGCCAGAGTGATGATTTAATAATCCTAACTTGTTAATTCCAGGAATAGTAATCATACATCCATTTTTTTTAGTTGTTTTTGTAAATGGAATCCACACAGTTAAAAGTTCAGTATTTTTTTGACCTCTAGTCGATAATACTGCTGCATCTTGGTGCCAAGGGGTTCTACCACTTAAGCCATCAAAAATTGATTTTTTGGGTAGTGTTTTTTCTGGTTGTTTGATTCTTGTATTTTGAACTGGGTTAGAAAGAATTTCTGAGCCAAGTATTTTTTCAACAACATTAAGTATTTTTCTATGTTTGATTAAATTCCATAAAGAGTGTGTAGCAAAGTAATCACTATCTTTTTTAACATGATCTCTTGGTAGTCTAGTATTAAAATACTGATCTAAATCAAAAATATTTAGAGAGGAGACAAACTGGTATTTTTTTTCAAATTTAAATTTTAGTGCTTCTGAAATTTTAGATTTTGGAGAGAATTTGTGAATCAATCGATCCATCACATACGCCATATCATTTAAAATAGGCTTAAGATCATTATCAAAATTTAAAACATTTTTTACTATTGCATATCCTTGTTCTTCAAATTTTTTTTTATTTAATAATTTCATATTTGAACATTACTAATTTGCAACTGGGACTGTAAGATAATTCGCATCATGAAAAGAGGTTAACATTTTTTTTTTAGTTTTAATAATATGAGGATAGTATGGAGTATCATTAAATTTCCATATTACTGGTTTATTTAAAGCATAACTTCCATAAATAAAAAATCGTTTAGGACAATTTTTTTCAATAAATCTTTTAACACCATGATAAGAATTTGGAGTCGATTGAAAAAAAACCACCGTTCCTTGTCTAGGCGTAAATTCTTTGACAACCTCCAATTCACTAATTTTTGGAAATCTTCTAAAACTTTTTCTAATATTTTTTTTAATTTTTTTCCTATAAATGGTAAGTGATCCTCCATTCTTTTTAGGGATATCAGTTAGATAAATTAAAAAATTATATAATCTTGTAATATCATCTCGATGTGGTCTTAATCTGTATCCACCCTTTGAAACAGAAAAATCAATATCTAAATTTACTTTTGGATTAGAATAATTATTTCCAAGCAATTTTTGAAGCTCACTTGAATTCAATTTTTTTTTAATAGTGAATTTTTTTGGATTAAAAACTTTTGGTGGATTTGAGTTTTCCCAAGATCTATTTTTAAATTTTTTTTTAAATATATTTTCAATTTTCTTATAGAAAGATTTACTATTAAAAAGTTTAAAAAGTTTTTTAGAGATTTTTGATTGTTTAATATAATTATTAAAATTTTTTGAACCTTTATTGATACGACTTCTTCCACCCATTATCATATCGTCAAAAGATTTAGAGTTACTAATTTCTTCGATTAATATTTTGCAAATACTTTTTGGAATAATGTTGCTACCTACTAGAACTGGAAAATTTCCTTTTACCTTTTTTAATTTTTCAATTCGTAGCATTTAGCTATACATTCCCTCCTTAACTTTGATCATCTTATACATAAGATCATTTAAAGGGGTTTTTATCCCATGTTTTTTTCCAAGACTTGAAACAACACCACTTATGAAATCAATTTCAGTTTTTCTTTTGTATTGAACATCAAAAGCCATAGATGATTTATTTGTTTGGTTTGAGTCTACGATTTTATTAAACATAAAAAGGCACTCATCCTCAGAAACTTCTACACCATCAGCTAACGCTACTTGTCTTGTTTCCAAAATAATTTCTTTACCTAGCGATCTAGATACATCATTTGCACTATTATTTATGTATAGATCAGTATGATGTAGATCAAAAATAGCTGATAGTGGTCCAATCGCTGTTAATGCAAACAGTTTCATCCATTTTCTTTTTTTTACATCATCAGCAGCAATTGTTTCGAGATTATAATCAGTAAAAGTGTCAGCGATATCTTTTACTCTTTCACTCATTCCACCTTCATATTCTCCAATCCAAGAAGGTAGAGCAGCATGATTCATTATATGACCAGGCCCCAATATATTTGAAGCTTGAGTGGTCGTTCCCCCTAGAACTTTTTCAACTCCTACAATTTTTTGCATAATTGCTTCATGACCAAAGCCATTTTGAAATGACATGAAAACAGTTTTTTCACCAATGATATTTTTGATACTATTAAGAGCTGGTTCCAAAACAGTTGCTTTACACATTACTATCACGGCATCAACAATACCAACTGTCGATGGATCAGTCGTTGCTTTAACTTTAATAAATCTGTCACCACCATGGCCATCCATTTTAAGACCATTTTTGTTTATAGCTTCTACATGTTCTTTCCAAACATCAATCAGGATAACGTTAAGTCCTTTTTCAGCTAACAAACCCCCAAACAAACAACCCATTGCACCAGCACCTAAAACTGCAACTTTTAAATCTTTATTTATCATTAAAGCCTTTTCATAATTAATTTATGTATAGATATTATATATATTATCTATAGACATCTTGCAAAATAAAATATAGCTTTAATAGTCAATGCAATTAAAAATAGAAAAAGCAAAATTTACAGAGTATTCGTTAGATAAAATATCTGATGCATTACAAAGTGGATTATCAAGTAATTATAAAGTAGTCGAAGTATCAATAGTTGATTGCCCAAATCTAAGAGATTGGGGTTGTCCATCTGAAGGAATAAGTGGAAATCAAAAAATTATAGACGTTGGTGGTGAGCCTTACATGCATGATCCTAAATTTATAGGTGCTGAATTTGATTATGAAGAAATTTCTAAAATGATTGGTTCGGAAAAATCTTATGCTTTAGGTGCTGGTTCAGGTGCTATGTCATGTTTAGACGGACATTGTGGAGAGTTAGTAATTAACGAAAATCTAATCACTGATGAGTCAAAATCAATAATAGCTCGAGTTGGAAAAAATAAAGAATGTATTGCTGAAAAATATACAGCCAGAAAACACGGTGGCTTAGGTAATGTTTTTTATACTAATGGGGTAAGAGGTAAAGTTATTAAAATAAAAATAAAAGGAAGATCTGGAGAGCAGGGATCTTTAACGCAAGCAATGAGAAAAGCTTTGTCTGATAATTTGAAAATTAAAGATAATGGTCATATTGCTTTGGCAGGAGTTTTTAGAATTTTAAATGGAAAGATCAGATCACATGTTCAGCCTGATTATAAAGATATTAAACATGAATATTATGATCCTGAACAAATGAAATGTGTAAAAGATTTTTTACAATTTTATGAACCAGTGGGACCTCAGTTACAAGGTTATTGTGTGCTTTGGACTGGCGATCCAACAGGAGGAAATCTTAATTTAAGAGAGTCTGGAGAACATACTCATTTTCATTCCTATACTAAAGAAAATGTAGCAGGTCATTATCACTTTGATGTAACTCCTGAAGAGATAGAATATGAGGGTTATTTTAATACCGCAGAGGAAGTGCACAGAGTTAATAATATTTACAAAGAATTAACTAATAAAAAATAATATTAATTTAACTTTGTTTAATATAACATTTTGGAATGAAGAAACAATTTAAGTACCCAAAATCTTTTGAGGAACAGAAAAAAATTCCAAAGATTACACAAAAAAGAATTAAATTAGCTGAAGCTTCACTTGGTGATTTCGAGGGAAGGCTTGAGAATGATTTACTTAATTGGTTTTCATTAACGCCTCAACATTGGATAATGTTGCATATGGTTATGCTTGCTTATTATAAAAATAAATCAATTACTAAAAATGAATTACTAAAGGTAATTGAAAAATCTTACCTGACATCAAATGTCTATATAGATACCGCAATTAAAAAAGGTTTTTTTAGAATTATTAGAAATGAAAAAGATAAAAGATCAATTTTTATTTTACCTTCAGTTATAACAATAAAAACTTTTGAAGGTTTTATAGATAGAAGAGATCTAGTTTATAAAGGGATCTGATTTACTAGTATGCTTTAGACTCTTCTTTTTTAGAAGAACCTTTCATTTTATCAACCACAGCTTTTGCACCAGAACTTAAGGCTCGTTGATCTGCGCCAATTGTTACAAAATTAAAACCTTTATCAATCATTTTTTGAGCATATTCAGGAGTACCGTTATGAATACCTGCATAAATATTATTTTTTTTAGCATGTTCTAAAATTCTTAAAATTTCCGAATAAGCTTTAGTGTTTTCAGGTCTATCAAAACCTGGCTCTTCTCCAATCGCTAAACTCAAATCTGCTGGGCCAATATAAATACCATCAACACCAGGCGTAGACATGATTTCATCAAGCTTATCCAAAGATTCTTTTGTCTCTATCATTGCTAACTTAAGCATTTCATCATTTGCATGCTTAGCATAATCAGAACCACCATAAATTAAACCTCTTACAGGACCAAAACTTCTATAGCCATGGGGAGGGTACATGCATGCTTGAACAAATCTTTCTGCTTCTTCTTTATTACTAACCATCGGACAGATAATACCATAACATCCAGCATCAAGTATTTTCATTATTTGACCAGGCTCATTCCAGTTTACTCTTGCAAGTGGAGTAACATCAGTTGTTGATATAGTTTGGAGCATCGGCAAAGCATTAGTGTAGTCAACCAAACCATGTTGCATATCTATTGTAAGTGAGTCCCATCCTTGATGAGCCATTACTTCAGCTGAAACAGTGCTAGGAATCTGCAACCAACCATTGATTACAGGTTTCCCTGCTTTCATCATTTCTTTTACTTTGTTTTTTCTCATGATTATATTTTTAAACCCATGTGAGTGTATTTCACATTTAAGTAATCTTTAATTGCACCTGAACCACCTTCACGTCCATAGCCAGTTTGTTTAATACCACCAAATGGAGCTTCAGCAAGTGCAACCACTCCTGTGTTAACTGCTACACATCCAGACTCTAATTTTTCAGAACCTATATGAGCTTTGTCCATTGAATTAGTATACAAGTAACTGCATAATCCTAAGTCGTTGTCATTTGCTCTTTCTATAACTTCATCAAAAGTTTTGAATGTTAAAATTGGAACAAGTGGACCAAAAGGTTCTTCTTTCATGATAGTGAAATTATCTTTTATGTCATCAAATACAGTTGGTTCATAATAATATCCTTTATTGAAACCAGAAGGTCTTTTTCCACCCATTAATACTTTTGCACCTTCTTTTTTGGTAGTTTCAACTAGCTTTTCTATTTCTTCTAATCTCTTTGCAGTACTTAAAGGTCCTAGTTCAACACCTTCATCCATGCCATTTCCTATCTTTAATTTTTTTGCTCTTTCCATAAAAGCACTTACAAATTCTTCTTTTCTATTTTCTTGAATATAAAATCTATTAGGAGAGATACAAACTTGCCCATTATTTCTGAATTTGCCAGTTATTGCTATGTCAGCAACTTTATTCATATCTACATCCTCACAAACAATAAAAGGAGAGTGCCCACTTAGTTCCATAGTAACTCTTTGAACTTTGTCAGCAGCTTTTTTTAAAATTATTTTACCAACTCTTGTAGAACCGGTGATTGATACTTTTTTTATTACATCTGACTCTAGTAATTCATTAGAAATTTCAGCAGGATCACCTGATAAAAGACTTACTACACCATCTGGTACACCTGCTTCTTTACATATATTAACTAATTCCATCACAGCGCCAGGTGTAATTGTATCTGGCTTACAAATAACAGAACAACCTGCTGCTAAAGCAGTTGAAATTTTTCTTGATGCTAACACAATTGGAAAATTCCATGGAACTAAAGCGGCTACAACACCTACTGGTTGATAGTAAACATGAACTCTAGTATCTGGAAATCTACTTTGTTGTGTTTGACCATAAATTCTTTTTGTTTCTTCAGCATTCCATTCAAAAATATCAGCTCCACCACCGACTTCTCCAACAGCTTCAGCAAGAGGTTTTCCAACCTCAAGAGTTAACCATTTTGCTAGAACCTCTTTTTTTTCTCTCATTAAGTCAGCAATTTTTCTTAGAACATAAGATCTTTGCCAAGGTGCTGTGTTTTTCCAAATCTCCAAACCTTTTTCAGCAGACTTTAATGCTTTTTGTACTTCTACAGAGGATGCTTTTGATGCTTTTCCAATCACTTCTTCTGTTGCAGGATTAATTACATCGTAAGTTTCTTTTTTTTCAGCTTGTTGCCATTTACCATCAATGAATTGTCCAAATTTTTTGTACATAAGTTTTATTTTTAAGTTTACTTAATTAGGTTTTTTAATTTATAAATATATTTATATATAAACACTATACATATTAAAAAATAAACATATTTATGAAAAAAATTACTCTCACTTGTGCTCATGCAATTGTAAAATATTTAATTGCTCAAAAAATATTAATTAATGGCAAAAAAGAACCTTTGTTTCCAGGTGTGTTTGGAATTTTTGGACATGGTAATGTAGCATGTTTAGGTCAAGCTCTTGAAGAAAATCAAAAAGAGCTTCCAACTTATAGAGGACACCATGAACAGAACATGGCTCTTACAGGTATTGGTTATGCAAGAGCAAAGAGAAGGCAGCAAATTTTTGTAGCAACATCATCAGTTGGACCTGGAGCAACAAACATGGTTACGGCTGCTGCAGTTGCGATGAGTAATAGGTTGCCGATTTTATTTTTACCAGGAGATACATATGCAAATAGAATGCCTGATCCAGTACTTCAACAAGTAGAACATTTTAATAATCCAGGAATAACTGCTAATGATGCTTTTAAACCTGTAACTAGATATTTTGATCGTATCACAAGACCCGAGCAAATTATTCAATCATTTCCAGCAGCAGTTCAAACAATGTTAGATCCTGCAGATTGTGGACCAGCTTGCATTGCATTAAGTCAAGATATTCAAGGACAAACATTTGATTATCCAGAAGAATTTTTCAAAGAAAAGATTCATGCAATTAGAAGACCAAGACCTGATGAATTTCAAATAAAAGAGGCTGCAGAAAAAATTAAATCTTCAAAAAATCCAATAATTATATCTGGTGGAGGAGTTTTTTACTCTGATGCTATGGAAGAATTAAGTAACTTTGCGATTAAACACAATATACCGGTTACACAAACTGTGATGGGATATTCTACAATGAAAAGAGACCACTCACATTATGCGGGTCAAATAGGTGGGTTAGGTGGAAAAAATACTAATTCATTAGCTAAACAAACAGATCTAGCTATTGCAGTTGGTACTAAACTTGCAGACTTCACCACTGGGTCTTGGGCAAATTTTGAAAACGAAAATTTTCAACTTGTTTCTATTAATGTATCAAGATTTGATGCTAATAAACATTTAGCTCAAGCAGTAGTAGGTGATGCAAAAGTTTCATTAAATGAACTTTCACAAGCATTAGGTGATTGGAAAGCTGATGAGGAGTGGAATAAAAAATCTCAAGCAGAGTTAAAAGCATGGAACGAGCATGTAGATAAAGAAAGCGCTCCTTCTAATCAAGAGGTACCAAGTTATGTTCAAGTAGTTGGTGCCGTTTACAAGAATTCTGATCCATCAGATATTGCAGTTACTGCAGCAGGAGGTTTGGTTGGTGAAGTTATTCAGGTTTGGAGACCACGAGAATTAAATACTCATGAAACTGAATGGGGATTTAGTTGTATGAGTTATGAAATATCAGGAGCCTTAGGAATAAAAATGGCAAACCCTGACAAAGAAGTTATTTCTTTTGTTGGAGATGGGTCTTATCTTTTAAATAATACAGATATTTATTCTTCAGTAATCACTAATAATAAGCTTATTATAATTGTTTGTGATAATGGCGGATTTGCTGTGATCAATAGACTGCAATTATTCAAAGGTGGAAATGAATATAACAATTTATTAAAGAGTTCAAATACCCCGGGTCTCGTAGATGTAGATTTTGCAAAACATGCAGAAAGTATGGGGGCAAAATCAGAGCATGTTAATTCAATATCAGATCTTGAAGAAGCATTTAAGAGGGCAAAAAAATCAGATGTTACTTATGTAATTTCTATTAAAACTCATGCCTACCAATGGTTAGAGGGTTCTGCATTTTGGGATAGCCCGACATTAGAAATTCCAACCACTAAAGAAAATAAAGAAGCTTTAAAAATATATAAAGAAGGAAAAAACAAACAAAGACAAGGCGTTTAATACTTTATGAATAAAATTTTTAAAGTAGGCCTAATTGGTTGTGGTCATATTTCTGAAACATATTTTAGAGCAGAAAAATATTTCAATAATATAAAAATTATTAAGTGTGCAGATATAAATTTCAATAATGCACTTAAATGTGCAAAAACTTATAAGATACAAGCGGTAACTGTTAATGAACTTTTAAAAGATAAAGAAATTGAAATTATTCTCAATTTAACCATTCCAAAAGCTCACTATAAAGTCGCAAAACAGGCATTAGTTAATGGCAAACATGTTTATTCTGAAAAACCACTAGCAATTAATTTTAAGGATGGAAAAGATCTACTTAAAATAGCAAAAAAGAAAAAACTTTATATTGGAAACGCTCCAGATACTTTTTTGGGAGGTGGTATTCAAAAATCAAAAGAATTAGTCGATAAAAAAATAATAGGAAAAATAAATTTAGGAAATGCAATTTTTGCTTTTCCTGGAGTTCAATCTTACCATCCAAACCCAGAACCTTGGTTTGCTAAGAAAGAGGGTGGTCCAGTCATTGATATGGGTCCATATTATTTAACTGCTTTAGTTAATTTATTGGGACCAGCAAAAAAAGTTACAGGAAGTATTGTAAATGGAGTTAAGAGAAGAACTATTGGGATAGGACCAAGAAAAAACAAAACATTTAAAGTTGAATGTCCCACAACATACTTATCAACAATTACATTTGAGAATGGCACGATTATTAGACTAACTCTTTCTTTTGATGTGATTGCTCACCAAAGAAATCATATAGAACTATATGGTGATAAAGGGTCGATGATAGTTCCAGACCCAAATATGTTTGGTGGTTCAGTTTATGTATGTAAAAACTTAGGTGACCCATGGAGAGAATACAAAACTAATAAAATGCCATTAGGAAAAATTAATATTAGATCACAAAGTTCTAGAGCTAACGAGTCACCAACTAATGCAAACTATCGAGGAGCTGGTTTGGCTGAAATGGCTTATTCTATAGAAAATAAAAAAATTAATAAATGTAATGGAGAGTTATCATTGCACGTATTAGATATAATTCAATCTACCATGAAAGCTTGCACTTCTGGAGTTTCTCAATCAATTAAAACTACCTGCAGAAAACCCCAACCTTTTTCTTTGAAAGAAATAAGAAAAATAATAAATTAATTTTTAAATAAAAATTTATGTCAAAATTAATTGTTATAACAGATCCTTTTCCAAGAACACTTGACCTTATTTTTACAAAAAAAAAATTTAAAGAATTAAAATCTAAATACAAAACAATTACTGCTCCAAAAAATAATAAAAAAAATTTTTATGAAAAGAATATTCACAAAGCTACATTTATAATGGGTCAGCCAGATTTAGATAAAAAACTTTTATCTAAAGCAAAAAAACTAAAGGCCATTATTAATGTTGAAAGTAATTTCATGGATAATATGGATTATGATTACTGTTTTAAAAAAGGTATTCATGTAATTGCAACATCTCCAGTATTTTCAAAACCAGTTGCAGAAATAGCTTTGGGAATGACCTTATCTCTATTACGAAATATTCATACTGCTCATTCAGACTTTATCAATGGAAAAGAAAAATATGGCCTAGTAGGCAATCTTAAAGCCTCATTATTATCAGAAAAGAAAATAGGATTATTAGGATTTGGAGACTTGGCTAAATCTTTGTACCCTATGTTGTTACCATTTACCAAAGACATAAATGTATATGACCCATGGATACCTCAAAAAAAAATTAAACAATTAGGATTTAATTCAATGAGTTTAAACGAAATGTTCAAAAATTGTGAAATTATTTACGTTTTAGCTGCTGTAACCACAAAAAATAAAAATCTAATTGATAAAAAATTATTAAACAAAATGAAGTCCAATTCTTTATTTATCTTGATGAGTAGAGCTGCGGTTGTAAATTTTAAAGATTTAATTAAACGAGTAAAAAAAGGAGATATATTTGTTGCAACAGATGTATTTCCAGAAGAGCCTGTGAAGAAAAATGACCCAATAAGAAAAGTTAAAAACATTTTATTTTCAGCTCACAGAGCAGGTGCCTTGGAGTCAGCATTCTTTAATATGGGAAATATTGTCTTAAAAGATATGAATTTAATTTCTAAAAATTTAAAACCTAAGTTTTGTAAAATAGCTCAACCTAAAACTGTAAGCTTATTAGCATCGAAACCTGTTGCAATTAATTAATTTTCTTTTTAAGTTGCAAAAATGTTTTCTTCAAACAAAATAATATTAGAAGCTAAAAATATTAGTAAATACTTTGGAACTATAACAGCACTAGAAAATGTTAACTTAAGCGTTAGAGAAGGTGAATGCTTGGGTGTAGTAGGTGATAATGGTGCAGGAAAAACTACCTTAATGAAAGTTTTGTCTGGTCTATATAAGCCTAGTAAAGGCGATCTTTATTTTAATGGTAACAAAGAAATTTTAGAAAGTCCCAGAGACTCTCAAAATTTAGGTTTAGAGATGGTATATCAAGATTTGGCATTAGCTGGAAATTTACCAATTGGAGAAAATATTTTTCTCGGACGTGAGCCAACTAAAAATTTAGGTTTTTTTAAGATGCTTGACTATAAAAAAATTAAAGAAATGTCAGAAGCCCATTTAGAGAAATTAAAAATTCATGTAAAAAGTGCAGATCAAAAAGTTGAGGAATTATCAGGCGGTCAAAGACAAGCTATAGCTATTGCTAGAGCTACTGCATTTAATTCAAAACTAGTAATAATGGATGAGCCTACAGCTGCTTTGGCAATTAAAGAAGTTGGAAAAGTTTTAGACCTTATAAATGGTCTAAAGAAAATAGGCGTTAGTGTAATCATTATAAGTCATAGAATGGATGATATTTTTGCGGTTTGTGATCGAGTAACAGCTCTTTTTCAAGGAACAAATTTTGCTGAGTCTGAATTATCAAAAACTTCTAGAGATGAAGTTATTGGTTGGATCATGGGAAAAAAATAAATATGGATAACAAAAAAGAAGTCAAAAAAGATAGCTTATTTTTAAAAGCGATTCCTTACTTTGACAAGTATGGAATTTTAATATTGCTTTTAATAATGATTATTGCACTTCATATTATGCAGCCTGAGGTTTTTCTATCATGGAGAAATATTACAAACGTTTTTAAACAAATTTCATGGCAATCTATGCTTGCTCTGGGAGTATTTATAGTAATTGTAACTGCTGGAATAGATTTGTCGGTTGGTTCAATAATGATGTTATCTCTCATGGTATTGGCAATAACTTCAAAAGCTGGAGCAGCCTGGTATGTTGTGATCTTAATTCCAATTTTCATTGGCGCATTATGTGGGATGGTTAATGGATTTGGAATAACCGTACTCCGCATGCCGCATCCATTTATTATGACTTTAGGTACTCTTTATATATTCAGAGGCACAGGTAATCTTATATCTGGAGGTGTTCCTATTAGTGGTTTTACGGAAGAGGTAAGATTATTAGGTAATGGAAGAATTGATCTTACATGGTTAGGACTAGAAAAATCTCAATACTTACCAGTTAGTGTAATTTTAATTGCTGTTGTCTTTTTTCTGATGTGGGTATTTTTAAATCATACTAGAACTGGAAAATGGATTTATGCTATTGGTGGTAATCCAAACGCTGCTAGAGCAGCAGGAATAAATGTAAATAGAATTCTAGTAATTGTATATTCTCTGTGTGGATTATTAGCTGGTTTTGGGGCTTTAATTTTAGCTGGAAGAACAGATTCAGGCTACCCTAATGCGGGACTTAATGCAGAACTAGATGCTATTGCAGCATGTATTATTGGTGGAGCTAGTTTTTTTGGAGGAAGAGGAACTGTACTGGGTGTTTTTGCAGGTGTAATGATAATGGGACTATTGAGAAATGGTTTAAATTTGATGGATGTGAGCTCATTCTGGCAACAGGTATTGATAGGAACAATTATTGTTCTAGCAGTTTACATTGATGTTTTAAGAAAAGATCTTGGAACAAGAAAATAGTAAAATTATTTATTCTCCTTCAAGTTGTTTTTGTTATTTTTTTATTTTTCTAAAATATAATAAAATAAATTCTTTTAAGTCTTAATTGCGATTCTTTTAAAGGTTGTTTTTCTCTATTAAATAATATTCAATAATTTTTTTAAAAACAATAGAGGAAGAAAACATATGAATATAATTAAAAGAATTGGTGTATTTTTTACATCGTTATTTTTAGTGCTAAGTATTACAGCGACTAGTTCGTTTGCAGATGGTCATGCAAAAACTATCTTATTTAGTATTAAAGGTCCTGGATCAGGAAATGCTTTTTGGGCTTCAGTAGAAAAAGGAGCTAAAGAAGAAGCAAAAAAATTAGGTGTTAAGTTGGTTCTTATAGCACCACCTCAAGAAGGTGATGTTCAATCACAAATTAACCAAGTAGAAGATCAGTTAGCAAAAGGAGTTGATGCAATGGCTCTTGCACCAGCAGATCCAAATGCCTTCGCACCAATTGTTGATGACGCTATTAAGAGTGGAGTTCCAGTAGTATTTGTGGATACTCAAGGGATTAATGAAGGAGTAACATTTATTGGAACAAATAATAAAAATGGAGCTGAGCTAGCTGCTAATTTTATTTGTGATAAAACTCCAAAAGGTTCTGACGTTGCAATTTTGACTGGAATGGAATCTCAATCAACAGCTCTTCTTAGAAGAGATGGTGCAATCAAAGGTTTGAAAGCTTGTGGTTTAAATATTGTAGCTACTCAAACAGCTGAATGGGATACTGCAAAAGCAAGATCTGTTACAGAGTCTATTCTTGTAAAAAATCCCAACATTAAAGCTATCTTTGGATCTAATGATAATATGGCACTAGGTGCTATTCAAGCTCTTGAAGATGCTGGAATGAACGATGTGGTAGTAGTTGGATTTGATGCTACTCCAGATGCAGCTACTAGTATTTTGGCTGGAAAGTTAACAGCAACAATTGCACAGTTTTCTTACAATATGGGTGCTTATGGTGTTAAATATGCACTTGCTTTAGCTAAGGGTGAAAAAATTGATATTAATATCGATACTGGAACTCAATTAGTAACTAAAGAAAACGCTAACGATTTTAAATAATCTTTAGAAAAAAATTAAAATTAAAGGGTGGAATTTTTATTCCACCCTTTTTTTTTATGTAATATAATAATTTTATGCTTATTAAAATTGACCCCATATTAAGCCCAGATCTTTTGTTTCTTTTAAGGTCAATGGGGCACGGAGATAAACTTGTTTTAGCAGATGCAAATTTTCCAGCACATTCAATGAATAAAAATGTAGTGAGATTAGATGGGGTAAACATAAATGAAGCTTCAAGAGCAATTCTTTCTGTATTCCCATTAGATAGTTTTATTGTTTCTCAAGGAGGGACAGCGGCAAATAGAATGGAAGTCGACGGTAACCCAAATGAAATAACTGAAACTCACAAAGAATTTATTAAAGCGATTAAAGATATTTCTGGAGATAATTGGAAAGTAGGATCTATTGAAAGACAAACTTTTTATGAAGAAGCTAAAAAATCTTATGCCATCGTTACAACCACAGATGCTAGACCTTTTGGATGTTTTATAATAACAAAAGGCGTAATTAAACCAGATGGTAGCGTTTGGGTTCTTGATAAATAATGAGTTCAATTTGTATTTTTGGGGTATTTGTTGCTGATCTATGTTTTTTTGGAAATAAAATACCTGCAAAGGGAGAAACAGTTTTAGGTAATAATTATATTGTTGGACCAGGAGGAAAAGGTTCTAATCAAGCAATTGCTGCAGCAAGATTAAATGGTGAAGTTAATTTTATAACTAAAGTTGGAAAAGATAGTCATGCAGATATGGCTTTCTCTTTATACAAAGAAGCAGGAGTTAATGTAGATTGTATAATTCAGGACCCTAATCTTTCAACAGGTGTTGCGGGAATAATGATTGATGAAAAAGGAAATAACGCAATTAATGTTTTTGCTGGAGCTGCAGCTCATTTACAAAATGAAGATATTGATAAAAATATGGAAGTAATGAAAAAATCAAAGATATTTTTAACTCAAATGGAAACTCCAGACTCGACAACCATGTATGCATTAAAAAAAGCTAAAGACAATGATTGTCTTACAATTTTAAATCCAGCTCCTGCTAGAAAAATAAATGAAAATGATTTTCAATTATTAGATTTTTTTACTCCAAATGAAACTGAAGCAGAATTTTATCTTAATAAAAAAATTGAAACAAATGAAGATATCAAAAATGCTGCAAAAGAATTTTTAAATAGAGGTGTTAAAAACATTATTATTACATTAGGCGAAAAAGGTATTTTTTTTGCTAATAAAGATGAAAAATATTTTGTTGATGCATTAAAATTGAAAGATGAGGTTGTAGATACAACAGGAGCAGGAGATGCATTTAATGGAGCATTTGCTGTAGCTCTTGCAAATGAACTTAAATATAAAGATGCATTAATATTTGCTAATAAAGTTGCAGGTATATCAACAACTAGATTGGGTGCCGCAAGTTCAATGCCTTTTTTAACAGAAGTAGAAGGATACTAAATGACATACAAAGCTTTCGAAAAAAGATACAGCGAAATGGAATATAGAAAATGTGGTTCTAGCGGTCTTAAGCTCCCATTAATTATTCAATTATATTAAAATCAGATTTATATTTATCAGTTATAGTTAAACCTAGTCCTGGTTTATTATCATCTAAATCAATAAATCCATTTTCTGGCGCAGGGTCACCTTCAAAAATATAATAAAAAAGTTCATTTCCGATTTCAACATCATGAACGGGAAAGAATTCAGAAATAGGACAATTGAAATTAGACATTGTTAAATGATAATTATGCATCTGCCCAGCATGAGGAATTACAGGAACTTGATGAGCTTCTGCAATTGCATTTATTTTTTGAGCAGCAGTAAAACCACCAACTCTATTATTATCATACTGAATATAACTAACTGCTTTTAAATCTAATAATTGTTTAAATCCAAAAATATTAAATTCGTGCTCTCCACCAGAGATTGGAATCATATTCATGTTATTGAGTTCAGCATATCCATGAATGTCATCTGCTATCACCGGTTCTTCTAGCCATCTTGGATTAAATTTCATAAGTTTTGGAATCATTCTTTTTGCATAATCTAAATTCCAACCCATATAACATTCCATCATCAAATCTGTATCCTCGCCAATTACTTCTCTTACGGCTTCTGCAAGCTCAATATTTTTTTTCATTCCATCAGATCCATCTTTTGGGCCCCAACCAAATCTCATTTTAAACATCTTAAAACCTTGCTTAACGTAACTTTCAGCTTCTTTTTGAAGTTCCTTGATAGGTTGGCTGTAAAGTTTTGAAGCGTAAACAGGAATTTTTTCTTTTGTTCTTCCACCCAAAAGTTTGAATACTGGTTTTTTTGTAATTTTACCCATTATATCCCATAGAGCGATATCAATTGCTGATATTGCAACCATACCAATTCCTCTTCGACCCCAGGCATGAGTTCTTCTATACATTTTTTCCCAAATATAAGCGTAATCAAAAGGATCTTCTCCAATTACTAATGGTTTTAAATATGTATCAATTGTTTTTTTTGCTACTTGTGGTGCTAAAGCTGCATTACCAATTCCAATAGTTCCATCGTCAGTTTCAATTTCACAAATTAACCATTCATGAAACCTAAATGAACCCATAGCATCAGATTTTTCAAATAAAAGATCAGAGGCATTTGTACAAAAATTATTTTGCGGGGGAACAGTTTTTCCGTTCCACTGATAAACCTTAGTTCTTATCTCTTTAATTTTTGTCATTATTTATTTTTATTTTCAGCCATTGTTAAAGCAATTTTGAAAGAATTCAAAGTAGGTTCTAAATTTGCTACATTTTTACCAGCAATATCAAAAGCTGTACCATGTGCTGGGGTTGTTATAGGTACTGGTAATCCACCTTGAACGGTAACACCTCTATCAAAACCAAAAGCTTTTAAACCAGATTGGAGAGCATCATGATACATCCCAACAATACAATCATGATTTTTATTTTTATAAGCAGTAATAAAAGAAGTATCACAAGGCAAAGGTCCATCTGCATTAATACCCATTTTTTTTGCTTCTTCTATAGCTGGTATAATTTCATCTTTTTCTTCAGTTCCAAATTCTGCATGAGGATTAAGTGCTTGAACAGCAACTCTTGGACTTTCAATACCATTTAATTTCATTGCTTCATTAATCAGTTTAATTGGTTTGATAATTTTTTCTTTTTTAACATGATCTGGGACTTCTTTGATTGGAATATGAGATGTAACTCTTGCTGTCCAAAAATTATCAATAACATTAAATTCACAGAAAAAATTTTTTACATCTAATTTTTCTGCCATTAAATGCAATTCATCTGAATATTTATTTCCTCCAAGCTTTAAACTTGTTTTATTGAATGGACCGAAATTTATTGCATCAATTTTATTTTCTTTAGCAAGTTCCAAGGCTAAATTTAATGCTGACAAAACACTTTCACCAGACTCTTTAGAGCACTCTGATAATTTATAACTATGATTTTTTCCATTAGAAATATCTAGAAAATATTGATTTCCATCTTGAAAATTAATTTCATCAAAATTTTCAACAAATTTTAGATTATGTGAATGACCAGAAATTTTATTACCATTTTCAAATATATTTTTTTCTCCAATTACAACAACATTTGCCTCATTCGTAATTTCTTTTGTCAATAATTTAGACACTAACTCAGGTCCAATACCAGAAGGATCACCTAGCAGTAATGCAATATTAATTTTATTTTGAGGCATTTTTTACTTTACGGTTTGTATCAGATTATGTTTATATAATTAATTATAAATTAACTAAAGAGGGAAATAATGAAAAAAAGTTTTAAACTTTTCTTAGCTGCTGCATTTCTAGTGACTGAATTTTTTGTTATAGCGCTACCTATGCTTACGACTTCTGCTAGAGCAGATGGTGCTATACAAGCAATCACTCACGCTGGTTTTGGTGGTGGTACTGACGTAACTACTAGAATGATGCTTTTAAGAGCTCGAAGAGTTCTTAAACAAGACATGCAATTAGTTAACAAAAAAGGTGGTGGTGGAGCTGTATCTATGGACTACATGATGAGCTTACCTGCTGATGGTCAACACACTTTAACTTGGACTACTGGTCATGCTGTATCAATGGCATTAGGTAAAACTAAAGTTAAAATTAGTGACATGCAACCACTTGCAAGAGGAACTGATGATCCTCAATTATTTGTTGTAAATTGTAAAGCTGACATCAAAGACGCTAAAAAATTTATTAGTGTTCAAAAATCAAAATCACTTAAATATGGAACAACTCATGTTGGTGGAATTGATGACGTTAGTGCAATTGCATTTACAAAAAAAGGTGGATTAAAAGATCCAACTATTGTTGCTTATAAAGGTGTCGCTCCAATTAAAACTAACCTAATCAAAGGAGATATTGATGTAGGTGTTTTAAATTTAGGGGAAGCATTAACTGAAATAAATGATGGAACACTTTGTGTTTCAGTTGTTTTAGCAAATAATAGAATGGCTAAAATTGGAGACTCTCCAACAGCTAAAGAATTAGGAATACCTGTTTCTTTATCTACTGTTAGAGGTTTCGTAACTAAAAAAGGAGCTCCAGCTGAAAGAGTTAAAGAGTTAGAAGCTGGAATGATGAAAGCAATGAGCCACAACTACTACAAAAATTTCTTAACAGAAATTGGTTTAGATGACACTAGTGTTGTAGGTGCTGACGAATGGGGTAAGCAAATGGAAGAAATGCTTACTGAAATGACTGCACAGCTTAAAGCTTTAGGTTACATTAAGTAATTATAAAGATAGTACATTTAGTTTATGAACAATGTACGAAAACAAAAAAGGGCAAACAAAAGTTTGCCCTTTTTTTTTAAAGATGAATTTAAAGTTTCATTTATAATTATTTTTATTTCAACTATTTTACTAATAACTACTTTTTCTTTTGATATTGTTCCTCCAATTTTAAATAGAGGAATTCAACCTGCAACTTTTCCTAAAGCACTATTAGTTTTGATAATTAGCTTAACTTTTGTTGTATATTTTCTATCAACTAAAAAACCTTGGAAAGTAGAAAAAAAATTACCAAAAACTTTTTATTTGACCTTAACAGGATTCTTATTATTTGTTTTAATTTCAAAAACTTTAGACTTCTTTTTAGCGATTTCAATATTATCAATTTTCGTTTCATATTTTTGGGGTGAAAGAAGAATTTTTTATCTATTATTAGTAAGTATAATTTTTCCAATAATTGTGTTTATTTTTTTTGAGACAATTTTAGGTTTAAGATTCCCTCCGGGTATAATTACTAATATTTATTATCAGGTATAAATGGAAAATTTACTTTTAATGATGGCACCATTATTTAGTTCAAAACTTTTATTAGTTTTGTTTTTTGGAACTTTGTTTGGATTGATCTTAGGTGTCTTGCCAGGACTAGGTCCCACTACTGGAGGTGCTTTAATCTTACCTTTTACAATGACCTTGGATCCACTTTCCGCAATTGTACTGTTGACATCAATTTATTGTGCAGGGACATACGGTGGAGCAATTACAGCTATTTTAATTAATACACCAGGAACTCCTGCTGCAGCTGCCACATGTTTGGATGGTTATCCGTTAGCCCAAAAAGGTGAGGCTGGTAGAGCTCTTGGAATGGCTACTGTATCAAGTACAGTAGGTGGAATTTTTAGTGTCATAATACTTGTTTTTTTTGCACCTTTACTTGCAAAACTAGCGTATGAATTTGGTCAACCTGAATATTTTGCCTTAGCTATTTTTGGATTAACAATGCTTGCTTCTATTGGGGAAGGAAGCCCAATTAAGAATTTAATTGCAGGTGCGTTTGGAATTTTAATTTCAACTATTGGAAAAGATTTTATGACTTCAATAGATAGATTTACTTATGGAATTAATGAATTATCAGAAGGGATAGGATTTATTCCAGTTGTTGTTGGTCTTTTTGCTATCAGTGAAATGCTAACTCAATCAACTTTATTAGATCAGGTGTTTAAAAGAGTAGCTTTAAAAGCTGTAAAACTACCTTCTATTAATGATTATAAACAAACGTGGAAAACAATTTTAAGGTCATCAGGAATTGGATCATTTATAGGAGTTCTTCCTGCAGAGGGAGGCACAGTTGCATCATTAATAGGTTACTCAGAAGCAAAACGATTTTCAAAAAAACCTGAAGAATTTGGTAAAGGTTCAATTGAAGGTATTGCGGGAGCAGAAGCAGCAAATAATGCTGCAACAGGTGGAGCCATGGTTCCAACATTAGCACTGGGTATTCCAGGAAGTGCAACAACAGCAGTAATTTTAACAGGTTTAATTATTCATGGTGTTAGACCTGGTCCAGACTTATTTAGAGAGCAACCTGAATTTTTGTATGGAATATTTGGTGCAATGTTAATTGCAAACGTACTCTTTTTTATATTTGGTTTTTTTGGAGCTAAAATTTTTGCAAGAATTACACTGGTTCCTAACAAAATTCTATGGCCAATGATTTTTGCAGTGTCTGTTTGTGGAACTTATTCATTAAGTCAATCTATATTAGATGTTTGGATAATGATTTTTTTTGGTGTACTTGGATTTTTTATGAGAAGATATGGATTTTCAGTAGTACCTGTAATCATTGGATTAATTCTTGGAGAATTAGTAGAAGGAACTTTAAGACAATCATTGGTAATATTTGATGGAAATTGGTTGATGTTTTTAACAAGACCTATAGCTTTGACGTTCTTTATTTTATCTTTAATTGCTCTGGCTTTTCCATTATTAAGATCAAAAAAAAAGAAAAAATAAATTATGATAAAATTTGATTTAAATAACAGAGTAGCAATTGTGACAGGTGGTGCACAAGGATTTGGTTTAGCTATTACTGAAAGATTTATTGAGTCTGGAGCCAAAGTAATAATTTGGGATATAGACGAAAGTGAAGCAAAAAAAGCTTTGAAAAAAATAAATTCTGAAAATTTAACTTATCAAATAGTTGATGTTAGTAACTATGAAACAATTAATTCAAAATTATCTGAAGTTGAAAAATCACATGGTAAGATTGATATATTTATTAACAATGCAGGTGTAGCAGGAATGAACACTACTGTTGAAGAGTACCCTATAGAAGAATGGAATAAAGTAATTAACTTAAATTTAAATGCTGTTTTTTATTGTTGTAAAGCAGTTGTTCCATTTATGGTTAAAAATGATTACGGAAGAATTGTTAACATTGCTTCTATCGCAGGCAAAGAGGGAAATCCAAATGCAAGTGCTTACAGCACTTCAAAAGCAGGAGTTATAGGATTAACTAAATCTTTAGGTAAAGAACTCGCTCAAAAAAATATTGCAGTAAACTGTGTTACTCCAGCAGCAGCAAAAACTAGAATTTTTGATCAAATGACTGAAGAGCATATTAATTATATGCTTTCAAAAATACCAAGAAATAAATTTGCGAAGGTAGAGGAATTAGCTTCCTTAGTTGCTTGGTTATCAAGTGAAGAAAATTCTTTTTCAACAGCCGCAGTATTTGATTTAAGTGGCGGTAGAGCAACTTACTAATAATTATGCAAGTAGGTATAGATGTTGGTGCAACAAAGATAGAGAGTGTTGTACTTGAAAAAGATGGACAAGAAAAACATAGATCTAGAATATCATGCCCAAAAAATTACACTCAAATTATTACTTCAATAAAAGATATTCATAGACAATTAGAATTAGAATTTAAACAAGAACTTCCAATTGGTGTCTGTCATCCGGGAGTTCACTCTCCTCAAACAGGATTGGTTAAAAATGTTCCCAACATAAGTTGGTTAGAAAAAAAACCATTTCAAAATGATTTACGTAAAGCACTTGGTAAAGAAGTGTTTTGTGAAAATGATGCAAATTGTTTTGCTTTGTCAGAGGCTATAGATGGATCTGGTAAACATTACAAAATTATTTATGGTATAATCTTAGGTTCTGGAGTTGGAGGTGGTTTAGTGATTGATAAAAAAATAGTAAGTGGCCCCAATGGCGTTGCAGGAGAGTGGGGTCATAATCAAATTCCTTATTTTGCTGCTAAAAAAGAAAATTTTGACTCGAGTAATCCAAGAGAAGTTGAAATCGAAAGTTTTTTATCTGGCTTAGGCTTAGCAAAAAGATTTAATAAACTTTATGGAAAAAATTTAAAAACAAATGAAATTTTTGAATTAAATAGAAAACATGATTTAGATGCAGAAAGATTTATAGATGATTTTAAAGTAAATTTAGCAATGTCACTTTCAAGTATAATAAATATTTTAGATCCTGACGCTTTTGTTTTTGGAGGAGGAGTTTCAAACGAAATTGATTTTTTACATGAAATAGACTCATTGGTGAGAAAATTTGTTATTGGCAGAGAATACGAAGGTGTTTTTTTAAAACCAAGATATGGTGATGCTAGCGGTGTTCGTGGTGCGGCAAGATTGGGCAGAAGTGCCACATATTAGAAATTTCTATTAATAATTTAATTTAGAAAAATTTATATTTTCTTAAAACAAGAAAAGTAGGGAAAAAATCTTAGTTAAAAAAAATCAATCAAAGGTTGTATTAATATTTTTTTGTTATGATCTTTTCTCAAAGTAGTTATATTTCTTTTTTTAAATTAATTTAAAAGGGAGAAATAATGAAAAAACTTATACTTTCGTTTGCAGCTCTTGCATTATTTGCAACTACTGCTTTCGCTGAAAGATACGTCATGATAACTCATGGTGAAGGAAAAGATCCTTTTTGGCCAGTAGTTCAAAAAGGTGGTGAAGATGCAGCTAGAGCAATCGGTGCTGACTTCGAATACATCTACAACCCTTCTGCTGATATGGCTGATATGGCAAGCTCAATTCAAGCTGCTGCAGCTACTCAACCAGATGGTATGGTAATTTCTTTACCAGACCCAGATGCATTAGGACCAGCTATTAAAGCTGCTGTTGCTGCTGGTGTTCCAGTAATTACAATGAACTCTGGTTTAGAGTCTTCTGCTAGCCTAGGTGCTCTTATGCACGTTGGTCAGCCTGAATTACTTGCTGGACAAAAAGCTGGTGAAAGAGCAAAAGCTGAAGGTGCTTCTAAAGCACTTTGTATGATTCAAGAAGCATACAACACAGCTCTTGTTGACAGATGTGAAGGTTACGGTTCTGCTGTTCCTATGCAAATGACTGATACTACATCTGACCCTGCAACTATTCAAACTAGAGCTACTGCTGCTTTACAAGCTAACAAAGATGTTAATGCGATCCTTTCAGTAGGACCTCACGTATGTGAAGCTGTTGATAAAGCTTTAGCTGATCTTGGTATGACAGTACACCATTCTTGCTTTGACTTAAGTCCTGCGGTTATGGACTTAATCGGATCTGGAAGAGTTGCTTTCACTATCGATCAACAACAAAGACTACAAGGTTATATGCCAGTTATCGTATTACACTTGTACAACAACAGTGCTGGACTTTTACCAGGAGCTAACATCCCATCAGGACCTGGCTTCGTAGATAAGTCTAACGCTTCTTCAGTTGCTGCTCTAGCAGGAATTGACAGATAGTTTGTAACAATTTAAAGGGTCGATTATTTAATCGGCCCTTTTTTTTTATAAAATTAAAAAAACCTTTTTTAAAAATGAATACATCAACAACAAACAAACCAAGGCAAGAGTCAGACCGACAAGGTGAAAAAAAATGGTATTCTGCATTAATGGCTCGTCCAGAGGTCGGACCTTTGGGAGTAATGATCTTACTTTTTTTTATGTTGGGATACTTTTCTATTCCAGAAGGAGAATTTTCTCTTAACCCTTTTTCTGGTGAAGGATTTAACGCCTTAGGAATTAGAAATAATTTTAGGGTAATTGCTCAATTAGGAATCGTAGCACTTGCTGCTGGGATGTTAATTATTGCAGGTGAATTTGATCTTTCTGTTGGTTCAATGATCGGTTTTGCTGGTGGTTCTATGGCAATGATATTAAAATGGGGTTTTGCTGTTGTTATTCCTTACATCTCTTTTGAAGGAGGTTTTCATTTTGAGGGATTTCAATTATTTGAAATTAGGGATGTCTCACCATTATTAGCAATATTAATTACATTATGTATGACTCTATCCTTTGGATGGATACAGGGATGGATAGTTGTTAAAAGTGGAATATCATCTTTCATTGTTACACTAGGTGGACTTTTCTTTTTAAGAGGTTTAACAGAGGTATCCTATAGAGCATTTAACAGAGCTCCTGATCAAACTGCTGGATCAACGACTGTTACAGATTTACCAGATATCAAAAATATTATAAATGTACCAGGACTTGGGGAAATGGAAAGAGATGCGGCTAAAGCTTTACCAAATGACCAATTATTAGAAATTCTTAGCACCGTACCAGCTAGCACTGTTGCAAAATTAACTGAACGACTTTCTTATATTAATGAAAAAGTTGCAACTTTGAAAACTGAAATAAATTCAACAAAAATGATTGAAACTTTAGAAAAATCTTTAGCTGGTGCAAAAAAATCTGGCAATGATTCAATGGTAGAAATTTTGACAAAGAAAATTGAAGCTGGAGTTGATGTACCTGCAGTTACGGCAAAAGCGGTTACTGATATTGATATAGCAAAAGCTTACATCGACACCATAGTTACTGCAAGACCAGTTGCTAATTTCTTTGGAGGCGACATTATGGAACCAGTTTTTAATTGGTTGTATTTTACAGTAGATTGGAACGTAAATAACTTTGGAAACATTTTTGCTAAAGGTATGTATTCTGCTTTAATGATTTGGGGGCTTATTGCTTTTATTTGTTATTTTATTTTGAGCAAAACTCAAGCAGGTAACTGGATTTATTCAACTGGTGGAAATCTTAATGCTGCAAAGGCTAATGGTGTGCCAACAAACAAAGTTAAGATTGCATTATTTATGAATACTGCATTTTGTGCAACTATGTTTGCAGCATGTCAGGTTTTTGAAGTTAATACTGCGGATACGGCTAAAGGTAATTTAAAAGAATTAGAAGCAATTGCCGCAGCTGTTATTGGAGGTGTTGTGCTAACAGGAGGTTTTGGAACAATTGGTGGAATTATCTTAGGTACAATTATTTTTGGAATAGCAAAAGAAGCCTTCTTTTATATTCCTGGAATTGATGGATCATTCTATAGAGTTTTCCTTGGAGCAGTTCTTGTAACTGCTGCATTTACAAATGAGAATATTAGGAAACGAATTATGGGAAATATCTAATGGACAATAAACCATTAATTGAAATAAAGAATTTAGTTAAAAAATTTGGAGCATTTACTGCTTTAAATGGTGTTTCATTAGATGTTTATCCGGGTGAAGTTCACGCTCTTTTAGGTGACAATGGTGCTGGAAAATCAACTTTAATTAAAGTGTTATCTGGAGTTCATCCAATGACAAGTGGAGAAATAAAAGTAGATGGAGAAATAGTTAACTTTACCTCACCACGTCAAGCATCTGATGCAGGCATTGGTACAGTTTATCAGGATTTAGCTCTCAATGCCTTAACTTCAGTTACAAGAAATTTTTTTCTTGGTCGTGAATTAACAAAAGGACCTGGCGCATTTGGTTTAATGCAAATGGATGAGATGGACAGAATAACAACAGAAGAAATGTCTAAAATTGGAATTAACATTTCAAACCCTAATCAACCAGTTGGAACAATGTCAGGCGGGCAAAGACAAACTTTGGCTATTGCAAGAGCAATTTACTTTGGTGCTAAGATATTAATATTAGATGAACCCACATCAGCATTAGGTCAAAAGCAGCAAATGGAAGTTTTAAAAACAATAAAAAAAGTCCAAAATTTAGGAAATATTGCAATTATACTTATTACTCATAACGAGATTCATGCACGTCTTATAGCTGATCGATTTACTTTTTTAAGTCTGGGAGAAGTAATTGGTTCAGGATTGTCTGAAAATCTTGGAAATGAAGAAGTAAAAAGATTGATGGCAGGTGGTGCTAAAATTGGCGATCTAGCTAAAGAATTAGAGTTATAATTATTATAAATATTTTATACAAAACAAAAGTGTAACTTTTATGAAAGGAAAGATGAGAATATGAAAGTAAAATATTATGATTTAGAAAATAAAAGAGTATTTGTTACAGGGGGTGGATCAGGAATTGGTGCTTCAATTGTTGAACATTTTTGTGAACAAGGTTCAGAAGTTTACTTTATAGATATTAATGTATCAGAGTCTGAAAAATTAATTGAAGAGATAAAAAATAAAAAATATTCAATACCAACTTTTATTGAATGTGATTTGTTAAATATAAAACAACTTCAAAAAACTATTGCAGATATTATTGATCAGAAAGGTCCAATTGATATTTTAATTAATAATGCTGCTAATGATACAAGACATAAAATAGATGATGTCACAGAGGAATATTGGAATGAGAGAATAAACGTAAATTTAAGACATTATTTTTTCACAGTTCAATCAGTTAAAAAATCAATGATCGAAAACAAAGGTGGTGTAATTGTTAATATGGGATCCGCTTCTTGGATGGTTGGACAAGGTGGAATGGCTGCTTATACCGCTGCAAAATCTGGAGTAGTTGGTTTGACAAGATCCTTTGCTAGAGATTTAGGGGAATTTAACATTAGAGTTAACTCAGTAGTACCTGGGTGGGTCTTAACACAAAGACAAATTGATATGTGGTTAAACGAAGAGTCTGAAAAAGATTTGATGAAAAACCAATGTTTAAAAGAGAAATTAATGCCACATGAACTTGCTCAAACTGTATTGTTTTTTTCATCAGAACAGTCTTCTGGTTGCACAAATCAATCTTACATCGTTGATAAAGGTTGGCTATAAGAGACTTTGTGAAAGTACAAAGTTCAACGATAGAAAACAAATATTTAAGAGTTAAATCAATTAATATTGGTGCTTGCTTGTATGAGGTTTATGACAAGCAAAAGAAAATAAATCTAATCTTAAATCTTGGTTCTACAAAAAATTATGGCAGTAAAAATTTTTATGTAGGGGCTACTTGTGGCCGGTACGCAGGCAGAATATCAAATTCAAGATTTAAGATTAAAAATAAAATCTATAAACTCGATGGTAATGAAGGAAAAAATACACTACATGGAGGAAAAATAGGATTTGATCGTTTGGAGTGGAAAATTCGTCTTCACTCAAAAACAAAAATTATCTATCAATTGTTATCAAAAAACCTTGACCAAGGTTTTCCAGGAGACTTAAATACAGAGTGTACCTTTGAGCTTAAGAATAAAAGTTTATTTATCAAATACCAATATAAATCAAACCAATTAACGCATGTGAGTTTAACAAACCACAGTTACTGGAATTTGAATAAAAATAAGAAAGAAACAATTTTTAACCATGATTTAAAAATTAATTCTGAAAAATATCTTGAAGTAACCAATAAATTAATCCCAACAGGCAAAATTAAAAAAGTTAAAAACACTATTAATG
Organism: Candidatus Pelagibacter sp.; assembly: GCA_028224115.1. The sequence goes on along the minus strand of JAOIVP010000001.1, from coordinate 57,648 downwards.
ATTTTAATCATTTCAAAAATATTGGAGAAAAAATAAATATTATTAAAAACAAAAAAATAAAAAGAGTATCTAATACAATCAATCAATTAGGATTTGATTTAACCTATTGTATTAAAAAAAATTCTAAAAATTATTTAGCTTCTTTAAAAAATAAAAAAACTAATATCCAATTAGATTTTTATTCAAATCTTCCAGGAGTACAACTATATACCAGTCAAGGTTTGCGTTATAAAGATAAACTTGCTCCTTACCAAGGAGTTTGTTTAGAAACACAACATTATCCAGATGCGCCTAATAATAAAAATTTTCCAAGTGCTTTAATTAAACCCAATAAACTTTATAAGCACTTTACAAAAATAAATATTTCATAAAATGAATAAAAAGATAAATATATCAATTGTAGGAACTGGGTTAATGGGGCTTCAGCATATCAAAGCTATTTCAAAATCAAAAAAAGCTAATCTCCATTCAATAGTAGATATTAGTAATACCGCTAAAAATTTATCAAAAAAATATAAAATTCCACTGTATTCAAATGTAAATGAACTTTTAAACTCAAAAAATTTAGATGCCGTAATTGTTGCGACCCCAAATCAATTACATGAAAAGCATACAGTTGGTTTTTTAAAGAAAAAAATTCCAGTGTTATTGGAAAAACCTATTTCAGATAACATTAATTCGGCTAAAAAGATTATTAGTAGTGCTAATAAAAATAAAACTCCGTTATTAATAGGGTATCACAGAAGACATAATTCAATAGTATCAAAGGTAAAAGAGCTTATTGATAAAGGTAAATTAGGAAATATAGTTTCAGCAAATGTGTTGTGTTGGCTTTATAAACACAAAGCTTATTACAAAGAAAAATGGAGAATAAGTAAAGGGGGAGGGCCTTTAGGAATTAACTTGGTTCATGATATTGATATGATTTGTTACTTACTTGGTTCAATTAAATACGTTCAAGCGTTTACAACCAACAAAACAAGAAAATTTAAAGTAGAGGATACTGCAACAATTAGTTTGGTTTTTAATTCAGGCGCGCTTTGTACTTTAAATTTATCAGATACAATTGTTGCACCATGGAGTTATGAGTTAACTGCTGGAGAAAATCCTGCTTACCCTATAACCAATCAATCTGCATATATGATTGGTGGCACTAAGGGGTCAATACAATTTCCTAATTTAAAATATTGGTTTTATAAAAATGAACGAAGTTGGTGGAATAAAATTTTAGTTAATGAAGATAAAAACAAAAAAGATGATAGTACTTTAGTAAATCAAATTGACCATTTTGCAGACGTAGTTTTGAAAAAAGTTAAACCCAAAGTAAATGGGAATGATGGTTTAATCTCTCTTAAAATTTTTGCCGCAATAACTAAAAGTGCTAAATCAGGTAAAAAAATTAAACTTTAATTTTCTTTTTTTTTCCTTCGGTACGAATAAACAATATTCCAAATATAATTATTCCAATTACCCCATAAATTTTATTAATATCAAGTGGGACACCAAATATTATAAAATTAATTATCGTCGACCACACTAACTGAGAATACTGAAAGTTAGTTACAAACGATAAATTTGATAATTGAATTGCATATATCAGCATGAAGTGACTTATAAAACCAGCCAATCCTAATAAAATTAGAAGCAACCAATAGCTATTTTTTTCAAGCGGCACCCAATTTAAGGATACATAAATTGTAAAAATAATAGCCCCTGTAATTGCTGTATAAAATATTGAAGCAAAAGGATCATTATTTCCAGAAATTAATTTAGTAAAAAATTGATAAAGCGCCCAACACAATGGAGGCACAAGTGGAAAAATTAATTCAGGACTTAAAACTTTCATGCTTGGACCAAGTGAGAATATGATACATCCAAAGCTCATGACCATTAACAACAAACCTTTTAAGCTTAAAACATCCTTTAAAAAAATTGCTGATAACATTGCAACAATTAATGGTGCCGAAAAAAATACTACGTAAATATCAACTAAATCAAATCTTTGAAGAGAATTGAACATAAAAAAAGTAGCTGTAACCATTAATACAGATCTTAGTATCTGTATTTTAAAATTCTTTGTTAAATTAATTTTTGGTCTAAAAATAAAAAAATAAATTACCAATGCTATAAAGTGAAAAAAAAATCTTCCCCATACTGCTTGGGTAATAGGCATTACTCCTCCCAAATACTTTGCTAAAGAATCCATACACACAAACATAAAAAAACCTGTGCCAGATAATAAAATTATCTTCACTAGGGGCGGTTTTTTGATATTTGTCATGGTATTAAAGTGTGTAAATATCTAAAAATATTTACATTACAACGCCAACTTGCCAAGGATTAAATTCTTCATCACCATAGCCGTTAATTTCACTTTTTGACTTATTTCCAGAGGCTGTATCTACTACTAGTTCAAATATTTTTTGACCAACTTCTTCTACTTTTTCTTTTCCTTCTGCAATTGTCCCACAATTGATATCCATATCTTCTGACATTTTTTCATACATAGCTGAATTAGTTGATAGTTTTAAACTTGGTACTGGTTTGCATCCAAAACATGAACCTCTACCCGTAGTAAAGCAAATTACATTTGCTCCTGATGCTACTTGGCCAGTTACAGAAACAGGATCATAGCCTGGAGAGTCCATAAAATTAAAACCTTTGTTTTTTAAAGGTTCAGCATACTGCAATACATCTTGAAGGGTGGAGTTTCCTCCCTTAGCTACAGCTCCTAGAGATTTTTCTAAAATTGTAGTTAACCCTCCTTTTTTATTTCCAGGTGCAGGATTGTTATCCATCGAACTATTATTTATTGTAGTGTAATGTTTCCACCATTCAATTCTCTTAATTAGTTTATCAGCTGTTTCTTGTGAGTTAGCTCTATTAATTAGCAAATGTTCTGCTCCATATATTTCAGGAGTTTCAGATAAAATTGAACTTCCACCTTTTTTAACCAATAAATCAGCTGCAACTCCTAATGCAGGATTTGCTGTTATTCCTGAATATCCATCTGATCCACCACATTGCAAAGCAAGTGTTAGATTACTAACTGGTAGCGAGGTTCTTTCAACATTATTTGCTTCTGTTAATAAATTTTTAATTTGAGACAATACTTTTTCAACAATTTTTTTGGTTCCACCTTCATCTTGGATAGTTAAAAAATGAATTCTATTATGTTTTTTTAAAGACTCATCAAATAAGCTTACTTGTGCACACTCACATCCTAAACCTATAACAAAAACATGTGAAAAATTTGGATGATTTTTAAATCCATCAATTGTTCTTTGAAAAATTTGCATACCTTCACTTACCGTGTTCATTCCACATCCTGTAGAGTGGGTAATTGGAACTATCCCATCAATATTTGGGTAATCTTCAAGAATTTTGGAGTATTTAATTCTTTCCACAATCATTTTGGTTACAGTTGCAGAACAATTAACAGTACTTACTATTCCAATATAATTTCTAGTAGCCACATCGCCGTTATCTCTTAAAATCCCATTAAAAAAAGTATCTGCCTTTTCATTAATAATATTTTTTTTGTCAGTTACTTTAAAATCTCTTTTAAATTCTCTAAATTCTAGATTATGTGAATGAACATGTTCCCCTGGCTTAATATCATTTAGTGCAAATCCAATTATTTGGTCGTATTTTATTATAGGATCCCCTTTATTTATTGATTTTAAACAAACTTTGTGGCCAAAGGGAATTGGATCAATAGTGCTAATATCGTGCCCTTCTATTTTAGTTTTTTCAGGAATAATAAATTGACTTACACCTACGTTGTCATTTTGGTTTAAAACTATTAGATTATTCATATTTTTATTATATAACTAAAATTCTAAACAAGTCATTACAAATTATTTATGCCAACAAAACGTAAAAAAAATTTAAGAAGTCAACAATGGTTCAATAATCCAAAAGATCCAGAAATGACTGCTCTTTATTTAGAGCGATATCTTAATTATGGATTAACACGAAAAGAATTACAATCAGGAAACCCTATAATTGGTATTGCTCAATCTGGAAGTGATCTTTCACCATGCAATAGACATTTTTTGTCTTTAAGCAAAAGAATTAAAGATGGAATAAGAAGAGCTGGTGGAATTCCAATGGAGTTTCCAACCCATCCAATTCAAGAAACAGGAAAAAGACCCACTGCAATGTTAGATAGAAATCTATCTTACTTGTCGTTAGTTGAAGTTTTATATGGGTATCCAATCGATGGTGTAATCTTAACAACAGGTTGTGATAAAACTACTCCTGCTGCATTAATGGCTGCAGCAACTGTAAACTTACCTGCAATTGTTTTGTCAGGTGGACCAATGTTAGATGGAGTTTACAAAGGTAAGTTGGCTGGATCAGGAATGGTTGTATGGGAAGCTAGAAAACTTTTAGCTAAAGGTGAAATTAATTATGATGAGTTCATGGACATGGTTGCATCTTCTGCACCAAGTGTTGGTCATTGTAATACAATGGGAACAGCATCTTCTATGAATTCAGTTGCAGAAGCTTTAGGAATGTCTTTAACTGGTTGTGCTGTTATACCTGCTCCATATAGAGAGCGAGAACAAATTTCTTTTGAAACTGGACAAAGAATAGTTGGAATGGTTCACGAAGATTTAACACCATCTAAGATTATGACGCGTAAAGCATTTGAAAATGCAGTCATAGTTGCAAGTGCGATTGGTGGATCAAGTAACTGTACTCCTCATTTAAGTGCAATTGCAAAACATATGGGAATAAAATTTGATTTATCAGATTGGCAAAAGTTAGGACACAATATTCCTCTTTTAGTTAACTGCCAACCAGCAGGAGAATATTTAATGGAAAGTTTCTATAGAGCAGGTGGTGTACCTGCTGTGATGAAAGAATTGATTAAAAATAAAAAGATACATACCAATATCATGACAGTTACAGGGAAAACTGTCGGCAAAAATTTAAAAAGAAAAATAGATACAGATCCAAAGGTAATAAAAACTTTTAAAAATAGTTTAGAGAAAAATGCTGGTTTTTTAGTTATGAAAAGTAACTTTTTTTCATCAGCCATTATGAAAACATCGGTTATAAGCAAAGAATTTAGAGATAGATATCTTTCAGATCTAAAAAATCCAAACGTATTTAATGGAAAAGCAGTAGTATTTGAAGGGCCTGAGGATTATCATAAGAGAATAAATGATAAAAAGTTAAAAGTAGATGAAAATTCTATTTTAATTATAAGAGGTTGTGGTCCAGTTGGTTATCCAGGATCTGCCGAAGTAGTTAATATGCAACCACCTGCTAGATTGTTAAAAAAAGGAATTATACATTTACCAACTCTTGGAGACGGCAGACAAAGCGGAACATCTGAAAGTCCATCAATTCTTCATGTTTCACCAGAGTCTGCTGTAGGAGGTGATTTAGGGATCGTTAAAACAGGTGATAAAATGAAAATAGATTTAAACAAAAGAAGAGTTGATTTATTAATTTCTCAATCTGAATTTAAAAAAAGAAGAAAAAATAAAAAATTATTTAAAGCAAATAACCAAACTCCATGGCAAGAAATTTTTAGAAATACTGTGAGCCAACTTGAAGATGGTGCTTGTATTAAATCTCGTGGAACATATTTAGATATCTCAAATAAAAAAGGTCTTCCAAGAAATTCTCATTAATATGAAACCAAAAATACTAGTTACAAGAAAATTATCAGATGGAGCGGAAGAAAAATTAAAGACAAATTTTGATGTAACTCTTAATTTAAAAGATGAGCCAATTCCAAATGCCGATCTTATCAAGATGGCTAATGAGTATGATGGATTTATTTCAACAGGGTTTGATAAAATTGGTCAAGAGTTTTTTAAAGATCTAAATGGTAAATTAAAAATTATTGCTCAGGTTGGAGTGGGCTACGACAACATTTCTGTTAAATCTGCCGAAAGTAAAAAAATTAAAGTTACCAATACACCAAATGTTTTAAATGAAGCTGTTGCTGAAACAACAATTCTTTTGATTTTAGCTGCATCGAGAAGGATAGGTGAAGCTTATAATCTTGTAAGATCTGGAACATGGAAAGATCAAAAACCTGACCTTACTAAATTTATGATAGGAAATTCTGTTACAGGAAAAACTCTTGGTATAATAGGTATGGGTCGAATTGGTAGAATGGCTGCTAAATGTGCAAAAGCATTTGGTATGAAAATAATTTATTATAATAGAAATAAGCTTTCAGAAGATTTAGAAGATGGTGCAAAATATTTTTCTGATGTTAAATCGATGATGCCTGAATGTGATTTTGTAAGCATACATACTCCAGCAACATCTGAAACTAAACATATCTTAAATACATCAACTATTTCTTTGCTACCAAAACATGCAGTAGTAATTAATACTTCAAGAGGATCAACCATTGATGACGATGCTCTTATTGATGCTTTGCAAAATAATAAGATTTACGCTGCTGGATTGGATGTTTTTAATAATGAGCCTAATCTTGATGAAAGATATATGAAACTGGATAATTGTTTTGTTTTACCTCATGTTGGGAGCGCTACTCATGAAACTCGTTTAGCTATGAGCATGATGGCAGTTGATAATATCTTTTGTTTTTTTGAAAATAGACCACTTATTTCTGAAGTAGTCTAATACAACTTAAAGTTGTTTATTTAGTTAATATATATAATTTCTATACACATATTATTCTCGTTTTATTTGAAATTAAAAAACAAATGTGATTAAGTTCGATTATTAAAAACATAACCGAGAGGAAGATAATGTTAAAATTAATAACAAAAACTATAGCTGTGGTAGCTGTTGTTTCAGTTGCTTTATTAGGCTCTGTTAACGCAAAGACTTTAAAAATTGAAACACACTTTACTGCTAATTCACCAAATGGTGAAGTTGCGGCTCAATTCGCAAAAAATGTTGAAATGTTTTCTGGTGGAAGCTTGAAAGTTGAAATGTTTTATTCATCTTCAGTATCAGGAAAATCTGCTGAAGTATTTAACTCTGCACAAACTGGAATTATCGACTGTGATATGACTGGTGCTGGTTACCAAACTGGTAAGAATGCAGCGTTTCAATTTGCTGGTGATGTAATGGGTGGATACGATAACCCTTATCAACAATATGATTTCTTAAAGTTCCCTGGAGCTCAAGATGCTGTTGATGCATTATATAATAAATATGGAATGACACTTATTGGTTGGTGGATACCTGGACATGAATCACTTATTTCAAGTGTTCCAATTCCAGATGTTGCATCTATCAAAGACTTTAAATTTAGATCACCTCCAGGAATGGAAAGTATGATTTTTGCAGATCTAGGTGCTAAGCCAATCGTAATGGATTTTGGTGAAGTTCCAACTGCATTACAAACTGGTCTGATTGATGGTGCTGACTATTCTAGTTTAGCAACGAACACTGCTGGTGGACACTATGAGCAAAATAAATATGCTACATATCCTGGTTTCCACTCTATGCCAGCTGACCATTTAGCTTGTAATACTAAAGTTTGGAAAAAGCTTAAGAAGCATGAAAGAGGTGCTATGAAAGCTGGAATTGAAATAGCTGGTAGAACTATCACTAGTTTAGTTGAGAGAAAAAATGCTGAAGCAGTTAAAATTTTAAATGCTCAAGGTGTTACTCTTCATGACTGGGCTCCATCAGAGAGAGCTAAATTCAGAGCGTCTGCATTAAAAGCTTGGGAAACTTGGAAGACTAAATCTCCTGAGGCTGCTCAACTTATAGAGATGCACACAGCTTACATGAAAGCAAACGGTATCCTATAATTATAGGTATACATTAAAATCTTGAAGGGCCTGAAAGGGCCCTTCTTTTTTAAAATTTAAAACTTATGCTTGATAAATCCTTACAAGAACAAACTGAAAAAGTTGCAAGCAGAGATGATTTTCCGATTAATTGGATAGATAGAATTACTTTATTTATAAGTCATACAATTAAATATTTAATCCCAATCATTGTAATTGTGATGATGTATGAAATTTTTATGAGATATATTATGGAAAAACCAACTATGTGGGTAAATGAGCTATGTTTGTGGTTAGCAGGGGTTATTTACTTGGTTGGTGGAATATATGCCACAAGACTTAGAAGTCACATAAGAATTGTGATGCTGTATGATTATGTAGAAAGACCAACACAGAGAATTTTTGACTTAATAAGTGCAATTGTAATTGTATTATTTGCTATAGCTGTAATTTATGGTGGTTGGGAAGACGCTCATAGATCATTCACAACATGGGAAAGGTTTGCAACGTTTTGGGACCCACCAATTCCCGCAACTATGAAGCCACTTACACTGATTTGTGTATTCCTTATCGCTGTTCAAACAGTGAATAATTTAATTATTGATTGGAAGAATCCAAAAGAAAAACAATACGACCCTTCAAAAGATTTAAAATAAAATGGATATAGGAACACTTTCATTAATCGTCATATTTGGACTACTTGTACTTATTGCTATTGGAGTCCCGCTTGGTTTTGCATCAGGTTTTATGGCTGCAGTTATAGTATTTGTAAATATTGGTGAACATGCAATGGGTATTTTACTTTCAAGATATTATTCACTTGTTGTAACTTATTCTTTTTTATCAGTTCCTTTATTTATATTTATGGCCTCCTTACTTGAGCGCTCAAATATAGCTAGAGATTTATATGATGCTTTAAATGCATGGTTAAGAAAAACTAGAGGGGGAGTTGGTGTTGTAACAGCTATCATGGCAACAATTATGGCGGCGATGAGTGGAATTATTGGAGGAGAAATAGTTTTATTAGGATTGATTGCGTTACCTCAGATGTTGAGACTTAAATATGACCAAGATATGTCTATTGGAATTATTTGTGCGTCAGGCTCTTTAGGAACAATGATACCTCCATCAATTGTTTTAATTATTTATGGTTTAACAACTCAAACTTCAATTACAATGTTATTTCAGGAAGCAATAGTTCCAGGTTTAATGATTTCAGGATTAATAATTACCTACATTCTAGTTCGAACAAGATTACAACCACATTTAGCACCATTGAGTGACGAACCTTCATTAACATTAAAAGAGAAGATGTCGTATCTTCCAGGTCTTTTGCCTCCAATTGGAATAGTGGTAATTGTTTTAGGTTCGATTTATTCTGGCATAACAGGAATTACAGAAGCAGCGGGAATGGGTGTTGTTGCAACATTAATCATAATTTTTTTTAGAAAAGAATTAACATGGTTTTTATTTAAAGATGCATTAGTTAGAACTTTTAAAGCCTCTGGAACAATTTTAACAATTACATTTGGTGCAACTACTTTAGCTGGAGCTTATTCTTTAGCAGGTGGCCCAACTTATGTTGCGGAAACAATATTGGCCTACGATTTAAAACCTATGTATCTAATATTTATGATGCAAATAATGTTTTTAATACTAGGAGCATTTATGGATTGGGTAGGGATTGTTTTATTAGCAATGCCTGTATTTTTACCTATAGTTTTAGCACTTGGTTTCGATCCTATATGGTTTGGAATATTATTTTGTGTAAATATGCAAGTTTCATTTCTAAGCCCACCATTTGGACCAGCCGCTTTTTATTTAAAATCTGTTACACCACCACACATATCGTTAACAGATATTTTTAGAGGATTTGGTCCTTTTATAATAATTCAATTGATTGTTTTAGCGTGTGTGATGTTCTTTCCAGAATTTACGACACAAAATTTTCACGAGTTTAAACCTACTAAATAATGAAAAAAATTGGTTTTATTGGGATAGGCCTAATGGGTCTTCCTATGGCAAAAAATATATTGAAAGCTGGTTATTATTTAAAAGCTTTCAATAGATCTAAAAAGAAAGCCGAAGCTTTAAAAAAGTTTGGTGCAGAAATTGCATTAACAATTGATGATGTTGTTAAAGATAGTGACGTAGTAATTACTATGCTCACTGACGATGTGGCAATTAATGAAGTGATGGATAGTTCTAATTTCTTAGAAAATTTAAAATCAGGCACAACTGTTATTGATATGAGTTCAGTGAAACCAACTACAGCAGTAAAACATGGAGATAATTTAAAATCTAAAAATATTAATTATTTAGATGCACCTGTTTCTGGGGGAACTATTGGAGCAGAAGAGGCGTCATTAGCAATAATGGTTGGTGGTGAACAGAGTGTTTTTGATGAAGTTAATGATGTTTTTAAAACCATGGGGAACCCTACTTTAGTTGGACCAGTTGGTAGTGGACAAGTTTCTAAACTAGCAAATCAAATTATAGTTGGATTAACTATTGGTGCGGTAGCAGAAGCAGTTACTTTATGTGAAAAAGCAGGAGCAGATGCAAATAAAATGATTAAAGCTTTATCAGGTGGCTGGGCAGATAGCAAAATACTCCAAACACATGGAAAAAGAATGATAGATAAAGATTTTACTCCCAAAGGCAAAACATCAGTTCATTTAAAGGATATGAACAATATTTTGGAGTGCGCAAATAGTTTCAATACACATTTACCTATTTCAAATTTAGTGAAAGAAATGTATAAAACTCTTGTTGAAAATGGACATGGAGAGACAGATCACAGTTCTCTCTACAAAGAAATTGAAAGGATAAATAAAAAATGAGTGGAAGATTAGATGGTAAAAAAATTGTGGTAACAGCTGCAGGTCAAGGAATTGGTAAAGCAACCGCAATTGCATTTCAAAACGAAGGTGCAAATGTTATTGCAACAGATTTAAATGATAAAACTTTAGCTGATCTAAATAAAGAATATCCTAATATTACAGTTCAAACGTTAGACTCAACAGATAATGATGCGATTTTAGAATTTGTAAAAACTTTAGATAAAGTAGATGTATTATTCAATGCAGTTGGATTTGTTCATCATGGTAGTATTCTTGAGTGTGAAGATAAAGATTGGAATTTTTCTTTTGATGTAAATGTCAAATCTATGTACCAAATGTGTAAAGCAATTTTACCCTTAATGGTAAAGCAAAACGGTGGAAGTATAATTAATATTTCTTCATGTGCTTCAAGTTTAAAAGGATTTTCTAATAGATTTGTATATGGAACTACAAAAGGTGCGGTTATTGGTTTAACTAAATCAATTGCAGCTGACTTTGTAAAACAAAACATAAGATGTAATTCAATTGCTCCTGGAACAGTATTTTCGCCTTCATGGCAAGATAGAGTTAATCAAAGCCCAGACCCAGTTCAGGCTAAAAAAGATTTTATAGCAAGACAACCAATGGGCAGATTAGGAACTGCAGAGGAAATCGCTGCCATGGCTGTATATTTGGCTAGTGATGATGCAACATTTACAACAGGAACAACAATTTCTGTTGATGGTGGAATTTCAATTTAATTAATAAAAAGAGGAAAACTATGAAATTATTAAGAGTAGGACAAAAAGGAAGTGAAAAGCCAGCAGCTTTAGATAAAGAAGGCAAGATTAGAGATATTAGTTCACATATTGGAGATTTAAATCCTGATCATGTGAATTTTGACACTATATCAAAATTACAAAATTTAGATTTATCTTCATTACCAGAATTATCTTCAAGTGAAAGAATTGGTTCTTGTGTAACTAAACCAGGTAAGTTTGTAGCAATTGGATTAAATTATTCTGATCATGCTGCTGAAACTGGCGCAGAAGTGCCTTCTGAACCTATAATGTTTATGAAAGCTACTAGCTGCATATCTGGTCCTAACGATGATGTTGAAATCGTATCAGATTCAAAGAAATTAGACTGGGAAGTTGAACTTGGAATTATAATCGGCAAAGAAGTAAAACATATTTCTGAAGATACAGCTCAAGATCATATTTTAGGCTACTGTTTAGTTAATGATGTTAGTGAAAGAGAATGGCAAATTGAAAAAATGGGTCAATGGGTTAAAGGAAAATCTCATGACACTTATGGACCAATTGGACCATATCTTGTTACAAAAGATGAAATATCAGACATTAATAATCTAAAAATGAGTTTAGATGTTAATGGCAATAGAATGCAAACTGGTAATACAAGTACAATGATATTTAATGTAAATGTAATTGTATCTTACGTAAGCAAATTCATGTCTTTACAACCTGGTGATATAATTACTACTGGAACACCTCCTGGTGTTGGTATGGGAATGAAACCTCAGCAATTTTTAAAAGCAGGGGATACAATGAAATTATCAATAGAAAACTTAGGTGAGCAAAACTCGAAAGTAGTTGCTTTATAATAAATTGTGAAAATAACTTCTATTAAAAGTCATGTACTTAGATATGAGTTAGAAAAAGAGTTAGGATATTCACAACAATATTATAAATTTAGAACTGCTCATCTTGTAGAAGTTCAAACTGATGAAGGAATTACAGGCTGGGGAGAGTGCTTTGGACCTGGTAACATTGCTTTAGCAAATAAGTTTATTGTTGAAAAAGTTATCCAACCGTTAATTATAGGTGAAGATCCATTAAATAAAGAGCATATCTGGCACAAAGTATATAATCTTTTAAGAGATAGCGGACAAAAAGGAATGCCAATTCAAGCTTTGTCAGGAGTTGATATTGCTTTATGGGATATCCTTGGAAAAAAAACTAATACACCACTCTATCAACTAATAGGTGGAAAATGTAACGATCAAATACCAGTGTATGGTTATGGAATGATGTTACAAAAAAAAACTACCTCAGAGTTAATTGATTTATTTAAAGAAGAAGCAAAACAAATTAAATCTAAAAAATTTAAAGCTATGAAAATGAAAGTTGGATTAGGTCCGATAGATGATCTTAAGCTTGTTAGAGCTGTAAGAGAAGAGGTTGGAAAAGATTTTAGATTAATGGTAGATGCAAATCATGCATATAATTTAAATGATGCATTATATGTTGGAGGAGGTTTAGATGAACTTGATATTTATTGGTTTGAAGAACCTGTTGCCCCCGAAGATTATGAGGGATACAGAGAATTGAAACAAAAAATTAATACAAATATTGCAGGAGGGGAAGCAGAGTTTACAAAATACGGATGGAATGAATTAATTAAAAAAAGATGCATTGATATAGCTCAGCCAGAGGTTTGTGGATTGGGTGGAGTTACTGAGTATTTAAAAGTATCAGCATTAGCACAAGCTAATTTTATTCCAGTAGTTAACCATGTTTGGGGATCTGCAATAAGTATTGCAACTAACCTGCATTTGTTAACAGCTCAACCTGACATGCCTGGAGGTTTATTTCCATCGAAATCAATGCTGGAGTTTGACACAACGGAAAAAAATATTTTTATTACTGATCTTCCATTAGAAAATTTTTCAATCTTAGATCAAGTTAGCAAAAATAATGGATTTGCCTCAATATCAGATAATCCAGGAATAGGAATTACACCTAACCTTGATTTTATTAAGGAATTTGAAGTTAATGAATAAAATTAAAACAACCGAACCTAAAGTAATTTGGAAATTAAAATGCAAACTTGGAGAAGGAACTCTTTGGGTTAAGGAACATAATTCAATTTATTTTGTAGACATTAAAAAGAAAAGTTTTTTTTCTTTAAATATAAAAAACAATAACAAGAAAAAATATAAAGTTAATAAAGAAATTGGTTTTATTGCACATGTTAAAGGCAATATATTTATTTTAGGTCTTCAAGGTGAATTAAGAATTCAAAACATTAAAACTAAAAAGATATTTAAAAGTATTTCAATAGAGAAAGATATTAAATTAAATAGAATTAATGATGGTAAAACTGATCCAAAAGGAAATTTATGGTTTGGTACTATGGATAATTTAGAGAGAAAAATTGAAAAAGGGTCACTTTATAAATTAGACAAGTATCTTAATTTAATAAAAGTAGATCATAATTATAGAATTACAAATGGACCTGCATTTATAGATGAATATAATTTTTATCACACAGATAGTTCCAAAAAAATTATATATAAAATAAAGATTAATAAAAAAAACAATATTGTAAGAAAAAAAATTTTTAAAAAATTTTCACAAAAAGATGGGTCACCAGATGGTATGACATTAGATATTAATAAAAATCTCTGGGTTGCACATTTTCATGGAGCATGTGTGTCGGTATTCAATAAAAATGCTAAATTAATTCATAAAATAAGTTTACCTGCAAAAAATGTTACTAATTGTACATTTGGTGGTCATAATAATAGTGAAATTTTTATTACTACAGCAACCAAAGGTATGAACAAAGCAGATTTGTTAAAATATAGATACTCAGGATTTCTTTTTAGTGTAAAAACTAACACGAAAGGATTTTTACAAAAAAAATTTACAGTAATTAATGAAAAAAAGAGATCTTTATTACGAACGAATTCCAACTAAGCTTTTACGAGAAGATATTAGATTTTTAGGCACATTCCTTGGCAAAGTAATAAAAGATCAAGAAGGAGAGGCTTTTTTTAAAATAGTAGAAAGACTTAGGCTGCTATCTAAAAACACATTACTGGATAAACAAAAAAGTAAAGTATTTTTAAAAATCTCAAAAGAAATTAAAAAACTTTCACCAGAATTAACATTCAAAATTACAAGAGCTTTTTTGCATATTTTGAATTTGATGAATTTAGCTGAGTCCCTGGATGCATCCAGAAAACTTAACGAGCATAACAATCCTTATTTTAAAAATAAAAATCAAAATTTATTTATCGAAGATATTATTGAGGGGCTATTTAAGAATAAGAGTATTTCTAATTCTAAAATATATGAACAAGCTAAAAACCTTGATATTGGGATTGTTCTCACCGCTCATCCAACTGAAGTAAAAAGAAGAACTTTAATTCAAAAATATGCCAATTTAATAGATCTAATGGAACAAAGGCATTTGTATAAAAAATATCCTTCAAAGGTTGTTGAGATAGATAGAAAACTTTACACAGAAATTACAATAATATGGAAAACAGATGAGCTTAAAAGATCAAAACCCTCACCATTAGATGAAGCGAGATGGGGATTGGCTGTTATTGAGGATAGTTTATGGGACACAATTCCAAAAGTTTATAAAAGATTAAATGATATTTTTAGAAAAAATTTAAACAAAGATTTACCAAGAGATTTTAATCCTATTCAATTTGGATCATGGATGGGTGGAGATAGAGATGGGAATCCAAACGTTACAGCTCAAGTAACTAAAAAAGTAATTCTTTTTTCTAGATGGCAAGCTGCAAAATTATATGAAAAAGAATTAACTAAACTAATTCAAGATCTATCTATGAAAGAATGTTCTTCTAAAATAAAAAAAATTACTGGTAAAACTTTTGAGCCTTACAGAGTATATTTAAGACCAATTAGAGATAAAATTAGGTCCACATATCAAATAATTGAAAATCATTTAAATAACCATGAACCCCTTAAAGAAGATAAATTATTACAAGATAAGAATGAAATTTTAAAACCGCTTAGAGATATAAGGGAGTCATTAAACTCCAATAACTCTCAACATATAGCTAACTCAGATTTATTAGATTTAATTAGAAGAGTTAGATGTTTTGGTATTAATTTAGCAAGACTAGATATTAGACAAGAGTCATCTAGACACGAACAATTATTAAACGAAATTCTAAAAAAAAAGTTTAAAATTAATTTTTCTAATTTAAATGAACAAAAAAAAATTAGTCTTTTTAATAATTTGATCAAACAAAAAAAATTTTTTTTAGATAAATTAATTATTAGAAATAAAGAAAATAAAGAAGTTTGGGATACTTTTAAACAAATATCAAAAGAACCAGCCCAATGTCTTGGTGCTTATGTGATATCAATGACCTCTAAAACTTCAGATATTTTGGCAGTATATTTTTTACAAAAACAAGCACAAACTAAAGAATTATTAAGAGTTGTCCCTCTTTTTGAAACTTTAGATGATTTAAAAAATGCTAAAAGTGTAATGGAAAACCTTTTTAAATTACCTTGGTATAGAAAACTTATAAAAAACCAGCAAGAAGTAATGATTGGTTATTCAGACTCAAGCAAAGATGCTGGAAAATTGGCTGCAAGTTGGCATCAATATAAACTTCAAGAAGAACTTAGAGATCTTGCAAAAAAATATAAGATAGATTTAGTATTTTTTCATGGCAGAGGCGGTTCTGCAGGAAGAGGAGGTGGTCCAATTCAGGCAACATTAAAATCGCAACCATCTAATACTGTTAATGGAAAAATTAGAATTACTGATCAAGGAGAAGTTATTCAACAAAAATATGGGTACAAACCCTTGGCAGAATATAATCTCTGCAGTTATATAGGGTCTGTGATGGATGCTTCTTTAAATCCACCACCAAGGTCTAAAAATAATTGGAGAAATTTAATTGAGAAGATGTCTGAAATTTCCACATCAGCTTACAGAAAAAATCTTAATCAAAGTGAAGATTTTATTAGATATTTCAAAACAGTCACACCACATAAATCGTTAGGTAAACTTGCGATTGGATCAAGACCTACAAAAAGAAAAAATACTGATAACATTCAAAGCCTAAGAGCTATACCTTGGGTTTTTGCATGGACTCAAATTAGATTGATGTTGCCAGCTTGGCTTGGAACCACAGAAGCATTAAGGTATGGATCGATTAAAAAGTATTCAAAAACATTAACTGATATGGAGAAGAATTGGCCTTATTTTGTGTCAACAATGGATATATTGGATATGGTAATTTCAAAGGTAGACCCAGAAATTTCAATTATCTATGAAAATAATTTAGCTGATAATGCCCTTAAAAGGATTGGTAAAAAATTAAGGTTTCAATTTGATGCATTGGTCAAATTGCACAATAAAATTACTCCTAAAGAGGTTATTAAAGAAAGAAAAGAATTCAGAAAAGCACTATTTATAAGAAATAATTATACAGAAATGTTAAATATATTGCAGGCCAATATTATGAATAAAATTAATAATAGAAAATATAAAAAACAAGATAAAAAATTTCTTAATGATGCGTTAATGACATCAATAGCAGGAATATCTGCAGCTATGAAAAACACAGGTTAGATGATTGAATTGTTGATAGCTTTTGGAGCTGGCCTTATTAGTTTTCTATCACCTTGTGTTTTACCTTTGATACCTGGATACGTTTCCTTTATTTCTGGTCAATCATTGCAAGAAATTTTAAAATCAAAAAGAATAAATATTTTGCCTTTAATTTTATTTTGTTTTGGTTTTTCTACAGTATTTATTATTTTGGGAGCTTCTGCTTCTTTTTTAGGTCAAACACTTTTGCAAAATTCAGAAATTTTAAGAATAATTGCGGGTATAATTATAATCATTTTTTCACTTCAATTAATAGGTGTAATAAATATTCCTTATCTAAATTATGAAAAAAGATTTGATGCAAGAAAATCAAGAAATATTCTATTTCCTTACATAATAGGTCTTGCTTTTGGTTTTGGATGGACTCCATGTATTGGACCAATTTTAGGTTCAATTTTAGCACTAGCATCTATTGAAGAAACATTATCTAGAGCAATATTATTATTAAGTTTCTACTCCTTAGGTTTAGCTATACCTTTTGTTCTTTCAGGTTATCTAATTCAAAAATTTTTATTATTTTCAAAGAATTTTAAGAAGAATATAAATATTATATCTAAAATAGGTGGAGTCATTCTTTTAATAACTGGTATTTTGATTTTGACGAACCAATTACAGGCAATTGGATTTTACATAATTAAAATTTTTCCTTTTATGCAAAATTTCGGTTAAAAGTATTAATGAAAATTTATCAAATAGATTCAAGTGCTAGAAAAAAAGGTTCTACATCAAGAGCATTAGCCAAAATGGTTTTAGATAAAATTAAAAAACCTGGAGATGAGGTTATCTATAGAGATTTAGATGATGAAATGCTTTTTGTAAGTGGATTGACAGAGTCTGGAATGAAGATTGAGGAAAAAGATCAAACTGAAGATCATAAAAAAATGTTTAAATTGTCAGACATCCTTGTTAAAGAATTAAAAGAGAGTGATGTTATCATAATTTCAGCTCCAATTTATAATCATGGACCTCCAGCAACTCTTAAAGCATGGTGTGACTTAGCAGCGAGAATTGGAGAAACGTTCAGGTTCAAGCCCAATGGTAGAAGAGAAGGTTTGCTTCAAAACAAACAAGCATATTTAGTTATTACTTCAGGAGGAACTAAATTAAACAGTTCAGAGGATTTTTTAACACCGTGGTTAAAATATATGTTAAATTTTTTTGGTATTGAAAAAGTAGATATAATTAGTGCTGATCAAATGGCACTAGATTATGATAAATCAATTAAAGATGCTGAATCGCAAATAGAAAATTTATTTAAAGATTAAACATCATTGAATTTTTAGAGCTAATTATAAAAAAATTCAAATTTTCAATCATTGTTTTGACATATTTTTCTTGCTAACATTGTACATGAAAAAAATAATCCTACTTACTTTATTTAGCTTGTTATTTTTTACAAATTCTAATGCAGCTTGTGATGATCCTTTGACTGATGGAGTAGATTACTCAAATTGTAGATTTTCAGATGCACAAGATTTACAAGGTAGTTATCTTCCAAATTCAAATCTTTCATTTGCGAGTTTCATACAAGTGAACTTCGATAAAAGTATTATGATGAATTCAAATTTATCATTTGGAACTTTTCCTGAGTCTACTTTTGTGAGAGCAAATTTATATGAAACAGTCTCAATTGGAGCAAATTTTGAAAAAACTAATTTTTCAGGATCTAATCTTACTAGAGTTGATTTTATGGGAGCAACATTAATAGAAGCAAATTTTCAAAATTCAAATTTAATGGAAGCAAACTTTACTTCATCAAATATTACTAATGCTAATTTTGATGGCGCTAACTTGATTGGTGCGACTTGGACTGGTGGTGAAACTTGTGGTTCAGGATCTATCGGTATTTGCAATAAGTAAGTATGAATACTGCCATCAAGACTGATGATGTAATTTTCAATTTTTTTAAACAAATTTGTGATGAAAAAGACGATCAAAAATGTGTTGAACTCGGAAAAGAGTGGATAAAAGCGATGGAGACAAATTTATCTAGTATGGAAGCAAACCTGAATGGTGCAGATAAATTAAAACATCAAGATGACATTAAAAGTAATCGAGATCATTTAAATAGCCTTAAAACCAAAAACTCATCTGAATGGCGTGAGTATGCAACCCAATGTATGATTGAGATAATGAATCATAAAAGTCAGCAATAATGAGCAATCAAGAGAGAGTTTTTATTATTATTTGTTCTTCTTTAATAATATTTACTCTTTATTATTTAATTGAAAAACACTTCTTTTAATAAGAGCTAGATTTTGCCCACTTATTAATATTTCCTTCTTTTGCTTTTTTGTCTATTTCCTGAAGCTCTGATTTAGAAAAGTTTAAGTTTTCTAAACTTTCAATATTTTCTTTAATTTGTCTAACACTGCTCACTCCAATCAAAGCGGTAGTGACCGCTTTATTATTGAGTACCCAAGCCAAAGCCATTTGAGATAACGTTTGACCTCTTTTTTTTGCAATTTGATTTAAATCTGAAATTATTTTTATATTTCTTTTAGTAATAAATTCTTTGTCTAACGCAGATTTTGGATCACTTGCTCTGGATGCTTTCGGTATTCCTTTTAAATATTTATCTGACAACATGCCTTGCGCTAATGGAGAGAATGCAATAGTTCCAATTCCTAGTTTAATTAAATTTTTATCTAAATCCTTTTCAAACCATCTGTTTATTAAAGAGTAAGAAGGTTGATGGATAAATATTTTAATATTCCTTTTCTTTAAAATATTAAACATCTCAATAGTTTTCTTTGAAGAATAAGAAGAAATACCAATATATAAAGCTTTACCTGATTTATAAATTAGCTCTAATGCATCAGCTGTTTCTTCCAATGGTGTATTCGGATCAAATCTATGAGAATAAAATATATCCACATAATCTAGTCCCATTCTTTTTAAACTCTGATCACAACTAGCAATGATATATTTTTTAGAACCCCATTCTCCATAAGGTCCTTCCCACATATCATAGCCTGCTTTTGATGAAATAATTAATTCATCTCTATATCTTTTAAATTCTTTACTTAAAATTTTTCCAAAATTAGCTTCAGCACTTCCCGCTGGAGGTCCGTAATTGTTTGCTAAATCGAAATGAGTAATTCCTGAATCAAAAGAATAAAATAACATTTTCTTTGCTTCAGAATTAAGTTGTCTTCCACCAAAATTATGCCAAAGACCAAGGCTTATTAAAGGTAAATCTACTCCACTCTTTCCACATCTTCTGTACTTCATACCAGAGTATCTTTTAGGGGATGCTTTGTAATTCATAATTATTAATATATCTCAATTTATTAGTATAAAAAATCTAAATTAAATATATATTTAATTAAAGGGGTGTCTTAACAGACTGAGATTAAACCCTAAGAACCTGTCCGGTAATTCAGAAAGGGAGAACAATGGATAAAACATACTTAATAAGTCAATCAACATCGTTATCATTAGTAATCATTATAAGCTTAATATTTACAGTGTTAGGCCTTTATCATTCAAATAAATTTAAAGGTATAAACAATTATCTTACAGCTAATAGAAACATAGGATTGTTTTCATTAACAACAAGTCTTGTTGCGTCTGCGTTGGGAGCTTGGATTTTGTTTGGCCCTGCAGCTGCTGCTACATGGGGTGGAATAGGTGCTGTGATTGGATATGCGTTAGGCACAGCTTTTCCAATGATTTTTTTAATTTATTTAGGAAGAAAAATTAGAACAGAATTTCCAAAAGGATCATCATTGATCGAATTTATGAGAAAAAAATTTGGAAAGAGTTTATTTAAACTAATTTTATTCATGACCATATTTTATATGTTCATATTTTTATGTGCTGAAGTGACTGCAGTTGCAGTATTGATAAATTATATATCTGGTACAGAATTATGGGTAACTGCATTAATAGTTTTGTTAGCAACACTTACTTATACGTTGTATGGAGGATTAAGAGCATCGATTTTTACAGATAATATTCAAATGATCGTTATTGGTATTCTTTTACTGATTTCAATCTCTTATATTTTATCTTACACAGGAAATGCTTTTTCATTTGAATATATTAAACATAAAAATCCACAATTATTAAGTAGTTCTTATATCCCAAGTTATACAGCGGGATTAACTTTTTTTATTGCAGTAGCAGCTACTAATTTATTTCATCAAGGAAATTGGCAAAGAGTTTATGCTGCAAAAAATTATAAAACTCTTAAACAAAGTTTAATAATTTCTTTTTTTATAATTATTCCAATAGTCTTTTTTATGGGATTTACTGGAATGGTATCTTTTTCTATTGATCCTAGTCAAAGAGCTGACTTAGGTTTTTTTACTTTATTATTAAAAGAACAAACACAAACCTTATCACTGCTAATAATCACACTTGGACTGGCGCTAACCATATCAACGGTGGACACTCTGGTTAATGCAATTTCAAGTCTTTTTGTTGTCGATGGAAAAGCTACGTTTAATCTAAATAAGAAAACTGATTATTTAAAACTTTCAAAATATTTCATTATTATAATATCCTTAGTTTCATTCTTTATTGCATCAAAAGGTTTTGATATTTTATATTTATTCTTATTGGCTGACTTATTTTGTTGTGCTTTTGTTTACACAGTTTTTTATAGTTTTTATAATAAAGATGTTAACGAAAGAACTGCTTATGTTGCGATTATTATTGGATTAGTTGGTGGTTTTCTTTTATTTCCATTTCCTGATTTTTCAAAAAGTTTATTAGTTGGGGGCTTGATGTCTAAAGAGGTATTTTCACCTTTTATAACTCAATCTTTATTATTTTTATCTTTTGTTGTAGCAACTTTTCTTCCTGCAATAATTTTGAGATTAAAAAAAAATTGATTTAAATTGAAGATTTTAAAGCATCATAAATAAGTTCTTTGGTTGTTTCACCAATACTTCGATAAACTTCTTTATCATCTTTAAATATTAAGAGTGTTGTTTGATATTGAATGTTAAAAAATTCAGCAATTTCTTTATTTGTTACATCAAATTTAAAATATTCAATATTATCAAAATCATTTTTTGCTTTATCAAGAACTTTCATTTGACTTGCACAAGACGTACAATATTTAATCCACGAACTAACAACTACAACTTTTCCATCAGATAAAGCTTTATCGAATAACTCTTTTTTGTAAGTTGTCTCTTTGCTAATTGCATTAAAACTTAATGTAAAAGTAAAAATTAAAAATATTAAAAGTTTTTTCATAATTGATTTTAGAATAAATTTTAACTTATTGTAATCAATCAAATTGTCCCTATATACTGATGGTCACATGTCTGAAAATCAAATAATTATTAAAAACTTATCAAAAGTTTATAAAAATGGCTTTAATGCACTAAAAACAATAAATTTAAACATTAAAAAAGGCGAGATTTTTGCAATGCTTGGACCCAATGGTGCCGGCAAAACTACTTTAATTAGTATAATTTGTGGAATCGTAAAACCATCATCAGGAAAAGTTACTGTTGATGGATTTGATATAATTGATGATTATAGAGAAACAAGATCGAGAATTGGTTTGGTTCCACAAGAATTAACTTTAGAGCAATTTGAAACAGTTTTTAATAACGTCTCTTATTCAAGGGGATTATATGGAAAAAAACCCGATCCAAAACATATAGAAAAAATTTTAAAACAGTTAAGTCTTTGGGATAAAAAAGATCAAAGATTGAGACAATTATCAGGAGGGATGAAGCGAAGAGTTTTAATTGCAAAAGCTTTATCTCATGAACCTTCAATATTATTTTTGGATGAACCTACTGCTGGAGTAGATGTTGAGTTAAGGCAAGATATGTGGAAAATTGTCGAAGAGTTAAGAAAAACAGGCGTTACGATTATCTTAACAACTCATTATATTGAAGAAGCTGAAGCAATAGCAGATAGAGTAGGTGTCATAAACCAAGGTGAAATAATAGTTGTTGAAGAAACAAAAGAATTATTAAAAAAAATGGGACACAAAAAACTGACTGTAGAGCTACAAGATGAGATTTCTAAAATTCCAGATAGATTAGACAAATATAAATTAGTTTTAGGTAAAAATAAGATGTCAATTGATTACACATATAATGTTCAAGCTGAACAAACTGGTATTACAAATTTATTACAAGATATTAAAGACGCTGGTTTAAAACTAAAAGATTTAAAAACAGAACAAAGCACTTTAGAAAAAATATTTGTTAGCTTAGTAAAGGAAAATAATGAAATTTAATTATCCTGCATTTAAAGCAATTTATCTTCATGAAATGGATAGATTTAAAAGAACATTGATGCAATCTTTGCTGTCACCAGTTTTATCTACTTCTCTTTATTTTATTGTGTTTGGATCTGTCATTGGTGGTTATGTTGAAAAAATTGATGGAATTAGTTATGGCTCATATATCGTTCCTGGTCTACTAATGTTAACATTATTGACTCAGTCAATTACCAACACTTCTTTTGGAATATTTTTTCCTAAATTTAATGGAACTATTTATGAAATTTTAGCTGCACCAATTTCAACATTGGAAATAGTCTTAGCTTTTGTTGGGGCGGGAGCCACTAAAACTTTAATTGTTGGAGTAGTAATTTTTATTACTGCAACTTTTTTTGTTGAAGTAGATGTGAAATATCCATTATTAGTAATTTTTTTACTTATCCTTGTTGCATTCACATTTGCATTATTTGGTTTTTTAATAGGATTAATGAGCTCTAACTTTGAACAAATGTCTATCATTCCAACATTAATTATTACGCCAATGGTATTTTTGGGAGGAAGTTTATATTCATTAGATATGTTGCCATCTTTTTGGCAAACAGTTACATACTTTAATCCAGTAGTTTATTTAATTAATGGACTAAGATTTGCTTTTTATGGTGTATCAGACTTTAATATATGGATTAGTATTGGCTCAATGGTAGTTTTCTTGTTTATTTGTATAGGGGTAGTATCTGTATTATTGAAAAAGGGATATAATATAAAATCTTAGCAGCTAGAATTATTTCATCTCTTTAGAAATATTTATCCAATTATTCATTATTAAAAAATAATTTAAAGTCATACCTTTTAAAGGTTTTTGTGCATTTCGAATAATAGGCAAGCCATTTTTATAAGTTTGGCTGTCTACTAACTCTTCATTTTTTGTCCAATTTTCTGGGTATTGAAACATTTTTTTTGGGTCATTGTTAATATTTTTAAATTCAGGAAAACTTTTTAGGTATTCAGAACAGCCTCTTCTAGTTTCTAATTCATAATTATTGTCAAAATTAATTAATAATAGTGATTTAATTTTGTTAGTTACCAAATCAAGATCAGCTATTGATGAGCAATAAATATAACCTCTATAAATTTTATTTTCCAAATCAACCCTACATTTCATCTCAAAATTATCTAAAAAATCAAAATTATTAAAAATGAAAGATAATCTAATTAAGTCATTTACGTCAAAAAGCTTTATAATAACTTTGTAACAACTAAAACATTTATTAGAAATAGTATTTTGCTGTCTAAAAATTCTAAAATGTCTCTCACAATTTAAATCTTGTTGATTGTGAAAAAATAATTGATGTTCTCTAAAAGTAAAATCAGAAATATATTTTGAAGTAATTGATTTAGAATTATCTAAAATAGCAAGTATTTTTTGATTTGTAATTTTTTTTGATATATCAAAATTAAACTCTAATTCTTGTAGTTCATTATTTGCATTTACTAAATTATTACCATTAGTATTGTTAATTTTTATACAATGTAAAATTTTAATAATATTTTCTTGTGCTCGCTTATTAGTTTTTTCAATTTCTAAAACTTTACAAAAGGCTTTATAGGCATTATTTAGATCTCCTAAATCATAATAGGCTAATCCAAGATTGAAGTATGCAGGTCTAAAATTAATATCTATTTCAGTGGCTTTTTTAAAATATCTTATAGCTTGTTCCCAATCTTTTAGGCTTAGTTGAATGAGACCATAGATGTTAAGAAAGTCAGAGTTTTTATTTAATAGTGGATTTTTTTTTAAATTTATTTCTAAAAGTTCTAATGAGTCTTTAAATAAGTTTTTTTCTAATAAAATATTTAGTTGTTGTGCTAAATTTTGATTACTCATGTAATCTTTTTATATTATCAGTTAAGTGGATACAATTTTCTTTTTTGGATCATAAAAGGGCTTTTCGACTATTTTACAATCAAATATACCTTCGTTAGTATTTACTTTTAATTCATTACCTATTTCAGATTGTTCAACTGAAACCATCGCTAAAGCAATATTTTTTTTAAGTCTTGGTGAGTAGACTGCAGATGTAACTTTTCCAATATTTACATTGTTTTTTTTAAGTTCCCAAAAAGTTGTATTTGGTCCACTTAAGGGTTTACAGTCAATTTCAACACCAACCTGCTTTCTTGTTATTCCATTGTGTTTAATTTTTTTTAAGGCTTCTTTTCCAATAAAATTAGTATCACTATCTAAATTTACCAGTCTATCAAAGCCTAGCTCAAATGGGTTTGTATTAATATCTGCATCTGCATGATATGAAAGCATTCCACCTTCTATTCTTCTAATAGAAGATGTATGACCTGGTTGCAAACCATGTTCTTTCCCAGCTTCTATAATTTTTTCGTATAATTCATTTCCTTTAGATCCATCTCTTAAATATATTTCATAACCAAGTTCACTCGACCAGCCAGTTCTTGATACAATTAAAGGAATTCCGTCTAAATTATATTCTCTTAACCAGTAATATTTTAAATCCTTAATGTCTTGTCCAAAAAGTTGAATCATTATTTCTCCTGATGTGGGTCCTTGAAGTTGTAATGGAGAAACGTCAGGTTCTTTAATCTGAACATTTAAACCTGAATTAACAGCCACACCTTGTGCCCATAATAAAACGTCACTGTCAGCTAATGATAGCCAAAAATGATTTTCATCTAATCTTAATAAAACTGGATCGTTTAAAATTCCACCTTCATTATTAGTAATTAAAACATACTTGCATTGACCAATTGCAAGTTTTGATAAGTCTCTTGGTGTTAATAATTGTGTAAATTTGTAAGCATCTGGTCCAGTAATCTCAACTTGTCTTTCAACAGCTACATCACAAAGAATAGCTTTTTCAATTAAGTTCCAAAAGTTTTGTTCAGGACTTCCAAAATCTCTTGGAATATACATATGATTGTAAACAGAAAACCCTGTAGCGCCCCATTTTACAGTAGAGTCGAAATAAGGTGATTTTCTAATTTGTGTGCCAAAACCAAAATTTTTATTAGTCATTTTTGTTCCATATCAGCCAAAATTATTGATTACAAATAAAAAATAGCCCAGTTAAGGGCTATTAAAAAAAATGAGAGGGAATCTATTTTTATTTAAAATTGTTCAGATTCAGTTGAACCTGCCATTGCAGTTGTAGAGCTTTTACCACTGCTAATAGTATTTGAAACGGCATCAAAATAAGAAGTACCAACTTCTCTTTGGTGTTTTACACTTGTGTAACCATCTTTTTCTCTAGAAAATTCTTGTTGTTGAATTCTAGAATAAGCAGCCATTCCTTCTTTTTTATATTTTTCTGCAAGTTCAAATATAGCTATGTTTTGTGTGTGAAATCCAGCTAATGTTATAAATTGAAATTTATAACCCATCTTAGCAATTTCTTGTTGGAACGAAGCTATCTCATCATCACTTAAATGTTTTTTCCAATTAAATGAAGGTGAACAATTGTAAGCTAATAATTTACCAGGAAATTTTTCATGTATTGCATCAGCAAACTTTTTAGCTTCTGCAAGATTTGGTGTAGCTGTTTCACACCATATTAAGTCAGCATAAGGAGCATATGCAAGTCCTCTTGAGATAGCTTGTTCAATTCCATCTTTGACATAAAAAAATCCTTCAGGAGATCTTTCACCAGTTAAAAATGGTTTATCATTTTCATCAAAATCATTAGTAATTAATTTTGCAGCATTAGCATCAGTTCTAGCTAAAATAATCAAAGGTACTTCAGCAATGTCTGCAGCAAGCCTTGCTGACTTTAAATTTTTAACCATTGTTCCAGTAGGGACTAAAACCTTACCTCCCATATGACCACATTTTTTTTCACTAGCTAGTTGATCTTCAAAGTGAACTCCTGCTGCACCAGCTCTTATAAATTTTTTAGTTAATTCAAATACGTTTAAGGGTCCACCAAATCCTGCTTCACCGTCAGCTATAATAGGCAACATATAATCAACTGCATTTTCTTTTTTCATATCGCCATCTTGAAGTTCCATATGTTGAATTTGATCAGCTCTTACTAAAGAATTATTCATAGTTTCAACTAATTTTGGTGCACTATCATATGGATATAAAGATTGATCAGGGTACATTTCACCTGCGGTGTTCGCATCAGCAGCTACTTGCCATCCACTAAGATAAATTGCTTTTAATCCTGCTTTAGCATGTTGAACTGCTTGGTTACCAGATAATGACCCAAGTGTATTAACATAAGACTCTGAATTTAATAAATTCCATAACTTTTGTGATTGATTTTTGCACATAGAGTACTCAATTTTTATTGAACCTCGAAGACGCTCAACTTCATCGTCTGTATAATCACGTTTTATTCCTGCAAATCTTTTAAGATCGTATGAGATATTTTCTGCACTCATTAATGGTAGTCCTATGATGTTAGTAGTTTTAAGAAAATTGAATTAGTAGAAAAGAATTAATTATTATCGTCTAGAGACTTAATAAGGTCATTCATTCCACTAGAACCCCAATCACAATGATCATCTCTCATGTAGATACCTCTACTGTTGTGCTGATCAAAATCCTCTTTTTTTATGATTTGAGCTTCATTTTCGCTATTTTTTAAGTTTTTATTCATATAAATTTTATAATTTACAAAATTTACAATATCTACTAAATTCGTTAAAACCCTTGTAAATCAAAGAAAAAAATTGTAAATATAAATTTACAAAATTTACAAATAGCAAATATGAGTCAATTAGATTTAAAAATAGGACCAAAAATCAAGTCATTTAGAAGACAATTAGGGCTTCAAGCTAACAAATTAGCTGAAGATTTAGGCATTTCACCAAGTTACCTTAATTTGATAGAGAGCGGTAAAAGAAAAATTGATGGGGATTTGCTTTTATTGGTCTGTGAAAAATTAAATATCAATTTATCTGATCTAACATCAAAAACCGATATCAACTTACAAAATACAATATCTGAAATCCTTGATGACAGTTTGTTTGAGGATTTAGATATTTTGGGTCCAGAAGTTAAAGATTTAGTTAGTACAAATCCTAAAATTGGCAAGGCGATTGTAAGACTTGGAGATATTTTAAAAAAAAAAGACCATGAATTAATTAATAAAATTGAAAAGATATCAGGAAAAATAGTTGATAATAGAAAAAACTCTTTTCCTGGAGAGGTTATTTCTGATTTTTTACAAGTAAATAAAAATTATTTTCCTAAATTAGAAGAATTTGCAAACAAAGTTTTTGAAAAGATTCAAAAAAATAATCGTACAAGATATATTGCATTATGTGATTATTTAAAATCTGAATACTCTATTAAAGTTTTAGATGTAATACCTGAAGAGAGTAAACCTTTCTCAAAAATTTATAACAAAAATAAAAAAGAACTTTTTTTAAGTGACTATAGTTCTTTAGAGACAAAAAAATTACATGCAGCAGCGCAAATAGCACAAGAAGGAGCCAGTAAAGAAATTGATAAATATTTGTCAACGTTTAGCTTTCCATCTGAAGAGTCTAAAAAATTAACAAAAGTAGCTTTGTTAAATTATTGTGGAGCAGCAATATTAATGCCATATAAATTATTTCATTCAGAATGTAAAAAACTTAAATACGATTTAGAACTATTACAAAATACATTTGCAACATCCTTTGAACAAGTAACGCACAGAGTTACATGTTTACAAGATCCAAAACTTCCAGGAATTCCATTTCATTTTTTAAGAGTAGATATGGCAGGAAATATATCAAAAAGATTTTCATTATCAGGAATTGATATTCCTCGTTATGGTGGGGCCTGTCCAAGATGGAATGTTTATTCTGCATTAACTAGACCAGGTGTTATTCAAGCTGCAGTGAGTAAAATGACCAATGGTGAAAAATATGTTTGTATTGCAAGAACAGTTGAAAAAGGCATTGGAAGATTTGGCCAAGCAAAAAGTATTTTATCAATAGGACTTGGATGTGAAGCTAAGTATGCAAAAGATTTCGTTTATACAGAAAATGTTAATATTAACGATAAATCAACTGAGATTCCAATTGGTGTTTCCTGTAGAACATGTGACAGATTAGATTGTTCACAAAGGGCCTTTCCGCCATTACATAAAAAGTTTGATGTAGACTTGAATACTAGAGGTGTTTCAGTTTACGTAAGTGATAATAATTCTTAAAATATGATAAAATATATTTTACCTGCAATTATAATTTTTTTAATTGTCTTGTTTTGGGAAAAAATTACTGAATATTTTCTAAAAAGATTTAAAATTAAGCTTAATTATATAGTCTTAACTTCTATAATCGTCGCTATTGGTATCATAATTCTTCTTCTAAATTACTAAGATTTATGAACAGCATTGATTTTTCAAATTATATATTGGATGAGGCTGACGGTGTATTCACATACAAAAATGAAAATACAACACTTGGATTTGTTAGATTTAACAAGAAAGGTGAAGTAGAATATATTTTTGTTAATCCAATTTTTAGAAAACAAGGATTAGCAACTAAATTATTACAACTAGTAAAACAAAAAACTGGAAAAGAAATTGTACTTCAGGAACCAATTAGTCCACTAGGTTCAAAATTACTCAACTCTCTTAATAAATGGAAATAAATCTAATATTTTTCTTAACAGTTATACCGGCAATAATTTTATACGGAATTGCAAAATCAGGCTTGGGTGGCTCTATGACCTTAATTTCCGTTCCATTAATGACAATAGTGATGCCGTTAAATCAAGCCTTAGGAATTATTTTACCAATCTTAATATTTTCAGATTTTATTGCAGTTTACAAATATAGAAAAGAATTTGATTTGGGAACTTTAAAATTAATGGTTCCGTTTGCTGCTATTGGTATAATTATTGGTTCATTAACTTTTTCATATTTTTCTGAAGATTTATTAAAATTTATTATTGGTTTAATGGGATTTTTATTTGCTGGGCATTATTTCTTTTTTAAAAAAAATAAAGAAACTAAATCAGAAAAAAATTTCTTTAAAGGTGGAATTTGTTCCACAGTTGCAGGTTTTACAAGTTTTTGTGTTCATGCTGGTGGAACTCCGACTAGTCTTTATTTACTTCCACTTAGAATGAAAAAAGAAATTTATGTAGGTACAAGAATATTTTTTTTTACTTTTGTAAATTTAATTAAACTTCCTTTATATATTAATTTATCTATGACAAATTTTGAATCGTTTAAGCAGTCAGCATTATTATTTCCAGTTGCTTTATTAGGTATAATAATTGGATATAAATTACTTAAAATTATAGAAGAAAAATTATTTTATAATTTTATATATGCTTTAATTTTTGTAACTAGCACAAAGCTTTTGTATGATTATCTGATATGATTTATTTACAAACCTTTAATTTTTAATAAATGTTAAGATAAAACCAGTTAAGATATGAAAAAAAAATTTAATCCAAGAATTAAAGCAAGACTAAGAAAAAATAGACAAGTATTAAGTAAAAATATTGATAACTTTTTTGGCTGGGTTAAAGGTGCTAAACTTGTTGAGCTTAAAGAATGTAATATTGAAGAAGATCCTGTAAGACCAGAACTAGATAACAATTTTAGAACTGGATATGGTAGAAAAATATATGGTGTTGAATACCTAGGTGAAATTCATGCTGTTATGTGTTTTGCTTACACTAATAAAGTTCCAAAAAGTGTGGATGAATTGGAAAAATTAAGTACTGATGCATTTTTGCAAACTGCTATGAGAGACCAATCTGGTGGTCAAATAGCAATTGCTTATACTGTATGGTCAAAAAAGAAGGGTGGTGGAAAATTAATAGTAAAAGAAGTGTTTAAAAAGATCAAAAAATCTAATCATTTAAATAGATTAGTTACACTTTCCCCACTTACTGATATGGCAACTAAATTCCATGAAAGAAATGGAGCTAAGTTAATTCAAATTAATGAAACTACACAAAATTTTGAATATAAAGTCTTGTAATTCATGATGTTAAAAAAATCATTAATTCTTATATTTTGTACTTTATTTATTCTTCAGTATTCTAAAGTTATGGCTAATGAGGAAGCAAAATATGAGATCATTGATAAAAATGAAGTATATGAGATTAGAAAATATTCAGATCGTTTAGCTGTAGAAACTTCTAGAGCTGGCATAGATAGTAATTTTAGAAAATTATTTAACTACATATCTGGTAGAAACGAAACTCAAGAAAAAATTGCAATGACAACACCAGTTACTCAAGTTGAAAAAAAAGGTAATATGACTATGCAATTTTATTTACCTTCAAAATTTAATTCTGAAAATGTGCCAAATCCACTTAGGGAAGATGTAAAAATTATTAACATCGAAGGAGGATATTATGCTGTGTTAAGATATTCTGGGCGAGCATCAGATAATAATTTCTTAAAACACAAACAAATTTTAGAAAAGGAATTAAAAAAAAATAATATATCAATTATAAGCTTACCTATTAGAGCAACATATGACAGTCCGTTTACCCTTCCAATGAACAGAAGAAATGAAGCAATGTTTAAGGTTGAGATAAATTAATGAAATCAAAATATAAAGCAATGGTGCTATCTTGTATGGACCCAAGATTTCAACATTTAGTTTATAATTATTTAAAGAAAAAAAAATTAACGGGTAAATATAGTGCTTTTACAATTGCAGGTGCAGCTGTAGGAGTTACACACAACAAATTTAAACAATGGCACAAAACATTTTATAATAATTTAGCTACTTCTATTCAATTACATAAAATAGAAAAATTGATTGTGATTAATCATAAAGATTGTGGAGCTGCAAAAATAGCAAATGGAAAAAAAGAATTTAACGTTACAAATGAAAAAAAAATTCATGAAGACTCATTTTCTAAGCTAAAAAAAGAAATCAAAAAAAGATTTCCCAAGTTAAAAGTTGAATTAAATTTAATGTCTTTAGAAAGTAAAATTACTAAATTTTAATTACTGGTTTCTTATTAATGGATAAACCTTAGGATTTAAGTATTTAAGATTTGTTAGCATGATTAAAAGTAATGTAACAGTGCCAATTGATAAACTAAGATAAATCAATACTTTAAAATCAAAAGCCCAAACTAATTCAAAAATATTCTCCATTATAAATTTAGATGCAATTACAGCAAAGATTATAGCAATTAATATTACTGATTTAAAAATTATTACAAATTCAATTAGGGATGAAAAAATAACTTCTTTTTTGGAAAATCCTAAAATTTTAAAAACTAAGTTTTGATATTCTTTAACCTTTCCTTGAACCATAATAGCGCTAGAAATAACAATTAATCCTATAATAATGGTAACTGTTGAAATAAGGGTTACAGCTATAAAAACTTTATTTAAAACATCGGTTACTTTATTCAAATAATCTGCAATCTTAATCATGGATAAGCTTGGAAGTACTTCAAGCATCGAAGTCTCATCAAACTTGTCGATCATTTCAAATTTAGCTGTTGCTAAATATTCATGAGGAATATTGTTTGCAAATTGAGGATTAAATAACATTGCAAAATTAATACTAAGATCACGGTAATCAACTGCTCTAAAATTAACTATCTCACCATCAATTTCTCTACCATAAATATTAAGTGTGAACACATCGCCTAATTTAATATTTAAATTTTTTGCAACTTCTGCATCTAAGGAAATTTGAAGTTTGTCAGGTTTAGTAAGATCCCACCACACACCTTCAGTTAAAGGATTGTCTTCTGGAATATCATCTACCCAAGAGGATCTTCTATCGCTACCAATTACCCAATAACTATCATTATCTGATTTAATATATGTATTTGGGTTAACACCATTAATTTTAATAATTCCAGAGGACACCATTGGTACCACTTCAATTTTTGCTTTAGCATCCATTTTTAATATATTTTCTTCAAATATTTTTTTTTCTCCTTTTTGAATTCCAACAAAAAAATAGTCAGGGGCGATATCAGGTATAGATTTAGCTATTTCTCTTTTAAAATTGGTTCCAACTAAAGCTAGAGTTAATAATAAAGTTACTCCTAAACCCAAAGACATAATTGTAATTGGCGTAATACTTTTTGTTTGGGTAATATTCTTAATAGATACTTTTAAAGAAATATTAGAGGTAGATTTAAATTTTTTTAAGAAATAAATAATTATTTTTGAAAGTAGAAAAAATACAATTAAACAAACAAAAAAAGCTACAAAATATCCAAGACTATAAATAGGTCTTTCAGACCCAAAACTGAACAATAATACTAAAATAGATAATAATATTAGACTTAAAGTTATAGATTTTTTTGAATAATAAAATTCTAAGTTTTGAAATACATTTCTAAATAAATTTGACGCTTTTACCTGATCAATTGAACTTATGGTTGGAATTGAAAAAATTACAAGAACTAACAATCCAACTAAAAATATTTTAATAAAATTTAAAACTGAAAAAACTGGCGAAACATTAAGTCCTAATCCGTCTGATAAATATTGATCTACAATAGGCACAATTAAAAAACTTGAGCCGTAAGCAAAAGTTGTAATTACTAAAAGTAAGATTAATAATTGAAGATAATAAAGTGTCTTTATGTTGCCTGAATAAAATCCAACAGCTTTTCTAACTGCTATGGACATATTGTTTTGATTGATAAAAGATAAAAGAGTGTTTGCTATTCCAATTCCAGCAATCAGCATCGCACTTATTGAGACTAATGATAAAAACTGTGAAAAATTATTGATAATTCTCTTTAATCCACTAGCTGAATTTTCAGGGTATCTAAGCTTAACTTTTTGATCATCTTTAAATATATTTTCAATTTTTTTTTCTAGTTTGTCAGCATCAGCAGTTGGGTCAAACTTTACTTTGTACTCATAATTTAAAAAACTACCAATTCCATTTAGTTTTAAAATTTCTAATGTTTGTTCACCTGCAAGGGCCCAATCTCCAAATGCAACAAAACCACTTACATCTGGAACAGATTTTACAATTCCAATAATTGTAAATAATTGATTTTGGACTTTAATTTTTTCATTAATTTTTAGGTTTAAATTTTTTGATAAACTTTCATTAATTAACAATGTATTCGGTTCGTTATGCATTCTATCAAATGCTCCAGCTGGCTCATAATTAACATCCCCATATAAAGGATATTTAGTATCTACTGTTTTTATTCTTGTAAAAAGAGATTTGTTTTTCTCTCTATTGTTTGTTGAGACCATTGTACTGAACTCAATCATTTGACAAATTGTTGCAAATTCTTTTACTTTATCAACTAGTTCAAGATTTCCTTTATTACGATTATAATCAATCTCAAGATCTCCTCCCAACAATGCTTTAGCATTATCATTAAGTTCTTTTTTTAAGCTATCTTCAATTGTGAAGATGGCGCTTAAAATAAAAAGACTAATAAAAAGTGTTACTATGATACTAGATAGTTTATTATAATTTCTGCTTAAATCTTTTAAAGCATATCTAAAAATTAAATTTAGTTCTGATGGATTATTTAATTTTTCCATCTTTAATTCTAATTTTTCGTTTTGCTTTATTAGCTAATTTAGGATCATGAGTTACCATGATTAATGAGGAGCCTTCTTCTTTGACATATTTAAATAATATATCTGAAATCATTACTGAATTTTCAGTATCTAGATTTCCAGTGGGCTCATCTGCTAAGATCAACTCAGGCTTCATTGCAATCGCTCGTGCTATAGCAACTCTTTGTTGTTCACCCCCAGATAGTTGACTTGGTAAATTATTAAATCGATGGCTTAGTCCAAATCGATCTAATAATAGCTTTGCCTCTTTTTCAGGGCTCTTAAATTTATTCAGTTCGAGAGTTAAGGCTACGTTTTCAACCGCAGAGTAATTTGGGATTAAATAAAATGACTGAAATATTATTCCAATATTTTTTCTTCTTATTTCTGAAACTTCATCTTCATTCAATTTTGTAATTTCATGATTTTGAAAAAAAATTTTTCCTGAAGTAGCTTTTTCCAATCCTCCAATTAACATTATAAGACTAGTTTTTCCTGACCCACTTTCACCAACAATAGAGATTGTCTCTTTTTTCTTGGTAGTTAAGTTAATATCTTTTAAAACTCTGATATTGTCTTTACCAGTTTGGTATTTAAGATTTACTTTATTTAATTTAAGAAGAATGCTCATGAATAAAAGTTTTATTATTAAAATAATTGTACTCTGTCTAGTCACCATAAAAGTGAGTGCAATAGAAAAAGTCATATTATTTGGAGATAGTTTAATGGCTGGTTATGGTTTACCGAATGAGCAACATTTATCAGTAGTTTTACAAAATAGTTTAGAATTAGAAGGTCACAACATAGAAATTATTAATGGCAGTGTCTCAGGTAGCACTTCTGCGGGAGGTCTAAATATAGCTGAGTGGACTTTATCAGAGCCTAGTATTGATCTTATGATTTTATGCCTTGGAGCTAACGACATGCTTAGAGGTATTAACCCTAAGGAGACAAAAAATAATTTAGAAGAAATAATTAAAATTGCAAAAAGCAAAAATATTAAAGTAATTATTGCTGGAATGATTGCACCAACATCTTATGGTTTTGAATACAAAAAATCTTTCGATACAATTTTCTCTGACTTATCAAAAAAGTATAAGTTGCAATTAATTCCATTTCTACTTGAAGGTGTAGCTCAAAAACCTGAATTTAATTTAAGTGATGGCATGCATCCAAATGACCAAGGCACAATAATCATTAGTAACACTCTAAAAAAAGCTATCTTAGAAAATCTATAAAGACTTAATATTATTTTTTTGTTATCGTTTTTAATGAAAAAGATTCTATCAATTATTATTTTATTTCTTTCAACTACAACTTTAAGTGCAAATGATAGAGATGTTGAGCTGGATAAATTATTCTTAGAATTAAAAAAAAACATTCCATCTTTATCATCAGGAATTGCTCAGCAAATTTGGATGTTATGGAGCACTCATCCAACCGATCAAAAACTAACATCTATTTTAGATGAAGGATCAAGACTAGTTCAAGATCAACAATTGAATAGAGCCATCGATGTTTTTACAGAAGCCATTGAATTAGATCCAAGTTGGGCGGAGGCTTGGAATAAAAGAGCAACTGTATTTTATATGATTGGAGAATTTCAAAAATCTCAAGATGATATTGATAAAGTGTTAGAATTAGAAGAAAGACATTTTGGAGCTTTAGCAGGACAAGGTATGGTTAATATACAATTAAAGAATTACGATAAAGCAAAGAGAAGTTATCAAAAAGCTCAAGAAATTTACCCTGCAATGAAATCATCCAAGGTAATGATTGAACAAATTGAAGAGTTAATTAAAAGACAGTCAATTTAATTAATTAAAAAGTTAAAAATCAATTACTAGATGAAAAAAACCACACCTCCGTCTAAGGCAATGTTAGAACTTGCAAAATCTTTAAGTTTTAATGCTCAGAACTATATTCCAAAAGGTGGAGTTTCTTTTTCTTTATTTAAGGTAGAAATTTTATCAGGATTAACAGTAGCGCTTGCTTTAGTTCCTGAAGCTATTGCTTTTGCTTTTGTTGCAGGTGTTGCCCCTTTATCTGGTTTGTACGCAGCATTTATTGTTGGATTAATTACTGCAGTGTTTGGTGGAAGACCTGGAATGATATCAGGTGCAACGGGTGCTCTTGCTGTGGTGATGGTTTCATTAGTAACAGAACATGGTGCTGAATACTTATTTGCAACTGTTGTTTTAATGGGAATTTTACAATTGATAGCAGGTGTTTTTAAACTTGGAAAATTTATAAGGATGGTACCTGAACCTGTGATGCTAGGTTTTGTTAATGGTCTTGCAATCGTGATAGGTATTTCTCAATTAAGTCAGTTTAAAACTATAAATGATCTTGGACAATCTGTTTGGATTTCAGGAGACATATTACTTTATTCTATACTATTTGTATTACTAACCATGTTTGTAATTTGGTTTTTACCTAAAATTACAAAGGTCGTTCCATCGACTTTAGTCGCAATACTTTTAATAACTGTATTAGTTCTTGCTCTTAAAATTGATATTCCAAGTGTTGGCGATTTAGCAAGTGTTAAAGGAGGTTTGCCTAATTTTTCAATTCCAAATGTTCCTTTGAATTTTGAAACTTTAAAGATTATTTTCCCCTATGCATTTATTTTAGCATCAATTGGACTAATAGAGAGTTTATTAACTTTAAACTTAGTAGGAGAGATAACTAATAAAAGAGGTGGTGCTAGCCAAGAATGCTTAGCTCAAGGATTTGCAAATTCAGTTACTGGTTTTTTTGGTGGAATGGGTGGTTGTGCCATGATTGGTCAATCAATGATCAATGTAAGATCGGGTGGTAGAACTCGTATAGCCGGTATTGCTGCTGCAGTATTTTTATTAATTTTTATTTTGTATACATCAAACTATATAGAGATGATCCCTATTGCAGCTTTAGTAGGGGTCATGTTTATGGTGGTGATTGGAACTTTTGCTTGGAATTCAGTTAAGTTTTTAATGATGGTTCCAAAAAGTGATGCACTAGTTACAGTGCTTGTAACAGTTGTAACTGTGTTAGAAGATTTAGCAGTTGCGGTGATTGTTGGAGTTATTGTTTCTGCATTAGTTTATGCATGGAAAACAGCTTCAAGAATTAGAGCTATTGAGAGACCTTCAAAAACAGATAAGGGTGCTAAGGTTTATGAAATTGAAGGACCTTTGTTTTTTAGTTCAGCAAATAGTTTTTTAGAACTATTTAATCCTGAACAAGATCCAAAATTAGTAATTATTGATTTTGCAAAATCTAGAGTAATTGATCAGTCTGCTCTAAAGGCAATTGAAGATGTGGCTCATAAATATAATAGTTTTGGAAAAAAAATTAAATTAAGACATTTAACTAAAGATTGTCATAAGCTTTTAAGTAAAACAGGTCAGTTGGTTGTTGATAGTGATGACGACCCTGATTACAGTTTAGCAATTGATTATGGGGTTAAATTAAAAATATTTGGTAAATAAAACTCACTAATAATAATGAGTATTCAATACGATGTAATTATAGTTGGAGCAGGCGCTGCTGGCATGATGAGTGCCATTGAAGCTGGAAAACGTGGCCGTAAAGTTTTGCTCGTTGATCATTATAAAAAAATTGGTGAAAAAATAAGAATTTCTGGCGGGGGAAGATGTAATTTTACTAATATCAATACTAATCCAAGTAAATTTCTTTCACAAAACCCTAAGTTCGTAAGATCAGCGTTAAGTCAATATACTCAAAATGACTTTATTAATTTGATTAATAAGTATGAAATTAAATTTCATGAAAAAAAATTAGGACAATTATTTTGTGATCATAGCGCACAACAAATTGTTGAAATGTTACTTAAAGAATGTGAGTTGACAAATGTTACTATTTTAAAAGAATTTATTATTAAAAATATTGAAAAAGACAATGATCAATATCTTGTTTCAACTGAAACTGAACAATATTCATCAGAGTCGTTGATTGTTGCAACTGGTGGATTATCAGTTCCTAAAATTGGCGCCACTCCATTTGGTTACGAAATTGCTAAGAAATTTGATCATAATATTATTGAAACCTTACCAGCATTAGTGCCTTTAACATTTAATGAAAAGATATTAGAGATTTGTAAAGAGTTAACAGGACTTTCTGTTGAAGCAATTGTATCTTTTAATAAAGTTTTGTTTCAAGAAGGAATGTTATTCACACACAGAGGTTTAAGTGGTCCTTCCATATTGCAAATTTCATCTTATTGGAAACAAGGGGATAATATTAAAGTTAATCTCTCACCAAAATTAAATGTTTATCAACTATTAGAGGAAAAAAGAAAGTTAAATCCAAAATTTGATATTTTAAATATTATAAGTGAAATTTTACCAAAAAGATTAGCTCAAATAATTTGCAGTGAAAATAATGTGAGTGGAAATATTTCAGAATTATCTAATAAAATATTAAAACAACTAAGTGAGAATATAAATTCTTGGCTAATCAATCCAACAGGATCAGAAGGGTATAGAACTGCAGAGGTGACTTTAGGGGGAGTTGATACTAAGGAGTTATCCTCAAAAACAATGATGTCTAATAAACACAATAATTTATTCTTTATTGGAGAAGTTGTGGATGTAACTGGACATTTAGGTGGGTATAATTTTCAGTGGGCTTGGTCTTCTGGTTATGTTGCGGGCCAATATGCTTAAAACCATCATATCGACTTAATCTATTCTATTTGCTAAAATAAAATTTATGTGTGGAAGATATGTGGTTAAAAATCCAGTTACCAAAACTAGCAAGTTAGTTAAATCTGCAATTCAAGTAGAGGATACTGAAAATTATAATGCTCATCCTTATCAAAAGCTTCCAGTGATTAAAAAATACAAAAATGGAAATACATTGGAGGCTCTTAAATGGGGCTTAATTCCAAGTTGGGCTAAAGATAAAGATTTTAAAGCTCTAATTAATGCAAGACTAGAGACCATTGATGAGAAAGTTTCATTTAAAAAATTAATTAAGAATAATAGATGTGTTGCAGTAGCAGATGGTTTTTATGAATGGAAAAGAGAAGAGAAAGAAAAAACTCCACATTACTTTACAAGAAAAGATACTAATCCAATATTCTTTGCAGGAATTTATGAAGACGATCAATTTTGTTTAATTACAGAAGAGGCTAAAGATAACATTAGTGAAATTCATCACCGACAACCAGTAATTATTAATCAAACAGATGTTAATCGATACTTAAACTTAGAATTACAAGGTTCAGCTTTCTTAAAAGAATGTAATAAACCTGATCTAATCTTTCATGAAGTATCAAAGGATGTAAACAAACCCACAAACAATAGTGCTTCTTTAATTCAAAAAGTATGAAAATAATTTTTTTTATTTTTTTTTTAAGTTTTTTTAGCAATCTTGCAAACGCTAATGACGAGGATTGGATATTTCTAAGATGTGTTAAAAGTTCTGATAACATCAAGTACTTTGAGGTATCTGTATCAAGGGAAATGATGATTGAGCGGAATGGCTATCAATTTACTTTTACTCGACTTACTCCTTTTTTAATTCAAGCAGAATTAAAAGGACTGGCTAAAATCTCTTTACATCGTCACCTTGGAACAATGGCTTATACTACGTTAAATTCTGATGGATCTAGCCAATCTAACACAGTATTTCAATGCGATAGTGTTCCAAGATTGCTATAATAAATGAATAATATTTATCACCAAGACATCTATCAATTTAATACTCCGGTAAGTAGTTATTGGGAGGATACTTCGAGTGAAAATTTACAAATAGACAAACTTAAAAAAGATACTAATTCAGAAATTGTAGTAATAGGTGGTGGATATACAGGCTTATTATGTGCAATTAATTTAATCGAAAACCATAATTTAGATGTCATTTTGGTTGAAGCTGGAAAAATAGGCTGGGGTGCTTCATCAAGAAATGCTGGTTTTAATTGCCTACCTCCTAGCAAGATGTCTTTTAAAAAAATGCAATCTATTTATGGAGTGGAGGAGACAAAAAAATTTTTTAGAAATTCTGTTGAAGGCTCAAATCACACCAAAGATATTATTAAAGAATTCAATATTGATTGTGATGTAACAGGAGACAATAATTTTGTTGTAGCTCATCATAAAAATAAATTTGAGCAAATTAAAGAACAAGCTGAAGTTTATAAATCTGAATTTGGAATTGAAACTGAAATTTATTCAAAAGAAGAATTCAATGAAATTGGACATGGAGGAATTGAACAATACGGAGCTTTTTCCTATAAACCAGGTTTTGCAATTAATCCTCTTAAATTTGTTAATGGGATTGCAAAATATGCTTTATCCAAAAAATTGAAAATATTTGAACACACAAAAGTTAATAAAATAGATAAAGAAAATGGTTCTTATATTTTAAGAACTAAAGAAGGATCTATTCGATCTAAAAAAATAGTAGTTGCAACCAACGGCTTTTATCAAGAAGGCTTAATCCCTCAAATGGATGGAAGAGTATTACCAGTTATCTCAAATATAATTGTAACTAGAAAACTAAATGAAGATGAAATGAATGCTCATAACTTTAAAACATTTTCACCGATCGCTAACACTAAAAACCTTTTGTATTATTATCGAAAGTTGCCCGATAATCGAATTTTATTTGGAACTAGAGGAGATTTAACTGGAAGTGACCAGTCAAATTTAGCTATGTCTAAAAAAATGGAAAAGTTTTTAAAAAATATTTTTCCTAAATGGTCTAATGTTACAATTGATTATAACTGGAGAGGATTAATTGCCTTATCTCAAAAGCTTACTCCATCCATTGGCAAAATTGATAATGAAGAAATTTATTATGGATTTGGCTATAACGGTGTAGGGGTGAGTGCGGCTCCTTGGACTGGAAAACAGTTATCTAAATTAGTGTTTTCATCCAATAGTAAAGAACTTGATATCTCAAAAATATATAAAGGATTACCTAAAAAGTTTATTTTTCCTCAATTAAGGACATTTTATTTTAGATTAGCTGTGTGGTTTTATGCAATTAAAGATAAACTAAACATCTGATATATTAATTAAAATACTTAAGATAAAGAATTAAAATAAACAGGAGAATAAATGTTGAAAGTATATTTAGCGGGTGAAATTCACACTAATTGGCGTGAAGAAATAATTGAAAATTGTAAAAAAGAAAATTTAGATATTCAATTTTCATCTCCTGTAACTGATCATGCATCCTCAGACGATTGTGGGGTTGAAATATTGGGCCCAGAAGAGAAAAATATTTGGAAAGATCGGAAAGGCGCTAATATCAATTCAATTAGAACTAAAAAGTCTATTAAAGATAGTGATGTGGTCGTTGTTAAATTTGGTGAAAAATACAAACAATGGAATGCAGCATTTGATGCAGGGTATGCATCTGCATTAAATAAATCACTTATTGTTATACAAAATGAAGATCATCAACATGCATTAAAGGAAATAGATGCTGCAGCTTCTGCTGTTGCATCAGATCAAATGCAAGTGGTTAGAATATTAAAATATGTTTTAGAGGGAACTTTAAAATAGTTTTAATTATATAAAACAAACATGATTGAATTGATTGATTTATTTTTTAATCAGTATTTAAGAATATTTGTAGGAGTTGTTCTAGTTGGTCTTATTCTGTTTTCCCTATATTTTAAGTTTAAGGGTAAATAATTTTTTTAAAGCAATTAGACTCATGGTGAAGGATTTGTTACATTAAAAAATAAAGGAGAAAATTATGAGCAAAGGATATTTGATAGCACATCTTAAAGAACACGATCCAGAAGGTATGGAAAAGTTTAAACAAATGTCTGGACCAACTATTGGAGAATACGGTGGTAAAGTTCTTGTTCGTGAACCTAGTCCTGACGTAAGAGAAGGTGAAAATTTAGGTACTGTTGTATTAATTGAATTTGAAAGTATTGATGCTGCTCGTAAATTCTATGAATCAGAAAAATACCAAGCAGCTAAAGTGGTAAGAGAATTAGCGGCCAAAGCTCATCTAGTTTTAGTTGAGGGGGTTTAAAAATACAATTAAAGGCAAGTTATAAACCTATGATAATTACATAAGACTCATAGAAACGCTTAAAATATTTAATTATGCTTACATATATAATTCCATTTATAATCTTGATTTTGGTTGTCGTGTTTATTCACGAGTACGGCCATTATTATTTTGCAAGAAAATATGGAGTAGGGGTTACTGATTTTTCAATCGGTTTTGGCCAAGAAATATTTGGTTGGAATGATAAACATGGAACCAGATGGAAGATATGTTGGATCCCACTTGGTGGATATGTCAAATTTTTTGGGGATCGAAACGTTTTTTCTCAAGCAGATCATGAAAAAATATTAAAACAATACAATGAAGAAGACCAAGAAAAGTTATTTGTCATAAAACCATTATATCAACGAGCTTTAATTGTATTTGGCGGACCCTTAGCTAACTTTTTATTAGCGATAGCCATATTCTTTTGTATTTATACCTTTGTTGGTAAAGATTTTACTCCTGCAGTTATCAATGAAGTTCAAAAAGATAGTCCCGCAATGATTGGTGGGCTTAAAGATAATGATGTTATTTTAGAAATTGACGGCAATAAAGTTGAAAGCATCATGGATGTTTCAAAATATATAACAACTTCGACAGGGGATGTTATTGATTTTAAAGTTGAGCGATTTGATCAAGAGTATTTGCTTAAAATTAAACCAAATATAGTTTTAAGTGATGATAATTTGGGGAATAAAGTTAATAAAAGAATGGTTGGCATTAAACTTGGAGCAGTAAATAATAAAATTAACCATGTAAAACTTGGCCCAGCTCAAGCATTAATTCAATCAGTTAAAGAAGTGTACTTTGTAAGTACTTCCTCTCTTAAATATATAGGCACTATGTTAACGGGATCAGGGGATAGTTCGCAATTAGGAGGACCAATTAGAATTGCTAAAATAACAGGTCAAGTTGCAGAAATTGGTATTCTACCTTTTATCTCTATTATGGCTTATATTTCAATAAGCCTTGGTTTGATTAACTTATTTCCAATACCAATGTTGGATGGTGGACACTTAATGTTTTATGCGTTTGAAAAAGTTTTAGGTCGTCCTTTGTCTCAAAAAGTACAAGAAGGTTTTTTTCGAATCGGAATGTTTTTGTTGCTATCATTGATGTTTTTTACAACCTTTAATGACTTAAAAGACCTAGGTTTATTCAATTAATTTCTTTTTTTAAAAAGAATAAAAGATAAGTAAAACCAATGCTTATTTAAGGTTCTACCATATATTGTATCTTAAAAAAAATTAGACACTAAAAAAAAGCTTGATTTATCAACGTTTATGACAAATATGATATTTAACCAACACAACCGGAGCTAAAATGAACAAAAAACAACTAGTAGCATCACTTTCAGGCTCATTAAATTTGAGCAAAGCTGATGCTGAAAGAACATTTGATACAATTACCAACACTATTTTAGATGCACTAAAAGGTGATGATACAGTAAAAATTGCTGGATTTGGTACTTATAAGGTAGCAAAAAGAAAAGCTAGAGTGGGAAGAAACCCGAGAACAGGTGAGCAAATTCAAATCGCTGCTTCTCAAAAAGTAAAATTCTTACCAGCTAAAGCTTTAAAAGAAGTATTTAATAAATAATTATTTTTTAACAGCCCTAACGTTTTCAAAATACGTTTAGGGCTGTTACTATATGCAAAAACTGCATACCCATTTTTCCTAATCAGCGTTAGTTTTTAAAAATATTAAAATTATAAGTCATTACCTTAACAGGAGGTCTTATGACTAAATTAATAAAGAGAATAACTGCACCAGTTCTTAGTTTGGTATTTTTGCTAAACATGAGTAGTGCGGGAATGGCAGAGACAACAGTGTCTGCTGAAGTGGGGTTTATTTTTAATACTCTATTATTTTTAATTTGTGGTTTCCTTGTCATGTTCATGGCAGCTGGTTTTGCAATGCTAGAATCTGGTATGGTAACTTCAAAAAGTGTTTCGGTAATTTGTGCAAAGAATATTGGTCTTTATGCAATTGCTGGAATTATGTTTTGGCTAGTTGGTTACAACTTAGCTTATGGTATTCCAGAAGGTGGATATATTGGATCATTCACACCATGGTCAGATGCAAGTGCAATAGATACTGGTTATGCGGATGGTTCTGATTGGTTTTTCCAAATGGTA
This sequence comes from Candidatus Pelagibacter sp., assembly GCA_028224115.1. The sequence continues at coordinate 12,804 of JAOIVP010000001.1, read as the reverse complement.
TTTTGTGCAACAACAGTTTCAATTTGTTCAGGTGCTATGGCAGAAAGAATCAAGTTATGGCCATTCTTTTTATTTGCAGCTATTTTAGCTGGAGTAATTTATCCAATCGTAATGGGTTGGCAGTGGGGTGGAGGCTGGTTAGCTGAAATCGGTTTCTCTGACTTTGCTGGTTCAACTTTAGTACACTCAACAGGTGGTGCTGCTGCTTTAGCTGGTATTATTTTGTTAGGTGCTAGAAATGGAAGATTTGACTCTGCAGGAAATCCAAAGGCGTTAAAACCTTTTGCAGCTTCTTCAATTCCATTAGTAACAATAGGTGTATTTATCCTATGGTTAGGTTGGTTTGGATTTAATGGTGGATCTCAATTAGCATTAGGAACTTTTGATGATGCGGTTGCGATATCTACTATCTTTATCAATACAAATCTTGCAGCTTGTGGTGGAGTGTTAGCAGCAGGTGTAATAACAAGATTAATGTATGGTAAAACAGATGTAATTCAAATGTTAAACGGAGCAATTGGTGGCTTAGTAGCTATTACTGCAGAACCTTTAGCACCTTCACCATTTGCAGCAATTTTAATTGGTGCTGTTGGTGGCTTGATTGTTGTGTTTGGAACTAAATTATTATTTAGCTTCAAACTTGATGATGTAGTAGGTGCAATCCCAGCTCACTTGTTTGCTGGTATATGGGGCACACTTGCAGTTCCACTAACTAATACTGATGCAAGTTTTAGTGCTCAGTTAATTGGTGTGCTTTCAGTTAACATTTTTGTGTTTGCTGTGTCTTATATCGTGTGGTCAGTAATGAAGGCGATCTTTGGTATCAGATTAAGTAAAGAAGCTGAAACTAAGGGTACAGACGTTACTGAAACAGGTGTAATTGCTTACGCAATAAGAGACTAATTGCATGCAATAAAGAGGCTCTTCGATCTCCATATCGTTATCTCATTGGAGAGCCTCTTAAAAACAGAATAACTATCTCTCTCTCTTATAGTTAGAAAAAAGGCCCCTTTTTAGGGGCCTTTATATTTATACACATGTTCTATCGTCATAACTCTTTTGACTAATCAGCAATTCTTTAAACAGGAAAGTTCAATAAAAGAACCTCCATAACAAGGAGAGATAATGATTAATTTATTTAAAAAAATAACACTTAGTTTTGTAATCATTTTTAGTATTACAGGGTTAGCTTCAGCAGAAACTACCATCTCAGCTGAAGGACAATATATATTTAACACACTTGGTTTTTATTTAGGCGGAATATTAGTTGCATTTATGGCTGCAGGATTTTGTATGCTTGAGTGCGGTTTAGTAACCACTAAAAGTGTATCAACAATTGCTGCAAAAAATATTGGCAAATTTGCAATCGCATCAATAGTATTTTTTCTATGCGGGTATAATCTTGCTTATGGAATACCAGAAGGTGGATACATAGGTTCATTTAAAATTTGGAGTGACGCGTCAGAAATTGGAACAGGTTACTCAGATTATTCAGACTGGTTCTATCAAGCAATGTTTGTTTGTGCGACGGTATCAATTGTATCGGGAGCTGTTGCAGAAAGAATTAAAATTTGGCCATTCTTTTTTTTCTCAGCAATTATGGCTGCATTTATTTATCCAATCTCAATGGGTTGGCAGTGGGGCGGTGGTTGGTTAGCAACTGCTGGTTTTTCTGATTTTGCAGGATCTACTTTAGTACATGCTTGTGGTGGCGCTGCTGCTTTAGCTGGTGTAATGGTTTTAGGTGCAAGAGCCGGAAGATTTGGAAAAAAAGGTGAAACTAAATCTTTAGTTCCTTTTGCTGCATCTAGTATTCCACTAGTAACTCTTGGAACTTTTTTATTATGGTTTGGTTGGTTTGGCTTTAACGGCTTTAGTCAATTAGCTGTTGGAACTTTTGATGATGTAACAGCGATTAGTAAAATTGCTGTTAATACTCATTTAGCAGGAGCTGCTGGAACAGTAACCGCTGCTTTAGTTACTAGATTAATTGGTGGTAAGACAGATATTATCATGATGTTAAATGGTGCTTTAGCTGGTCTTGTTGCAATCACCGCTGAACCTTTAAATCCTAGTCCGATTTTAGCAATGGTAATTGGTTCAGTTGGAGCAATTATTATGTACTTTGGAACTAAGTTTTTAGAGTCTAAACACTTAGATGATGTAGTAGGTGCAATCCCAGTTCATATGTTTGCTGGTATTTTTGGAACATTGGTAGTTCCAATTTCAAATCCAGATACAACATTTGGAACTCAGTTAATGGGCGTTGTTGCAGTTTGTGTGTTTAGTTTTGTACTTTCATACATATTGTTTAGAGTTCTGAAAGCATCAATTGGTCTTAGAATTAGCGCTCAAGCAGAAAAACTTGGAACTGATGTTGCTGAAGTTGGTGTTAAAGCTTACGCAATCAGAGACTAAAAAAATTATCTCTCTATAACGTTAAAGGTCCCTTAGAAATAAGGGGCCTTTTTATTTTTTTGAAAAGTTTTTAAGAGTTTCCAAAACTTCTTTTGCGTGATCTTTAACTTTAACGTTATCCCAGATCTTTATAATTTTTCCTTTTTTATCTATTAAAAATGTAGTTCTAAGGACACCCATAAACTCTCGTCCCATGAACTTTTTTTTACCCCAAACTTTATATTTTTTAAGTACTGTTAATTCTTCATCAGCTAATAAATCAAATTTTATCTTATATTTATCTCTAAATTTATCGTGACTTTTTAAATTATCTTTAGAAATTCCATAGACTTCACACTCTAATTTTTTAAATTTAGGTAACAGTTTATTAAAATCATTCGTTTCAATAGTACAACCAGGTGTGTCATCTTTTGGATAAAAGTAAATTACCACATATTTACCCAATGATTCTTTTAACGAGTATTTTTCTTTATTAGTTGATATAGCTGTAAAAGTAGGTGCTTTAGTATTTTCTTTAATCATTTATTTTATTTTCTTCCCAAAGTTTTTTATAATCAATAAATGGAGACAGGCCATAACTTGAATTTATATTGGTTAAATGCAGTGATAAACTTTTTAGTGGTGAAATACAAATTTCATTTTTATAAATTTCATTTAAATATTTCTCAAATGGGTCATGTCTATCAAGACATGTTCGGTAAAAATTATCCCAATATTTGTCAAGCAAATTTTTTGTAGTTAAAAATGTACATAATGTTTTATCGATAGTTCTCCAGTGTCTTTTGTTTCCTATTAAAATATTTGTTTTTTCATTATTCATATATAAATAAGGATAATCAGCTGGACACATAAAAATATCTCTATTAAGTTGTGAGGCTAATCTCTCATAAGATGCAATCATTTCTTCTAACATTGGTTCAAAATGAATATAATCGTCCTCAATAAAAAAAATTAAATCTTCACCTTTTTCTTTACCAATTTCAAAACTTTGAAGAAGACTTGCAAGATTTGCAAAAGTTTGTTGATTTTTTTGTTTTTTAATTATGTCTTGATATTTAGAATGGTCTAAAGGTTCAATATCAATATTTTTATTTTTAATTACTTTTTTAATTTGAGATAAATTTTTTTCATTAGAATTATCATCAACTATTATAGTCTTAATATGAATATTTGAATATTTAGATTTAAAATACTCAATAGCTTTAATTAGTGAATTGACAGATCTTTTTGAATACTCAATTTTTGGGAGTTCAAATAATCTTTTTCTATTTTGATCCCAAATTTCAACATCTGTATTCATTCTAAAAATTATTAAAATAGAACGCACTTTTTTTGTAATTTTTACCTGGCCTAAGGGTAAAATTATTGATTTTTCATTAATTGTTGAGAGTTCTTCATTTAGATTTTTTTCTAATGTAGGGGAGTAAAAATTATTTTGATCTAAAATTTCAAAACCTAGTAACTTACAAATTTTTATAAAAAGTTTTTTCATATTAGTTTTAAATTTATATGATATAAATCCTTACAATATTATGGCTATTAAATCACTACAAACATTAGTATCTGAAGCAATGGAAGAGATCAAAACGATTAACGTACATGATGCTTTAAAAATGGTTGAAGATAATAATTGTAATTTAATTGATATTAGAGAAGACAATGAATTAGAAAGCACTGGTAAAGTAGAAAATTCAGTTCATATACCTCGAGGAAAGCTAGAAATTTATTTAGATCCTAATAGTGCTTTATATCAACAAGGTGTTTTAGATAAAAATAAAGAGATTGTTTTGTTTTGTGCTGGAGGAGTAAGATCTGCTTTAGCAGTTAAAGCTTTAAAAAATATGGGATATGAAAAAATATCACATATTGAAGGTGGTTTTGGTGCAATTAGCCAAAGTAAATTTAAAATAGAATAATTTAGATTAATTCCTCAACAGCATATTCAAGACGGTCCTGTCCCCAGAAAATTTTGTTATTAATAATAAAGGTTGGGGCGCCAAATACCTCTTTATTAAAAGCTTCATTTGTTAATTCTTTTAATTTATCTTTAGTTGATTGTTGTTTAATTTTATTAAAAAAAAAATCTTTATCTATTTTTAAAATTTCTAATAATTTTGAAAATTCTTTTTCAAATGATAAATCCAAATTATCTCTCCAGTAAGCATCAAAAAAAATATTTAAGTATTCTTCTTTTTGATTATCATTAATTGATATATATCCTCGCATTATTGAAAGTGAGTTTATTGGAAATTTAAAATTCCATTTAAAAGCAATATTATTTTTTTTTGAGACTAATTCACAATCGCTTTGCATATTTTTCATTTTATATTTATTGAAAGCAGGAGCGCTTATTCCTGCTAAATTATGTAGACCACCCAATAAAATAGGTTTGTAATTAAAAATAATTTTTTTATTTTCTTTGATTTTTTGAATTTTTTTATGCGCTATGTATGAATAAGGACTAATTATATCAAAATAAAAATCAATATAGTTACTCATAAAGGTTAATTCTTTTTGCATAGAAAATTCTAACAATCCAATAAAAGAATAAACCAATTGGTCCAATTAAATAAGTAATTATTAATGGGATCGCTACTAAGATTTTATTGATATAAAATTTTTGAGAGTCTTTAGTAATCCAACCTCCGACAAATAGATTGATTGCAATAAAGTGTGTCCAAAAAAGCATTAAATACAAATGATCTTCAAACAATCTAGAGAGCTCATCTAAACCTAAGTACAAAGTAAAATTACCTATAAAATCATAACCTATTAGATAAGATTTATATAAAATAAAAATATAAACACCACTTAGTATAAATATTGGAAATATTGATGATACAAAAATTCTACTCAAATGTGACTGAGGAAAAAAAATTAGCATCAGCCAAAATGGTAATACTCCTATGTTGATCCACATATAAAGTGTCTCAATAGTAAAATAATTATAAATTTGTTCGATCATTGAAATATATTATATAAAATCTAACCATGATTCCTATAAGAAATAGAAAAAAAACACTTCAAGTAACCGTAGAAGAGATGAGAAATTTTGCATTTGCTTATGTTGAAAAGTATGCACCTTCAAAACAGCAATTAAAAACTTATTTACTGAAGAAATATATGAAACTTTCTTCTTCTGATATAAGAAAAAAAGACGTTAATAAATTGATCGATATTGTGTTGTCAGATCTGGAAAAAAATAAATTTATAAATGATCAATTTTATTCTGAAAGTAAAGCAAATAGCATGATTCAAAGAGGAAATTCCATTAATAAAATTAGAAACTATTTAATAGGAAAAGGAATTAACGACGAATTTATAAAAGATACTGTTGATAAAATTAGAGAAGATAACTCTGATCAAGATTTTTTTTCTGCTATAAAAATTTGTAAAAAAAAAAGAATAGGGCCAGCAAGAGCAGAGGATAATAGAACATTGTTTTATAAAAAAGATATATCTCTATTAGCAAGAAATGGATTTGATTTTGAGACCTCTAGAAAAGTAATGGATATAGAAAAAGATCAATATTTAAAAATAATTAATCTACTTTAGACTTTTTATCTTTTTCCTCTTCAACCAAGTTATTAATTTTTTGTCTTACATAGTTTTTAACAAACACAAAAACTAATAACCCAAAAATCGAAACAGACACTATTATGATAAGTATTATTCTTAATTGCTCATCCATTATAATATATTTTTACTTTTTAAAATTATGCTTGGATTTTTAAGATCTTTTTTTCCATACAAAATTTCATTCTCATTAAAATCTGTAACTGTTCCTCCTGAATGAATTAGTATTGCATGGCCTGCTGCTATGTCCCATTCATAAGCTCTAGGTTCTGCAACGTAACCATCATATTCACCAGCTGCAACCACACAAAATTTTAGTGAACTTTTCATTTTAACATTTTCACCGACACCAATATCTTGATAGATTTTTTGAATTTCAGGTTTAATTTTGTTTGAATAAGAAATAAATTTAATAGGATTGTTATTTTTATTAATTTTATTACTTAGATTAATAGTTTGTCCATTAGTTAGTTCAAAAGCATTTCCTGGTCCGTAAGAGTAGAACATTCTCTTTTTTGCAGGTGCATAAATTAATCCTGCTACAGGCTTATTATTTATAATCAAACCAGCATTAATTGTAAATTCTTCAAGGTTATTTATATAATCATATGTTCCATCGATAGGATCAACCAACCAAAAATCTTTTAGTTGAGTATTATCTTTATTGTCAGATGTTTCCTCAGATATAATTGGAATATCTGGTGTAATATCAGATATTTTTTTTGTAATAAATTTATTAACTTCAAGATCTCCATTGCTTACAGGTGTGTTGTCAGATTTAATTTCTTTTTTTAATCCTTTTTCTCGAAGAGCTAATGATATCTCTCCAGCCTCTAAAAAAGAATTTATTAGGCCCTCTATAATTTTTTTTGTATCCATATTATAAAAATTTATTTTATATTATTCTCAACTATTCCCATAATATAAACCATAAGAACTTACACCTTTATTCGCCGAAATCAGACCTTCTTTTGATCTATGATAATTTTTAATTTCTTCTTCAGATACACTTGAATAAAGTTCTGGCATATATCTTTTAGTAAATCTTGAATGAGCTTTTATAAACTCTTTATCACCATCCTTGTATCTGTAAGCATCTTTTGCATTTTCAGTTAGTATATATTCAGCCTGGGTAATTTTAGAAATTTTTTTGTATGGGTTAGATTTTGAGCCCACATCATATTTTGCCCATTTAGCAGTCAATTTAAAATCTTTAAGAAGTCTATAATTAAATTTTAAATAATCTTTTACCTTAGCCCCACGAGGAAGTGTATGTTCAAAATAATCATATCCAACAGGTCTATACACTTCTGCTAGAATACTTGAGTAACCAGTATATTCCCAAGAATAATTTACAGTTGAGGCACCTCTGCTGGCAAGATTTATATTAATCCCATCTTTATTGATAAATGCCTGCACAACATAAATATCCTTATGACCTTTGTCTAATAGTTTTTGGTTTTCCAATCTAAAGCCAAGCATTATTTCACCAACAGCAACTTTCATTCTAATATTTCCGCAATTATTGGTTCCTGTATTCTTTGAATAAATACTCTTTAATTTTTTGATATTACATTTTCTTGAACCATAATTTAAAACTTTAAATTTTTGATCAAAAAGTTTTTGGACTAGATATTTATTAACCAATTCTCTTTCTTGGTCTGTGAAATTAATTTCATTGTACCAGACAGCATAAAATTGAGCAAAAGTTCCAAGTGTGCTAGGAATATCATATCCCGAAACATTATATCCAATTGATTTAGTTGTTTTTTTTGCAATCATTAGATCTTTCTTTGCTGACGCCCAAAATAACAAAATATCCCCAATCAATTGTGGATTAAGGGTTCCAACAACATGTAAATAATTTTGACATGAGAACCATGCATGGTGAGATTTGTCATCTTTTGGATAGGGATCTACATTTTTAATCCTATCAAAACAATTCCACTCTTTATTTTTTCTTTCTAAAAATCCTTTCATGGGAGTAAGTTTTGAATACTCTTTAAATTTTTTAAAGTTTTTAACTGGTTCCCAGTTTTCAATTACTTTAATCTCTAAAAGCGTATTGGGTAAAAGTTTTTCTTTTGAAAAAGCAGGATTATAAAAAGTGATTAAACTTAGTAGTATTATTAATGCTGATCTCATTTAATATCCTTTTTGTTAGAGATTTTTTCTAAATTTATTAAATTTGAATTAACAACTTTTTTTCCAACATTTTCAAAATTAACAGTAACTTTTCCATTTATAATAGATTGAACTTGACCAATACCCCAGTCTTTGTTGTTTGGATTAGTAACTTTGTCACCTGGCTCATAATCTAAAATCATTTAATTTAACTTATATTTTAAATAAGTATAAATAGCACATTATGAATAAAGAATTAAATTCTATTGGAATTAATAAAAAGCCTGAGGATACGACTGTAGTTGTTGCTATGTCTGGTGGAGTAGATTCATCAACTGTAGCCGGAATTATGAAAAATGAAGGTTATAAAGTTATAGGAATAACTTTAAAACTTTATGATGATGGAAAAGAAGTAGCTAAATCCAAACAATGTTGTTCCGGACAAGATATAATGGACGCTAAACGTGTTGCTCATAAATTAGGAATTGAACATAAAATTTTATATTACCAAGATAAGTTTAAACAAGGTGTTATAGATAATTTTGTTGATAGTTATTTAAATGGTGAGACTCCAATACCATGTGTTCAATGTAATCAAACAGTAAAATTTAAAGATTTATTTGAAGTTTCAAAAGAACTTAAAGCAGACGCTTTAGTAACCGGTCATTATGTAAAAAACATTACAGCAAATAATACAAATAATATGTATAGAGCGATTGATGAAAATAGAGATCAAAGTTATTTCTTATTTAACACGACACGTGAACAATTAGACTATTTAAGATTTCCATTAGGTGGAATGTTAAAAGATAAAACAAGAGAGATTGCAAAAGAACTAGATTTAAACGTTGCAGATAAGCCTGATAGCCAAGATATTTGTTTTGTACCCAATGGAGATTATGCTTCAGTAATTAGAAAATTTAGACCAGACTCTTTTAAAAAGGGAAACATTAAGAATTTGGATGGAAAAGTAATTGGTGTTCATGATGGAATTATTAACTTTACTATAGGTCAAAGAAAAGGGATTAAAGTTTCAGATAAAGAGCCTTTATACGTACTAAAAATAAATTCTGACAATAATGAGATTATAGTTGGAGCAAAAGAAAATCTTGGTAAAAAAAATATCTTTCTTAAAGATTTAAACTTATTAACTGATAAAAAAGATTTAGATAAAAATATTTTTGTAAAAGTTAGATCAACAGGAAACCTACTTGAGGCAAAGGTCGATCTAAAAGATAATAATACAGCTAATGTGAATTTAGTTAATTCTGAAGATGGTATTTCACCAGGTCAAGCGTGCGTGTTTTACAGTGAAGATCAGTTTGGATATAAGGTTTTAGGCGGTGGATGGATTAATAATTAGTTTTTTTCCACATAAAAAAAGTTAATACATAAAATAATATTACACCTAAAAAATAATCCCATTCAAGAGCATGTTTTAAAAACTTAAGATTAAAACCAAATATATCATCTCCAGGTAAACTTATTATTGGTATGCTTATAACTGCAACAACAATTAAAGTTGAAACTAAAATAATTTTAAGATTCAAAAATATTTTATTAATATTTTTGTCTAATTTATTTTTAAATGAATAAAATGCAGCAACTAAATATGCTTGAGCTGTAATTTCAAAAATTATAAATGAAAGCATTATTACTCTTCTAAATAATTTATACAAATCATTATCAAATTTAACTCCTAAAAATATTGAATGAATTGTTAAAGCAATTGCTGATGCGATACCAAAAAACAAAATTTTATTTTTATATTTGTGTTCTTTATCAAAAAAAATAACTATTTCTTTGTTATAGATCCAGTATTTAATTAAAAGATACGAAGTTAAAAACATAGCTGGTTTAAATATAAGATAAGTTGGGTAATATCTTGCAGTTCTACTTATTGAGACCCCACCATCAAAATAAGGAAATGTGCTAAAAATTCTATACTGAGGTTCAATCAGAAAATGAAATTGTGTAGTTATTATTAAACAGGCATTAACAGCAAAAAAAGGAATTATAAATATCCATATGCTAATAGACTTTACTTTGCTAATCTGCTCCATAGGAGATTATTTTTTCTTATTTTTTCTTTTTGCTCTTCTTTTTTTAGAGCCTTGCTTTCTTCGGCCTCTATGTTTTTTTGGGTAACTCATTCAATCCTATTTATTAATTTTATTGACGTTTTTTACGGGATATAGCATTGTCTTATTAACATATCAAATTTTATTATGAGTAATTCTTTCAAGACATTTTTAAAACATACAGCAAAAGACTTTCATAATCAGTCTGTTAACCCTCCAGTAGTCAGAGCATCAACTATTATTTTCAAATCAATGAAAGATATTAGAAAAACTCAAGCTAAAGCTATAAAAAATCCTACAGGTGGTCATTATGATTACGGCAGACAAGGAACTTCCACGACATATATTTTACAAAAAATTTTAACGAAGTTGGAAGAAAGCTATCATGTGTTTACAACACCAACTGGTTTTGGTGCCGTATTTTTAGCAATATTTAGCGTAACAAGACCAGGAGACGAAATTATTGTTGCAGATCCTGTCTATAGCCCAACTAGAATATTAACTGAAAATTTTTTAAAAGAATTTAATATTAAAACAACATTTTATGATCCACATGATCTTAAAACTTTAGAAAAAAGTATTACAAAAAATACTAAATTAATTTTTGTAGAAAATCCTGGAAGTAATTCGTTTGATTTTCAAGACCTTGGCAAAATTGTTTCAATTGCAAAAAAACATAAAATTCTAACTGCTATGGATAATACATGGGGGACTCCATATTTTTTAAAACCCATAAAACTTGGTTTTGATATGGCAATTGTATCAGCTACCAAATATTATTCAGGTCACTCCGATGTTATGGGTGGATCGTTAGCAGTTAATAAAAAAGTATTTCCAAAAGTGAAAGCTGCAGAAAGAATTACAGGATTAAGACTTGGACCAGATGATGCTTATTTAATCACAAGAGGACTTAGAACACTTGATGTTAGATTAGATAGACACAGAGAGAATGCAAAAAAAGTTGCTGAGTTTTTATCAAAAAATAAAAAATTCAAATTATTGTATCCTTATAAAAAAGACTCTTACAATTTTAGGATGTGGAAAAAATATTATTCAGGAGCATCAGGCTTGATGGGAGTTCAGATTAAATCAAAAAATATTAATTCAATTAGAAAATTTGTTAACTCTCTTAAATTATTTGGTTATGGCTATAGTTGGGGAGGATTTGAAAGTCTAGCATTACATCAAGAATTTAGAGAAACTGGTAAAAGAAAATATTTAAAACTTAAAAAAGATGAACACCTTGTTAGATTTCATATTGGGCTTGAGGATCCTAGCGACTTAATTGCTGATATAAAACAAGCTTTAAAACATTTAAAGTAATTTAAAGTGACATCTACAAAATTTATTCAAAACAAAACTGCTTTAATAACTCTAATTGCTGCATGTTTGGTAGTTTTAATATCATTAGGAGTTAGACAAACATTTGGTTTATTTTTTTCTGATTTTAAAAATGATCTTGATATATCTCTTACAGAATCTGGATTAGCTGTTGGATTGCAGATGTTAATGTGGGGTTTATCTGGACCTATATTTGGAGCTATTGCAGATAAATATGGTGGACATAAAGCAATCATGCTTGCTTTTATTTTTTATATTTTAGGAATTTATTTTTTATATTCAGGTCCTAATACAGGTATTTTTTTTCAAATAGATATGGGTCTCCTTGTGGGTATTGGTCTTGGAGGAACTGCTATAAGTATTCCAATGTCAATTGTAGGAAAACATTTTCCTTTATCAAATAGAACTATAGCAATGAGTTTAGTAACAGCTGTTGGATCTTTTGGATATTTTATTTCACCTATGTATACATCTTATTCTCTAATCAATAATGGTTGGATCCATACTTTATATATTTTTACAATATTCTTGGTGATAGGTCTCGTAATCGCATTTTTTGTAAGATCTCCCTCGTTATCAGAGTCTATAGAAAAACCCAGTGATCAAAACACTATGAGTGCACTTAAAGAAGCTTTTAAAACGAAAAGCTATGTACTTTTAACAGCAGGTTTTTTTGTATGTGGATTTCATATCACTTTGGTTGGAACACATGTTCCAACTTATGTAATTGATCGAGGGTTAGAAACTTGGACTGCTGCAGCAATTTTATCCTTGATAGGTTTGTTCAATATTTTTGGATCATTATTTAGCGGATACTTATCAACCAAAATGAAAAAAAAAGTAATTCTTGCTGCTATTTATGCTTTAAGAGGAATTTCTATTTGTCTATTTATTTTTCTTCCAGCAAGTAACATTAATGCTTTTATATTTGGAGCCAGTTTTGGGTTTCTTTGGTTGTCAACTGTACCTGCTACAAGTGGTATTGTTGCCCAAATGTTTGGAACGAAACATCTCGGCATGTTATATGGAATAGTATTTTTAAGTCATCAAATAGGTTCATTTTTTGGATCTTTTTTAGGAGGTTTATTTCACGATATATATGGCTCTTATGATTATGCGTGGTATTTAGCAATTGCATTATCAATTTTTGCAGCAATAATTCATGTTCCAATTAAAGAAGAGCCTGTTTTAAGATTAAAAACTGAATAATAAATTGAATAAAACTAATATTTTAGATCAAATCAGCTTACTAGATAAGCCTTAC